>JACQOI010000334.1 GCA_016202615.1 Betaproteobacteria bacterium
CTCGCAGCTGCGCGCAACCTGCATCACCCGGCTCCCGGAACTCTTGGTAGCTTCCTTCAGCCCCACTCCCAGAGTGCATGCGATCGCCAGCGCATTTTTCGCTTTCTCCGGCGAGAAGCGCAGCAGGCTCGCGCAGGCCGAGGCCGAGGCGGCTGCGCCAATCACCGACGTGCTCTGAAATCCGCGCACGACCGTGGGCGGATATATCGCCCGGCCGAGGCGCAGGAAAACCTCGTAGCCGGCGGCGACGGCAGCGATCAGATCCCGGCCCGTCGCGCGCTGCGTTTCGGCGAGCGCCACTGCGCTGGGAACAACAACGGACGCCGGATGGCCGCCGGTAAACCGCGAGCCGTCGGCGAGACCCGAAGCGTGCGACAGGAAGCTATTGAGCAGTGTCGCGTCACGCAACGCAAGCTTTTTCCCCAAACCCCAGGCGCAGGCCTGACCCGCGCCGCCGAGAATAGGCAGCAGTTGTTTGTGACATCCCATATGGCAACCCGCGAGTCCCGCCGCCAGCAGATCGAGCACGCGCAGCTTGACTGTCTCGACCACGCCGGTGGGCAGGTTCTCGTAGCGCGTCAGCGCAATGAATTTTCCGAATTCGTTTACCAGCATAGAGGCATATTCCTGATTTGACTGCACACACACGGCTTGCCTGCGGCTTCATCGGCCCAAGCAGTGCCGCTAGCAGCCTGTCGGACTTGGCATTCGACAGGCTACTAAGGAGTTTGTCCGATCCAAGTCCGACAAACTCCTAGGGCCATTCACCTCGCACGCTCGTTGCTTACTTAGCCCCGGATGACTTCACCAGTTTGCCCCATTTTTCGTACTCCCCGCGCAAGAAGGCCGGGAACTCCTCGCGGGGGAACCTCCAGACGTCTATGGCGAGTCCCTCGAGCTTCTCAACGACCGCCTTATTGTTCAGCGACTTGCCCATTTCCGTACTTAGTCGGTCCACAATCGGCTTCGGCAGGCCCGCGGGCGCAAAGAGCCCGCCCCACAGCTCGGGGAATATCTTGTCGAAGCCGGGAACGCCCGACTCCCGCAGCGTTTGAATGTCGCGAGCAAAAGCGCTGCGGGCTGAACTCGACACCGCAAGCGCCCGCACTTTGCCTGCACGTATCTGCGGCAGTGCCGTAGACAAATTGTTGAATACGTACGTGACTTCACCGGACAGTAACGCGACGAGAGCCGGCGCACTGCCCTTGTAGGCTACGTGTAACATCGGCGTTCCGCTAAGCGCCTTGAGCGCTTCCGCCGCAAGGTGAGTACTTGTTCCAATGCCTCCGCTTCCGAAGCTGACATTATTGGGATTCGCCTTGGCGTAGGCGATGAGGTCCGCACCGTTCTTCACCGGCAAGCCAGGATTGATCAATAGCACCATGGTGTACGAGTAAATCGGCGCCACAAATACGTGATCCTTGAAAGGGTTGAAAGCGGTGTCCGGGAGCAAATGTGGATTGATCGCGTGCGTACCGACGTGGGCGATAGCAATGGTGTAGCCATCCGGTGCTGCTCTTGCGAGTTCGATCATCGCCACGCTGCCGCCAGCTCCGGCACGGTTATCGACAATGACCGGCACCTTCAGCAAGTTACTTAGCTCCGGCGCGATCGCGCGCGTCAGCACGTCTTGCGGACCGCCCGCCGCGAAGGGCACGATCCAGCGAATCGCTTTGTTCGGGTATTGTTGACCGATCGCGAGACTAGCGAAAACGAGCAATCCTCCCATCGTGAAAAGCCTCGTAAGCATCTTCATTTTCCTTTTCTAAAAGACGACGACTTCGTCGCCCTCTACGCGGCACACCGCGTTGAGACCGGCTTCCGCCGTAACGTCTTTCATGTATTGAACGAGCTCGCCGAAGGCATCCTCGGTCCTCGACAAAAACCGCGGCCTAGCATCGATGGTTATGGCTGCGGGAAGAAAAGACACACGTTCTATCCCTTGCCGCGAAACCAGGCACTTGACGGCCATCGTCTTTCGAAAGTCACCCGGATAGGGATAGCCTTTGGCCCACTCAGGGTCTATGACGATGTCGTATGTTTCCACCAGTTCCTTCTGTCCCGGTGTGAGATTGGGCCATGCCCTGAAATTCGAATCGAGCGCGAAATTACCCAGGCTGTAGAAAATTGCTTTCCCCTTGTAAACCTCGATACCCTTCAAGATGTGGGCATGAGTGCCGACGATAAGATCCGCGCCTGCATCGATCGCCGCATGGGCGACGGATTGCTGGTATGTGGCCAGCTTTGCCCGTACATAATGCAGCCCCCAGTGGAGAGCCACCACGACAACATCGGCCGCAGACTTAGCGGCCCGGATATCTTCCAAAAGCGCGTTCAGGTCGTTCTCGTGCGGGTAGGTGAAGATGCGGGGCGGACATCCGGGCTGGTCTGACTCTATCATCTCGTAGTGGGTTCTTACCCGTAGCGGCGCGATCCCGGGGCGCGATTCCTCGGCCCAAGACCAGGCCGGCAGGATCGAGCAATAATTGAGAAATGCGATCTTGACCCCTTTTCGCTCGAGGATCACGGGTCGGCGAGCCTCTGCTATGTTCTCTCCTGCGCCGACAAAGAGGACGCCATGCTCACGGAGAAGCGCGATAGTATCGGCCATCACGTCCGGCCCGCAATCCATGGTGTGATTGCTCGCATAGGTCACGAGGTCGAACCCCCCTGCCGTCAGGGCCTGCACGTTACGCGGGTGGGCCCGGGTCGGAACCCTCGATCCGGAAGCGCGACCGCTTCTCTCCGAAAAATTGGTTTCCAGCTGGCAGAACCTCATGTCGAAAGTGGCGAGCACCTGTTTACACAGATCGAAAAACCGCTCCGGCTCCTGCCGGTTAGGCATCACATCTCCCACCGCGCAAAGCGCTACCGTTTCAGCCCTGTTTCCATGTTGCATAGCCCATCTCTCCTTCCTCTCACATCCGGTCGGTACGGCCCCCGTCCACGCAGAGCAACTGACCGGATATGAAACTTGATTCATCGGATACGAGAAAGAG
>JACQOI010000351.1 GCA_016202615.1 Betaproteobacteria bacterium
TCCTTCTGGCTGCGCACGTCCAGCTTGAATCCGAGCACCTCGTAACCGAATTCCTTCGACATGCCCTGCGCGGTCTCCTTGACGCGCTTCTCGTGCGCGTCGGTAACCACGACCTTGGCTCCCTCGCGCGCAAAACGTCGGGCGATCGCTTGCCCCATGCCGGCGCCCGCTGCCGCAGTCACCAATGCTATCTTGTCATTCAGCTTCCCAGTCATTTCCTTGGTTCTCCCTTGTTAGCAGTCTGTCCTCGAGACCATGTCCCAGACTTAGTTCAAGGTTTAGGGTGGCGGATATGCATGCTAAGCGGCTTTTGGCCGCTCAGCAATAGTGCTCCTTGATTCTGCTCCGTGATTCGCTTAAGGCCTGAGCTCCGCTTGAACGCCGCCGTAGAGCTTTGCATTGCTAGCGCATCTTCCATTTCGGAGCGCGCTTCTCGACGAACGAGCGCGGGCCTTCGAGCCGGTCCTCGGTGCTGTCGATGAATTTCCTGATCGGCTCGGCGAGCTTCAGGGAATATTCCGGTGGCACGTTGCGGCCGGTCTTGACGATGCGCTTGATGGCCTGCACCGCCAGCGGCGCGCACTGCACGATGTCGTTTGCAATGGCATCCGCCTGCTGCAGGAGCGCGGCGCGGTCCGGTACGAGCTTCTGGATCAAGCCAATTTGGTAGGCGCGCTCTGCAGTGATGGGCGAGCCAGTGAGCTGGATGAGCAGCGCCTCGCCGAGCGGGATCATGCGTGAGAGATTGTGCAGCCCATAGCCGGCGAGCATGCTGCGGCGCGGTTCGGGCAGGCCAAAGGTGGATTTCTGGGTGGCGACCCGGATGTCGCAGCGAAGCGCAAGCTCCAACCCGCCGGCGATGCAGTGGCCGTCGATGGCCGCGATGATGGGCTTGGTGCAGTTCGCGTCCGCGTCCTGCCACGAGTTCGTAATTTCCGTGACGTCGCGCTGGTTCTTCTCCTTGAGATCGGCCCCGGCGGAGAAAGCCTTGCCGCCTTCGCCAATGATGATCAGAACCAGAATGTCGTCATCCTTTTCCGCGTTTTTCACCGCTGCGGCGATCGCTTGGCCCAGCTCGATGTTAATAGCGTTCATCACCTCGGGGCGGTTGAGGGTGATGTAGGCCGTGCGATCGCGCTTTTCATAGCGGAGGATTTTGCTGCAGGTCATCGGCATCGCTGGTTTTCTTTTTGCTTCCCTTGTGGTTCTGGTCTCGAACAAAAAATTATTTTAAACACAACATGCGCGCAAACTCTTTGATCTAGATCAAAGCGTTTGCGCGCATGTTGCATTCAGAATGTTCGTCTGCTCAACGAGGACAAGGTGTTGGTTCTGGTGCAAACCGGGAACGGGCGGCTGCGCCGCCGATGAAACTTCGACTGCGACCATTAAGGCTCGATGACCGGTGCGAGCTCCTGCGGATGGAGGTACGGGAGTTCCTTGATCAGCAGCGCAAGGCGGCACTGGCCGCCGGTGGCGATGGCCTATGGCCGATGGTGACGACAACCTGAGGAGCGACTGTTATGACCGAGCACCTGTTGTTTTCCGTGGAAGCCCGGATCGCAACGATCCGTCTCAACCGTCCGGAAAAGCGCAACGCCTTTACCCTCGAAATGATTGACGCATGGACTGACGCGCTCGACGAGTGCCGGCGCAACGAAGATATTCACGTGGTCGTCGTGACCGGGACGGGCGACAAAGCCTTCTGCGCGGGCGGCGACATCGGTCGCATGGATACGCCGGAAGGCCGCGCGCCCTTCGCCCGGAAACAGAAGCTTTGGGATCACATCCACAGGATCCCGCTGCTGCTGGAAGATCTGGACAAACCGGTCATCGTTGCGGTCAACGGCGCGGCCATGGGCGCGGGCATGGACATGGCGCTCATGGGGGATGTCCGTTTCGCTGCCGAGAGCGCGCGGTTCGGTGAGACGTATGTTAAGGTCGGGGTCGTGCCGGGCGACGGCGGCGCGTATTACCTGCCGCGGCTGGTGGGCACAGCCAAAGCGCTCGAACTGTTCTGGACGGGCGATCTCATCTCGGCTGCAGAAGCGGAACGGCTTGGCATCGTGAACAAGGTGCTGCCCGACGCCGAGCTGATGCCCTACACCTACGCCTTCGCGGAACGCTTGGTGCGTGGCTCGACGCTGGCGATTCGAATGACCAAGCGGGCAGTCTACCAGGGCGCCCGCCAGGATCTGAGAAGCGCGCTCGACCTGATCTCTTCGCATTTGGCGATTCTCGGCACGACCGAGGATCACGCCGAGGCCGTGCGCGCATTTGGCGAACGGCGGGAGCCGGTGTTCAAGGGACGTTAAGGGGGAGGCTCGTATGAAGATTAGCGCTATGCTGTGCGGAGCTTGTTTGGTGGCGGTGAGCAACTGTGCATCGGCACAAATCCGTTCGACAGGCTCAGGACAGGATTATCCGAGCAAGCCGATCCGCGTGATCGTCGGCTTCTCGGCCGGTGGTCCGACCGACCTTGTAGCGCGCCTCATCGGCGCCAAATTGACAGAGGCGTGGGGACAGCAGATAGTCGTCGACAACCGCGCCGGCGCCAGCAGCATGATCGGCACGGAGCTTGTTGCAAGGTCGGTCCCTGACGGTTACACCCTGCTGGTCGGGACCGGCACCGCTCTTACGATCGCCCCCTTGCTGAGGAGCAAGGTGCCGTACGATCCGGTCAAGGATTTCGCGCCGGTAAGCCTGCTCGTGATCAATCCGCAGATACTGGTTGTCAATAACACGGTGCCTGTCAATTCGGTGAAGGATTTGATCGCGCTGGCCAAGTCGAAGCCCGGCCAGCTCAACTATGCATCGGGCGGCGAAGGCTCGACCCCCCATCTTGGCATGGAACTGCTGAAATCGCTGGCAGGCATCGACATAGCGCACGTGCCGTACAAGGGCACCAGCCTTTATTTGATCGACCTGATCGCAGGCCAGGTGCAGATGATGTTCAACAGCATGCCGACGGTACTGCCGCTGGTGAAAAGCGGCAAGCTCAAGGGGCTGGCCGTTAGCAGTGCGCAACGCTCACCCGCCGCGCCGGACCTCCCGACCGTCGCCGAAGCAGGTGTGCCAAATTTCGAAACCGTAGGCTGGTATGGCATGCTTGCTCCCGCCCGAACGCCGCAGGGCATCGTTGCCAAGCTCAATGCGCAGGTCGTAAAAATACTCACCCAGCCGGAAATGGCGCAGCGCCTGGCAGGCGAGGGAGCGGACCCCGCGCCGGGCCCCCCCGAGTCGCTCGCCAAGTTCATGCGTGTGGAAACCGAGCGGCTGAAAAAGCTCATCAAGTTCGCCGGTCTTAAGCCCACATAGTCCGTTCACTTGACTTTAACCCACCAAGATTGCTTGGCCATTTATCGCCGTAGATCGCCGGGAACATAACCACATCACAGTATCAGCGACCTCTACCGGTTTCATCAGACGCCCTGCGGGGTTGCGCTGCGCGAACGCTCTCTTTATCTCATTGACGTCTTGGCCTGTCTTTGCCGCCACGTTCGCTGCTACGCGGTCGACTAACTCCGTTTCCGTATATACCGGACATACCGCGTTGACCGTGATCCCCGTCTTCGCAAATTCCCATGCAAGCGCTCTCGTTAACCCGATAACAGCGTGTTTAGAAATACAATACGCCGACGCGAATGCCTGCCCCCGAACGCCCGCAACCGAAGCAACATTAACGATCCGCCCATAATTCATTTTAATCATGGCTGGCAGCACCGCTTGAGTACAGAATACCACTTGCTTCAAATTAACAGATAGCATTCTATCCAAATCATCTTCCGACGTTTTCAAAAACGAAGCCGTTTCGACCGCGCCCGCGTTATTCACGAGGATACCCGCCGGGCCGCGCCGAGCGACCAATGAAGAAAATGCCGGCGCGATTTGTTCGGGCCTAACCAAGTCCACGATTTCGAAATCTACCCGTGCATGGAATCTTTCGCGTAGCTCGTCCCGGTGCTTCCGCAAGCGCTCTTCGTTTCTGCCTATCAGTGTCAGAATAGCGCCCGCAGCCGCCAAGCTCGAGGCGATCGCCGCGCCGATCCCCCTCCCACCGCCTGTAACGACAGCGTGAATTCCATTGAATTCATTGTCCGCGCCACGCCGCTGTCTAGTTCGACGCTGCTTTTCCATTGCCACCTCTCTTCACGTCAAGCTTTAGAGCCTGTAACATAATGAAACACGCGCTGCGCTGGCACGATTTTGGCTCAGGGCGCGAAGCAAGGCCCGCCGCTTAGTCACTCTAAGCCAGGGACTTGTGACAATGCCATGGGCCAAAATCGCGGCCAGCCCCCAGCA
>JACQOI010000342.1 GCA_016202615.1 Betaproteobacteria bacterium
AGTTTAATGACTTCCGGATTGGTCGATGGATAGTTGGCGGGCGCTGCCGCGTCCACCAGCTGGCGCGTGAAAAAGCGCAGCTTGTGCTTGGCCGGCGCGTCGAGCCGGGCGGCTTCGACAATTTCCGCGAGCCAGCGCGAGTTGAGCAGGTAGGCCTGCTTCAGGTAATCGAAAAATGGCAGTTGCCGCCATTCGGGCGCGTGGAAGCGGCGGTCTGACTTGTCGGGCGCCGCGGCCGGCGCCGGCGGGGCGCCGGCGGCATGCGACGCGCCCGCGCGCGCGACGAGGTTCATCCACAACTCGAGATGGCGCTGATAATAGCGTTGCTGGAGCTTGGCCCAGAGCTCGTGGTCCTGCTTCAGACTTGCCGCGAGCGACTTGAATATTTCGTCGCTGTCGAGTCGCTGTTCCGCGGCCAGCGATTTGAGCACGTCGTGCGCGAGTTTGGAGCTGGCATGGCCGAGATTTTCGAGCAATGTCTGCGCGGATTCGTGCGGCGGATTCATGCGGCTGGCAGCCTGTCGGACTTATCGGTCCAACCGGCTGCTAAAAGCAAAACCGGCTGACAACCCTGATGAAAACCCACCCGAAGCAGCCGAATATGAAAAAGAGCAGGGTGAATTCGCATATCCGTCATCCTCTTCTGCAATTTTCCTGGCGCCGGTTTTGCATTAGGAGTTTGTTCGGCCTAAGTCCGACAAACTCCTAGTGCGCGAGTGTGCCGACGCCCCAGATGGTGGCGATGCCGGCGGCGATCAACACGACCTGCTCCACCGTGGCGTGGATTTCCGGACGGCGGTGCAGACCGGGGATCAGATCCGCGACCGAAACGTAGAGCATGCTGGCGGCGGCGAGCGCGAGCAGCGGCGGGATCCACTGCTGCATGGTTTGCAGCGCGAAGTAGGCGAGCACGCCGCCCACCATCATCGCCAGGCTGGAGAGCACGTTGAACACCAGCGCGTAACGCTTGCTGTAACCGGAATGCAGCAACACCAGGAAATCGCCGACTTCCTGGGGCACTTCGTGCGCGATGATCGCGATCGCGGTCACGAGTCCCACCTGCACGTCAGCGAGAAACGCGGCTGCGATCAGGATGCCGTCGACGAAGTTGTGAAAAGTGTCGCCGATCATGATCGTCATGCCGCTGCGGCCGTGATCGTGCTGCGCCGGTTGCGCTTCATGCGCTTCGCACTGCTCTTCGTGGCAGTGGCGCCATAGCACCAGCTTTTCGAGCACGAAAAACAGCAGGATGCCCACGAGGATGGTGCCCGCTATCCGCTCGATGCTGTCGGTCATGGCAAACGCCTCCGGCAGTATGTCGAGGAATACCGCGCCGAGCAGGGCGCCGACCGCGTAGCTGATCAGCACCGGCACGTGCGCCGCGCGCGCGCTGAATGCAAACGCCGCGGCCGCGACCACGCTCAGCACGCCGCCGGCGAGGCTCGCTACGATGATCCAGGCGAGAACTGACATCAGTGTCCAGAGTGAAATGGCAAGCGAAGATTATAAATGACGTGTCAAGCTCGGACCACGTTTGATCCGGCCATGCCGGATCAGGCGTCGAGCCAGATCAAGGCAGCCATGCGGCCGGTCGCCTTGTCGCGGCGATAGGAATAAAAGCGCGCCGGGTCGCGGTAGGTGCACAGCTCGCCGCCGAACACCCGGCGCACGCCGCAGCGGGCAAGCCGCCGGCGCGCGAGCTGGAACAGATCGGCCAGCCATTTGCCTTCACGCCGGGACTTGAATGCCTCATCCGCGGCGGGATCGGCGGCAAGAAACGCGTCGCGCACGTCGGCGCCGACTTCGAACGCGTCGGGGCCGATCGCGGGGCCGAGATAAGCGAGCAGTTCGTCAGGCGCGATGCCTATGTCATGCACGGTGTTCTCGATCACGCCCGCATTCAGGCCCCGCCATCCGGCGTGCGCGATGCCGACCACGCTGCCGGCCCGGTCGCACAGCAGCACCGGCATGCAGTCGGCAATCATGACCGCGCATACGGTGCCGGCATTGCGCGCGATACTGGCGTCCGCTTCCGGAATATTTGTCAGGCCGTCAGCCACGATCACGCGCGCCGCATGCACCTGTCGCAGCCACTTCGGCGCCTGCGGCAGCGACGCGAGCAGTTGCCGCCGGTTGGCGCGCACCGCCTTTTCGGCATCGCCGGTGCGCAACCCGAGGTTGAAAGTGGCGTATGCGCCGGCGCTGATGCCGCCATTGCGCGTTGTGATCAGGCATTTGACACGCGGCGGCGCCGGCCAGTCGGGCACGATCCAGTCATGCGGCACTTTCATGCCGGGTCCTCGTGTGTTGTCCGCAGAGCGGCGATCAGCCCGCGCATGTCGGCGGGCGGCGGCGCCTGCCACGCCACCGTCTTGCCGCTGGCGGGATGCTGGAATTCGAGCCGTTCGGCATGCAGCGCCTGGCGCGAAAATCCGGCGCTGACGGCATCCTCACCGCGCCGGTTTCTGCCATAGACCGGATCGCCGATCAGCGGGTGGCCGAGCGACTGCAGGTGCACGCGGATCTGGTGCGTGCGCCCGGTTTCGAGCCGGCAGCGCAGCAGCGTCGCGTGCGCGAAACGCTCGAGCACCTCGTAGTGAGTGGCGGCGGGCTTGCCGCGTGCGACTATCGCCATGCGCGTGCGTTGCGCCGGGTGGCGGCCGATCGGCGCCTCGATCCTACCAGCGCGCGCGACGCGGCCATGAACCAGGGCCAGATACTCGCGCTTGACGGTGCGCGCCTGGAGTTGCCGCACCAGGCTGACTTGGGCTTCCAGCGTTTTGGCGATCACCAGCAGGCCGCTGGTGTCCTTGTCGAGACGGTGGACGATACCCGCGCGCGGCAGCGCCGCGAGTTGCGGCGCATGCGCGAGCAGCGCGTTCAGCAGCGTGCCGCTCCAGTTGCCGCTGCCCGGGTGCACGACCAGTCCGGTGGGCTTGGCGATCACCAGCACCGTTGCGTCTTCGTGGATGATATCGAGCGCGATCGCTTCCGGCGCCGCCGCCGTCGCTGCGGGGTCGGGGGCAGCGACGAGCAGGACCTTTTCGCCGCCCCACACCTTGGCCTTGGGCAGCACGGGACGGCCGTCGAGCGTGATGCGCGAGGCGCGGATCCAATGCGCGAGCCGGCTGCGGGAGAATTCAGGCAACAAATGCGCCAGCGCCTGGTCTAATCGCCGGCCGGCGCATTGCGGAGGCACTGTCAGTTCGATGGGCTCCGGCGCCCGGGTTGCGTTATAATTTTCCAGTTTTGGTGCGGGATTCATTTATGCGTTCAAGTTTAGCGTTAATTCTGGCGCTGTGCCTGTCGGGGTGCGGATTGCTGCCGGGGCAGATCGACGAAACCAAGGACTGGTCGGCAAGCAAGCTCTACTCGGAAGCCAAAGAAAAGCTTAACGAGGGCAGCTACGAGCAGGCGATCAAGTATTACGAAAAGATCGAAGCGCGTTTTCCTTACGGACGCTTTGCGCAGCAGGCGCAGCTCGAAATTGCTTATGCCTATTACAAGGACAAGGAAGCCGCATCGGCGATTGCCGCCGCGGACCGCTTCATCAAGCTGCACCCTAACCATCCCAACGTCGATTATGCCTACTACCTGAAAGGGCTCGCGAACTTCAACGACGACCTGGGGTTTTTCGGCTCGTATACCGGGCAGGACATGACCGAACGCGACCCGAAAGCGGCACGTGAAGCATTCGAATCATTCAAAGACCTGGTCACGCGTTTCCCCGGCAGCAAGTACACGCCGGATTCGATCCAGCGCATGAATTATCTGGTCAACGCGCTGGCCTCCCACGAGATACACGTCGCGCGCTATTACATAAAGCGCGGCGCCTTTGTCGCGGCGGCCAACCGCGCGCAGTTTTCGCTCAAGAGTTATCCGCAGGCGCCCGCCAACGAAGAGGGGTTGCTTATTCTGGTACAGGCCTATGACAAGCTCGGCATGACCGACCTGCGCAACGACGCCGAGCGCGTGATGAGAACCAACTTTCCGAACAGCAAGTACCTGACCGGCAAAGCCACCGACGGCAAGTCTTGGTGGCAGTTCTGGAACTGGAGCTACTAGGAGTTTGTCGGACTTAGCCCCGACAAACTCCTGGTGAGTTTATTATGAATGGTCAGCCGGTTTTGCTTTTAGCAGCCTGTACGGACTGTTAAGTCCGACAGGCTGCTAGCGCCGGCTCAGCGCGAGCATTTCCGCACCACCTGCATCAATTCCCCGATACCCTGCCAGGGGATAGGTCAAGATACCCGGACAGGGTGTCTAGGGCGTCAGTTGCGGATCAGCCTGCCGTCGACGAATCTGATCTTGTCACCGGTTTTGAAGCCGGGCTCCGCGTCGTAGCTGACGGTGCGCAGGGTGCCGTCATCCATGCGCACGGTGACGTCGTGGCGGCTGACTTTTTTGACGTTTTTCTCGACCTGGTGGCCGGCATAGGCGCCGCCCGCGGCGCCGATGATAGTGGCGGCCGTGTTGCCGCGGCCCTGGCCGATCTGGTGGCCGAGCAGACCGCCGAGCACGCCGCCCGCGACCATGCCGACGCCACTGCCTTCGCCAGCCTGCTCGACGACGCGGATCGAATCCACCGTGCCGCAACTCGTGCATAACGCGGCGGCGGGCGCAGCCTGCTGCGGCTGCTGCTGTGTCTGTTGCTGCGTCTGCTGCGTGGTCTGGCGTGCCGGATCTTCAGCGCTCTGATAGCGATATTCGACTTGTGCCGCCGCCGGGAACGCTGCCGCGATCAGCAAGGCACACGCGGAAAAAGTAACGCGGTAAGCAAGCATGTCTGGTCTTCCTTTCTTCAGGCGCCTGCGCCGGTGTCGATGGGCGCGCCGGTTTTGGCGATGATCTCGTCAATGGTGACGCCTGGTGCGACTTCCACAAACTTGAGCCCGTGTTCAGTGACATCGATTACGCCGAGGTCGGTAACGATGCGGTCGACGACGCCGACGCCCGTGAGCGGCAGTGAGCACTGGCGCAGAATCTTGTGCTCGCCGCCCTTCGCCGTGTGCTCCATGATCACCACTACACGCTCGACGCCGGCCACCAGATCCATGCCGCCACCCATGCCCTTTATCATCTTGCCCGGGATCATCCAGTTGGCAAGGTCGCCGCTCCCGGAAACTTGCATGGCGCCAAGGATGGCGAGGTTGATGTGGCCGCCGCGTATCATCGCGAACGAATCCGCGCTCGAGAAAAAGCTGCTGCCCGGCAACGTGGTCACGGTCTGCTTGCCCGCGTTGATGAGATCGGCATCGACCTCGGAATCGAGCGGGAACGGTCCGATACCGAGCAGGCCGTTCTCGGATTGCAGCCAGACGTTCATACCCTCGGGGATGTAGTTGGCGACCAGCGTCGGCAGGCCGATGCCGAGATTCACGTAAAAGCCGTCTTGCAGCTCCGTGGCTGCACGCCGGGCCATCTCGTTGCGGTTCCAGGCCATGTGCTCTATCCTTTTCTCGTCGTGCGTTGCTCGATGCGCTTCTCGGGGTGCGGGTTGTACACGATGCGCTGCACGAAAATACCCGGCGTATGAACTTGATCCGGATCAAGCTCTCCGACTTCAACCAGGTTTTCGACCTCGGCCACCGTGATGCGGCCAGCCATCGCCACGACCGGGTTGAAGTTGCGGGCGGTCATGCGGTAGATGAGGTTGCCCGCCTTGTCGCCCTTCCAGGCCTTAACGAGCCCGATGTCGGCGGTCAGGGAACGTTCGAGGATGTATTTCCGACCGTCAAATTCGCGCACTTCCTTGCCCTCGGCGACTACCGTGCCGAGACCGGTCACGGTGAAGAACGCCGGGATGCCGGCGCCGCCGGCGCGCAGCTTTTCCGCCAGCGTGCCCTGGGGCGTGAACTCAACCTCAAGCTCGCCGGTAAGGAACTGACGCTCGAACTCGGCATTCTCGCCGACGTAGCTTGAAATCATTTTCTTGACCTGGCGCGTCGCGAGCAGCTTGCCGAGGCCGAAATTGTCGACACCGGCATTGTTGCTGATGGCCGTAAGGTTGTTCTTGCCGGTTTTCACAACCGCATCGATCAGCGCCTCGGGAATGCCGCAAAGACCGAAACCACCGACCGCAATCGTCTGGTTGTCCCGTATGACGCCGGCGAGCGCGGCGTCGGCACTAGGGTAAAGCTTGTTCATCAGACCGTCTCCACTGGTGGTGTTGACCCCGGGTACCGTTTGAAACCGGCCATGAAACCATGGCCTTAGGAGTTTGTCGGACTTAGCCCCGACAAACTCCTAGGCGATATTCTATCGGGGCCGACACTTGCTGGCAAACAGCCTGTTGGAGTCCTACCTGTAAAACGAGGTTGTTGTTAAATCAATTGCTTGCAACGCTTGCCAATTCGCAATCCAATGTCACTCACAGCACAAACAACGTTGCTCGCGCTTATCCCTTTCCGCAATTCCACTGCCGCCGGTTTTGCATTAGGAGTTTGTCGGGGCTAAGTCCGACAAACTCCTCGGTCACGAACCCGTCTGCGGTTCGGGGCGCAGAAGAGGGAACAGTATCACGTCGCGGATCGACGGGCTGTCGGTAAGTATCATCACCAGCCGGTCGATGCCGATGCCGGCGCCGGCGGTCGGCGGCAGGCCGTATTCGAGCGCCCGGATGTAGTCGGCGTCGTAGTGCATCGCGTCGAGGTCGCCGGCATCCTTCTGCTTTGCCTGCTCCTGAAAGCGCGCCGCCTGGTCTTCCGGATCGTTGAGCTCGGAAAAGCCGTTCGCGATCTCACGGCCGGCGATATAGAGCTCGAAACGTTCGGTATAATCGGGATCCTTGTCGCTACGGCGCGCCAGCGGCGAGACTTCGGCCGGATAGCGAAAGATGTAGGTCGGCTCGAACAATTGGGATTCCACCGTATTTTCAAACAAGGTGAGTTGCAGGGCGCCGATGCCATCCTGTGGCCGGAATGCAATGTTGAGGTCGTTCAGCTTCTTGACCAAGGCATCGCGACTTTTCAGCAGGTCGTCGGTAACATCGGGATGATGTTTCTTGATGGCCTCGGTGATAGTGAATTGGGCGAATGGTTTTTCGAAATCGATTTCGCGCCCCTGGTAAGTGACCTTCATGGTGCCGAGCGCGGTGCGGGCGACATTCCGGATCAACCCTTCGATGAACACCATCCGGTAGTAGTAGTTGCGGTAGGCAATGTAGAACTCGAG
>JACQOI010000339.1 GCA_016202615.1 Betaproteobacteria bacterium
CGACCAGGGCCGGCGCGTGCTGGTGCGGCACCGGGAACTCGCCGGGGGCGGGTAATTCCATTTCCAAATCAAAAAAGCATAAATAATTGAAGTAGGGTGCGATTGCGCACCATCCGGCAATCGGTGCGCAAGCGCACCCTACTTCAATTATTAATGCTTTTTTGATTTGGAAATGGAATTACCCGCCCCCGGCGAGTTCCCGGTGCCGCACCAGCACGCGCCGGCCCTGGTCGAAATAGCGCGCCAGTGCTTCGACAAAATACACCGAGCGGTGCTCGCCGCCGGTGCAGCCGATCGCGACCGTGAGATAACTGCGGTTATCGGCGACAAAGCATGGCAGCCAGCTGTCGACGAAGCCGCGGATGTCGGCGAGCATTTTCCCGACGCTGGCATCGGCCTCGAGAAAGTCGATCACTGCCCGGTCCTTGCCCGTCAGCGGGCGCAGCCGCGGATCATAGTACGGGTTGGGCAGGCAGCGCACGTCGAATACAAGGTCGGCGTCGAGCGGGATGCCGTGCTTGAAGCCGAACGACTGGAACAGCAGCGTCATTCCGGCGTGGTCGACCTCCACGAAATCCTTGATCCAGACGCGCAGCGCGTTCGGATTCAGGTCGCTGGTGTCGATGTGATGCGACAGGCTGCCGATCTCGGCCAGCATCTCGCGCTCGCGCGCAATGCATTCGGCGACGGTAAGACTCCCGTTGCTCAGCGGGTGGCGCCGGCGCGTCTCGGAAAAACGTTTGAGCAGGGTATCGGTCTTGGCGTCGAGAAACAGCACGCGCACGTCGATCCCGCGCGCCTTCAGATCGTTGACTTGCCGCGTGAGCTGGTTGAGCGTGTCGCCGCTGCGCGCGTCGATGCTGACCGCGACACGCGTATAGCCGGCGTTCTGGAGAAAATCGACCATCTCGGGCAGCAGCTTGGCAGGCAGGTTGTCTGCCGTGTAATAAGCGCTGTCTTCGAGCGCCTTCAGCGCCACGCTTTTGCCCGATCCCGAGAGGCCGGTGACGATGATGAGCTGCATCGCTGGTGAACGGTGAACGGTGAATGGTAAACGGTAAGCGGTGAACGGTGAGCGGTGAGCGGCGAGCGGGTAAGCGGTAAGCGGTGAGCGGTGAGCGGTAAGCGGTGAATGGCGAAATGCCTTTGGCAGGGTTACGGCTGACCGCTTACTGCTCACGGCCCTGTATCTGCTGCGATTGGCGCGCGATGAAATCGCGCGTGCTGTCGATGCCGCGCAGCTGCAGCACATAGTTACGCACCGCGGCCTCGACCAGCACCGCGAGGTTGCGGCCGGCGGCGACCGGGATCGTGACCTTGCTGATGCTGACGCACATGATTTCCTGGAAGCCCGGCTTGAGCGGCAGCCGCTCCACATACTGCACCTCGGTGCCGGCCGGTTTTTCGAGGTGCACGATCAGCTTCAGATTCTTGCGCGGCCGCAATGCGGCCTCGCCGAATATGGTGCGGATATTGAGCACGCCCAAGCCGCGCACCTCGAGGTAGTCCTTGAGCAGCGGTGGGCAACGACCTTCGAGCGTCTCGGGCGCGATGCGGTAGAGCTCGATCACGTCGTCGGCGATCAGCCCGCTGCCGCGGCTGACCAGCTCCAGCGCGAGCTCGCTTTTGCCGACGCCGCTGTCGCCGGTGATCATGACGCCCATGCCGAGCACGTCGAGCAATACGCCGTGCATGGTGGTGGATTCCGCCAGCGCGCGCGCCAGATAGGGACGCAGCATCCACATCAGCTCGACGCTGTCGAACGGCGAGCCGAACAGCGCGGCATGCATGGTATCGGCGAGCGCCTGCAGATGCTGGGGCGCGCGCTCGCCGCCCGCGACGATCATGCACGCAAGCTCCGAGGCTTTAAGCAGGTGCAGCATCTGCTGTCGCGTCACCGGGGAGAGCGCGTTGAGATGGTTGAGCTCCGGACGGGCGAGCACCTGTATCCAGTTGGGGTGGATAAAGTTGAGGTGGCCGATCAACCCTTGCGGCGAATCCTTGAGGTTTTCGCTGTCGAGTTCCTTGACACCGCCATCGCGCCCCGCGAGCCACTCGAGGTGCAGCTTGTTGCGGTTGTCTTCAAACAGCTGCGCTACGCTGATTCGCGGCATGCGGTTGCCATTGGGCGATTAGCTGGTGCATCGCGTCAGCCGATGTTGCGGCGAGCAGCTGGTCGCGGAACGTCTGGTCGCTGAACATCTGCGCCAGCTCGGAGAGGATTTGCAGATGCAGATCAGTCGCGCGCTCGGGCACCAGCAGCACGAGAATCAGATTGACCGGCTGGCCGTCGGGCGCATCGAACGGGATCGGGTTGCGCATCCGGATCATCGCGCCGACCGCCTCTTTCAGTCCCTTGATGCGGCCGTGCGGGATCGCGACGCCCTGGCCCAACCCGGTCGAGCCCAGCTTTTCGCGTGCGAACAGGCTGTCGAACACCAGGTTGCGCGCGATATTGTGGTGGTTTTCGAACACCAGGCCGGCGTGCTCGAATACGCGCTTTTTGCTGCTGACGTCGAGATCGAGCAGCACGTTTTGCAGCGGCAGCAGTTTGGCTATCAGGTTCATGTCGTGTTTCGTTGATAAAGGCGGCGCGTGACCGTCATCGCGTCACGATGGCACGCGCGGGATGCGCCGTCAAATGCGGCCGCCGCGGTGTTCGAAATTTCTCTCTTTGTGCCTGATGATCTGGCGGTCGAGCTTGTCGACCAGGGCATCGATCGCGGCATACATGTCGCTGCCGTGGCTTTCGACGAAAATGTTCTTGCCGCTCAAGTGAACGTTGGCTTCGGCCTTCTGTTCGAGTTTTTCCACCGAAAGTATAACGCTGACATCGATCACATGGTCGAAATGGCGCGTAATGCGGTCGAGCTTGCCGGTGATATAGTCGCGCATCGCGGAAGTGATCTCGAGATGATTGCCGTTCAGGTGAAGGTTCATGGATGGCTCCTGGGTTGGTGGCAGCGGGCGGATGGCGGCGGGCATAGCCCCGGCTGGCGCCATGGAATCAGATCGATTTGCGTAAATTGACCGGCAGTATCTGCATGGATTCCCGGTATTTCGCTATCGTGCGGCGCGCCACCACGATGCCCTGCTGGCCGAGGATTTCCGAAATCTGGCTGTCGGACAACGGCTTCTTCGCGTTCTCGGCGCTCACCAACTGCTTGATCAACGCGCGGATCGCGGTGCTCGAGGCGGCGCCGCCGGTTTCGGTCGTGACGTGGCTGCCGAAGAAATACTTGAGTTCGAAGATGCCGCGCGGAGTGAGCATGAATTTCTGCGTCGTCACGCGCGACACGGTCGATTCGTGCAGCTCCAGCGTTTCGGCGATCTCGCGCAGCACCAGCGGCCGCATTGCGACTTCGCCGTGCTCGAAGAAATGGCGCTGGCGGTCGACGATAGCCTGCGATACGCGCAGGATGGTGTCGAAGCGCTGCTGCACATTCTTGATCAGCCAGCGCGCTTCTTGCAGCTGGCTGACGAGCTGCTGGTGCCCGGCTTCGCGGTTGCGCTGCAGGATGTCGGCATACAAGCGGTTGATGCGCAGCCGCGGCATCGCGTCCGGATTGAGCGCGGCGAGCCAGACGCCTTTGGTTTTTTTCACGACTACGTCAGGCACGATGTAGCGCGTGTCGCCCGACGAGTAGCTGCTGCCCGGGCGCGGATTCATTCCGGTGATCAGGTTCTTGACGCCGCGCAGTACTTCGTCTTCGCAGTGCAGCAGTTTCTTGAGCTTGGCAAAGTCGCGCGCCGCGAGCACGTCGAGATGATGCTTGACGATTTCAAGCGCCTGCGCGCGGTGGGGCGTCGAATCCGGCAGCGCCTCGAGCTGCAGCAGCAGGCACTCGCCGAGGTTGCGCGCGCCGATGCCGGGCGGGTCCAGATGCTGCAGATGTGTGAGCGCAATATGCAGCTCTTCGACGTCGATCTCGAGTTCCGGCGGCAGGATGGTGGCGAGTTCGTCGAGGTCCTGTTTGAGGTAACCGTCATCATCGAGCGAATCGATCAACAGGGTGACAAGCCGTTGGTCGCGCTCGGAGAGCTGGGTCAACGACAACTGCCAGATCAGATACTCGCGCAGCGTCTGCGCTTCGGCGGCAAGCTGCGGGTACTCGGCTTCGTCGTTGTCGTCATGCGCGGTGCCGGAACTGTAGCTGAAGGCTTCGTCAAAACTGTTACCGTCGCTGGAATCGGCGCCGTCGGTCGTCGAATCAGTGCCGCTGCCCGACGTGGTGGTGGAGGTAAATTCCGTAGTGCCACCTGCGTGCAGCGGGGGGGTGATCGGTTCTTCACGGATACTGTCTTCGCGTTCGAGCAACGGGTTGTCCTGCAGGAATTTTTCGATTTCCTGGTTGAGTTCCAGCGTCGACAGCTGCAACAGCCGGATTGACTGCTGCAATTGCGGGGTAAGCGTCAGGTGCTGTGACAGCCTGAGCTGGAGCGAATGCTTCATGATCCGGAAAGGAGTCTGGCTGCGAGCGGAACTCGGCTGCGAAATGTGCGTGCGCGGCGGCGTGGCAGGCGTCGTCAATCCGGTCGCTTACAGGCGGAAATGTTCTCCAAGGTAGACTTTCCTGACGCTCTCATTATAAACGATTTCGTCAGGTTTGCCGTAAGCCAGCACCGTTCCATCGTTGATGATGTAGGCCCGGTCGCAGATGCCGAGCGTCTCGCGCACGTTATGGTCGGTGATCAGCACCCCGATATCGCGCTGCCTCAGGAAACTGATGATTTTCTGAATGTCGAGCACCGCGATTGGATCGACGCCGGCAAACGGCTCGTCGAGCAGGATGAAGCGCGGCGCGGCGGCGAGCGCGCGCGCAATCTCGACGCGCCGCCGCTCGCGGCCCGACAGGCTGATCGCCGGATTATCGCGTAAATGGCTGATATGCAGGTCTTGCAGTAGATCGTCGAGCTTGAGCGCGATCTGTGCCGGGTCGTCGTTATGCAGCTCGAGCACTGCGCGCACGTTCTCAGCCACGGTCAGGCGCCGAAAAATCGAGGCTTCCTGCGGCAGGTAGCTCAACCCCAGCAGCGCGCGGCGATGGATCGGCATATGGGTGAGCCGCCTCTCATCGAGGTAGATTTCGCCGCCGTCGAGCGGCACCAGGCCGACCATCATGTAAAAGCAGGTGGTTTTACCGGCGCCGTTGGGCCCGAGCAGCCCGATCACCTCGCCGCTGCGCACTTCAAGCGAGACGTCCTTGACCACGACACGCGATTTGTAACGCTTCTTGAGTTGCTCGGCTCTGAGTTCGCTCATGATTGCAGCCCGTGCCGCCGTGGCGGCGCGGAAACGATGCGCCGCGCGCAGCGGGCAGGTTGTCGTTCCGCGCTCAACGCGGAGCGCCGGCAGGATTTTCGCGCGGGTTGGCTACGTCGGAGGTGGGTTTCAACGTCAGCGGCGGCGCGCCGGGTGCCGGTTTGTCTTTGCTCTTGGGCTGAATCACCGCGCGCACGCGGCCTTCCGGGTTGCCGGGCGTGGCGGCCTGCTTGCCGCCGCCGACGACGCGGAAAAACTCGGTCGTCGCTTCGTAGGAAATGTAGTTACCGCGCACGTCGTCGTTGCCTTTCTTGAGGTAGGCGCGATTGAACATCTGCAGCTTTTCATCCTTGCCGTCATACTCGATGCGTTCGGCGTAGCCTTCGATATATTCATCATAACCCTCGCGCTTCTGGCGGAAGCTCGCGAGATTGCCGTAAGCCGTGCCGCGTTTGAAGCCGTCGGCGTCCTGCTGCACGATCATCCTGTCGCCGCGGATCATCAACGTGCCCTGCGACAATACGACGTTGCCCTCGAAAGTCGCGGTCTGCTTGGCGTCGTCCACCGTTACGCGGTCGGCCTCGAGGTTGACCGGCTTATCGCGGTCGGCGCGTTCGGCGTGCGCCGGTGGAACCGAGTACAGACACAACGCGAGCAGCGCGAGGTTGCACCAAGGCGAACCCAGCATACGACGGGCCAAACCGGCTGGCTTACCGCGCCGGCTTCGATTTTTCATACCTGCCTCGTACATGGGATAGAAGTTTCAGGATCCGGGTCTCGTTGTTGAATTCTAAGCCAATCGACGTAATTAGTGTATTCGCGTCGTATATCTGCACCGGCTTGTCGGTTTTCGCGATGTCGTCGTCGGGAATGATGTGCAGATAGGACGTCCGCACTGTCAGCTCGCTTTTGTCGGCGTATGCGGAGCGCACCAGGCGTACGTCGTCGGTCAGATAGGCGTTCTCGCCATTACTCGAGAGCATCGCGTTTTTCGACGTCGCCGTCATGGTGGTTCCGGCGTTGCTGTAACTCACGAGTTTTGGCGCGTCGAGGTAAGTCGAATCATCATCGGGATAGTGCACCATGCGACGCGCGCTCAAGGTGTAACGCGGGACGCCGTCGGCGCCGATACGGGTCGCGGAAAAATTCTCCACGACATAATCGGGATCGTGCCGCGCCTTGCCGTCGCGCGCGCGCTCCGTCGGCTGCACCTGGCGGTCGAGCCAGAGCGTCACCGCCGCCACCGCGGCGAGCAGCACGACCGGAAACCACGCGGTCAACCGCTGCATCATTTGAGATAAGCCTCGAATTGGCGCTCAAGCGTGCTCTGGGCGTGCATGATCAACTCGCATGCCTCGCGCGCCGCGCCACGGCCGGCTGGCGCGCGCGTCACATAGTCGGCGTGCTGTTTTACCGCGAACGGCGCTTCCGGCACGGTCAGCGCGAGGCCGCAGCGCCGCAGCACCGGCAGGTCGACGACGTCGTCGCCCATGTAGGCGGTCGCGGCGGCGTCGAGTTTGCGCGCGGCGAGCAACTCGGCGAACGCCTGCGCCTTATCGGCCACGCCCTGAAACAGCAGCTCGACGCCGACATTCCTGGCGCGCAACTCGACGCAGCGCGAGATGCGGCCGGTAATGATGGCAAGCTCGACGCCGCTGTCGCGCAGCATTTTCATGCCGTGACCGTCGCGCGAATTGAAGGCCTTGATTTCTTCGCCGTCGTCCGCGAGGTAGAGCGAGCCGTCGGTCAAGACGCCGTCGACGTCGAAGATCGCGAGGCGGATGCGTTTGGCCTTGTCGTATACCCGTTGCATAAGTGAGTGGTCAGCGGTCAGCGGTCAG
>JACQOI010000330.1 GCA_016202615.1 Betaproteobacteria bacterium
GCCGTGGATGCACGATCCGAACCGGATCCTGGTGCTCAATCACGAGAACGGCCTGCAGGTGAGCGCCAGCCTCGCCAAGGTTTACAAGAACCAGCAGGCGCACGATCCGTCGGACCTCAACCGGGCGCGCGAAATCGCGTCGAATCTCGATCCTATTCCCGTGGGCATCCTGTATCGGAATCCGGAGGTTCCCCGCTATGAAGAAGTGCGGCACGCGGCGCAGACGCGGTCGACCGATCTCATCGAAAAAGGCCTCAACGCCGAATTCGATAAATTTACGGTCTGGCCGCAGGAGGAACAAGCGCAAACAATATAAACTCCCCTCTCCCCCGATCACGGGGGAGAGGGCAGGGTGAGGGGGCACGAAAACATCATTTTGATAGGTGCTCTAAGTTAATTTCATTGTAGGTATTCAGCAAAATGCATTCGGAACTTCAAGCGCAGCTCGCATTTCATCTGACCGGCAATAAGCCTGGCGCCGGCCTGGAGGTCGTCGCAGGGCTCGGCCTGCATCCCGCCCTGTTTGCCGGGTATCGGGATCTCACCAGGCTGCGCTACGACTTTCCGCTGGTGTTGGTCCAGAACGCCACGGACCGTGGCTCCGTGCAGTGCCTCTGTGCGATTGTCGATGGCGTTGTCCATGAAGTTGCACAAGGAGACGACGGCGAACGCCTGACCAGGCATCTGCTGCGGCTGGAGCAGGAAATCCGCGTCCTGATGGCGGAAGGCGCAAGCGGCGCACTGTCGGCGCTATGGGAAAAGGCCGCCGGCCGGCTGGCGGCGCGGGGCGACGATTCGCTGAAGGACAGCCTGAATCGTGCGAGCGCTGCCCTCAAGATCGATGGCAAGGTCGTCGATTGCGGCAGCTCCATGCCGGCCGACCTGATCAACCACGCTTGGGCGAGCGTGCAGGAAAAGAAGGCGCGCAAATTCCGCGAGGACCTCGCCCGGCTGACCCAGAAACTTTCGGATATCCTGCAGGTCGACCGGGTCCGCTCCAAAGCGGGACAAAGCGCGGAAAGCCTGAAAGCTTCGGTTGGCGCGTCCCACGGAGAAGATTTCGACTTCCAGACCATGTCGCGCCTGCTTACCAGGTCTTCACCGAAGACTACGCTGCCGGAAAGCCGGCGCCGGCGAATTGAATCGCTGCTCTCGGTACTCAGGTCGCAGCGCTTCTTCGCGGCGCAAGATGGCGTCGATAAGCGCGGCGCCGGTGAAAAAACTCACTCGTTTGTGTTCGAGAACTGCGCCGCCGCTCTCGCTGCGTACCGCGAACGAATGCCCAAGGCGATCGAACTTGCCAAGGCCGTTGCGATAGCCGGCCTCGAGATCGAAAGCGAGTACAACGAGGCCAAGCACGATCCCTTCTTCAGGGAATTCGACGCGGCCGGACTGGACGAACGGGACCTCGCCATGTTTCCGGATTATCTGGTCCTCACCAGCGCCGAAAAACTGCAAGGCGTCGAAAACGACAAGCTGATGGAGATTTTTTCCGCGGGACTTCCGGTGAAGATCCTGGTCCAGACCGACGATCTTCTCGAAGCATCGCCGGCCGGTGACGCACACCTCGCCATCGGCGTGCGCAGCAAGCAGCTCGCCAGCATGGCGCTCGGCTTGAACGAAGTCTACGTGCTGCAGTCGAGCGGCTCGAACCTGTTCCAGTTCCGCGACCGCATCCTCAAGGGACTCACCTATGCCGGGCCCGCGCTGTTCAGCGTTTTCTCCGGCTCGACCGGAAAAACAGCCGACCTTCCGCCTTACCTGACTGCCGCGGCGGCGATGGAGTCGCGCGTCTTTCCGGCTTTTGCCTACGACCCATCCGCCGGTGCGGACTGGGCGTCGCGGTTTTACCTCGAGGGCAATCCGCAGGTGGACCGCGACTGGCCGGTGCAGAGCTTCGCGTACGAGGACGCAGAGCACCAGAAGATTTCGCAGGACCTCGTGTTCACGCTTGTTGACTTCGTGGCCTGCGACCAGCGCTATGCGAGGCACTTCGCGCGGGTGCCGCAGGCGAAGTGGAACGGCAGCATGGTCCCGGTCGGCGAGTATCTGGCCGGCGACACGCAGAACCTGTCCGGGAAAATCCCCTGCCTGCTGATGGTCGACGGTAACGACGTGCTGCACAAGGTGATCGTCGACGATAAGCTGATCCAGGAGGCGCGACGCTGCCGCGAGATGTGGCACAGCCTGCAGGAACTCGGCGGTATTCACAACTCGCACGCGGAGCGGCTGCTCGCGCGCGAAAGGAAAGTCTGGGAAGAGCGCCAGCAGAGCGAGGTTGCGGTTGCGCCTAAACCCGCGGCAGCTGCGCCGGCAGCGCCGGTTGCGACACCCGCTGCGGCTGCGATGCCCGCGCCGGCCGAACCGGAGGAGGAAAAGTCGTCCGACGAACCCTACATCGAAACTCCTCGCTGCACGAGCTGCGACGAGTGCACGCAGATCAACAACGTGATGTTCGCCTACGACGCGAACAAGCAGGCGTCCATCGTGAACCTGGATGCCGGTACCTACCGCCAGCTCGTGGAAGCGGCCGAGAGTTGCCAGGTGTCCATCATCCACCCGGGCAAGCCGCGCAACCCGAACGAGCCGGGATTGGAAGAACTGGTCAAGCGCGCCGAATCTTTTCTGTAACGGAGGGGGAAACCATGAACTTCAGCGGAAAAAAGCGAATGTCCGTTGCGCTTTCGGCCGTGATAACAGGCATGCTCGCGCTGAGCCTCGCCGCCTGCGGCGACAAACCGTCCGTTGAGAAGGACGCAAAAGACGCCGCCAAAACGAGCGCGCCCCCGGTGCAGCAACCGGCCAAGGCGCTGGAAAAGGATAAAGTCGAAGCGGAAAAGATAGCCAGGGAAAAAGCCGCCGCAGCCGCCAGGGCGAAGGAGGACGCGGCGCTGGCTGACAACGTGAAATCCGCGCTGGTTGCCGAGCCGGGCCTCAAGGCGCTGACGGTTGATGTCACCGCGTCGGATGGAGAAGTGACGCTGTTCGGGTCGGCGAACACCCGCGCGAATCGCGACAAGGCGACGCGGGTGGCCTCGAAGGTGCCGGGCGTCAAGTCGGTTAAGAACACCATGGCAATCGTCGCGGGCTCGTAGCAGCCTGTCGGACTTAACATTCCGTACAGGCTGCTAAAGGCAAAACCGGCTGACACTTCAAAAAAAACCCAGCCGAAGCGGTCCGTTGTCAGAACATCATCTGGCCGCCGTTCACCTGGATGGTCTGCCCGGTAAGAAAGCTCGCGCCGGGACCGGCGAGGAAACGCACCACGCTCGCGATTTCCTCCGCTTCGCCGTAGCGTCCGAGCGGAATGCCTTTGGGTTCGGGGCGCGGTGCGCGGCCCGCGGCGCGCGTGGTGTTCATCGTTCCCGGCGCGATGCAGTTGGCGCGGATCCCGCGGTCGCCGAACTCGCGCGCGAGCGCCCGCGTCATGCCGACCAGCCCGTGTTTAGCGACCGACCCGTTCACGCGGTGCCTGGCACCCGAGAGCGACTGCATGCCGCCGAGCGTGACGATCGCGCCGCCGCCGTTTTTAAGCATCGACGGCAGGCAAGCCTGCGTGCAGTAGAACGCGCCGTCGAGCGTGATCGCGAGCGGAACCCGCCATTCCTCGTAGCTCAGCTCGGTGAACGGTTTCTCGCTGCGCACCGAGGCGTTGAGCACGAGGATGTCGACGCGGCCGAAGCGCTTGAGGATGCCGTCGACCATCGTTTTCACCGCGGCCCCGTCGGCGATGTCTGCCATGAAGACTTCGGCCTGTCCGCCCGCCGCGCGGACTTCCTGCGCGATTTTCTCGGCGTCTTCCCGGGACGTGCGCGCGTTGACGGCCACGGCCGCCCCGCCGGCCGCGAGCGCGAGCGCGATGGCACGCCCGATGTTGCGCGATGCGCCGGTGACCAGCGCCACCTTGCCCGCGAGTTCGTTGCCGGGCACGTAGGCGTTGCCGGATGTCGTCGTCATGCGGATCTTCTCCTGGAAAATTGATAAGCCGCGGGTTGTTGCGCGCGCTTATTCGGTCGCGATCGGGCGCGCGGTCGTGATGAACGAGATCGACCGTCCCGCCGGCAGGTTCAGATGCAGCGCCTCGACGATCGGCGGGTTCGTGGGCGCGTCCGCCTGCCAGGCGATGACGAAATTCGCGCCCGATCCCCCGGCGGTGTCGCTCCTGGGCACGTAGATTTCATGGGTGCCCATCGGCCCGATCGTCCTGGGGGAGGGAACGTACTGACGCAGTTTCTTGCCGTGCGTGTCGTAGTACTGCGCCGAGATGATGCGGATCGACTTCGCAGGATCGGTGTTGCGCACGCTGACCAGGGCGGATACCAGCGTCTGTTGCGGCATTCCCTTGGAATCGACGTCGCCGTGCCAGACGTGCGAATAAACCGGCAGATACAGCGTCTGGCCTTTGGAGGTCACCGGTGTGTTCTGCGCGTGCGCGGCGGCGGCCGTCAGAACGCAAAGCCAGGCAACGAAAACCGTCCGCGCGCCTGCTCCCGACTTGATGAAATTGCCCATGGATTTGATCGCAAAAATTGATAGTCTAATGCATTGCGCTCGAAATGACTTTGATCGACCGGCGGGGCATCGGCCAGCAGCTCGTCATCGACAACCGCGGCGGGGCGGGCGGGCTGATCGGCGCCGAGCTCGCGGCCAAAGCGCCTCCCGACGGTTACATGTTGTTCTTCAGCAGCCCCGAAGAGTTCACCGCCTTCATACGCGAAGGTCGTGAAGCTTTCTGGCGCGAAGGTCGATTGAGCGAGGGAAAAGGGTATTTTCGTGACCCCTTGAGCCCGGAAACTCGTGCCGCCAGCCTCGATACGCTTACAGGCGGGCAGCCAGCCAGTCGGCGATGTAATCGGTTCCCACCTGCCGGTTGTCCACCTGGCAGTGCTCCGCCCCGCCTTCCCCCGTCGCAAAAATCTTGAGCGTCTTGTCGCGCGATCCTACGGCAGAGTAGAGCTGATGAGCGGCTTCCCGCGGGGTAAGTTTGTCTTCCTCACCCCAGTAAACCAGCATCGGACACGTGATGCGCTCGGCAACGCCGGCTAGGGTGAACTTCTTCAGTTTTTCCATGGCGGTTTCCATGTCCGGAACGCCCAGTACCCACGGCAACTGAAAATGGGAAGTGGCCACCTTGCCGCCATCCGCCTTCATCGCTTCCCAGCGCTTCATCCACACCGCATGGTAGTCGTAGTGCGGACCCCACGCCACGCATGCGCGGTATCGTTTCTCGCCAGCAGCGGCCCGCGGCGCATAGCAGCCGCCGGCGCTGTAGGCCAACCGTCATATCGATCACCATGCCTCGCATCATGATCGATCACAGCTACCCGCTCAGATTCATCTTGCGTTGGAAACACGCACTCGTGTTCAGGCTCATCCTGTGCAGGGAGAACCCCGACGCGGTTGCCGGAACGAGCAACAGGCATGCGAACTGGGAGGTCGTCGATCCCGAGAAGTGGGTGCCGGACGGCTACGTCTGCGTGCGCGTCGATTCGCGCGGCGCCGGCCGCTCGCCCGGCTACCTCTGCCACAACAACGCGCGCGAGAACCGGGATTTTCACGACTGCATCGAGTGGGCGAGCGTGCTCTCGCGCCCGCTCGACGGGCCGTATTACTGCGAGCGCAGCGGGGATTTGTCGAACATGAAAAACCCGATGCGCGGCTGCGGCGCGTTCACGCACGACGATCCGACCGACCGGCCGCCGGAGCTTTTCGGCGGGAAAATCACGCTGCACTTCGGCCCCGCGCGGCGGCCTTCCGTGCTGCTTCCGGTCATACCGCCTTTAAGCGTCCGTAGTCAAATTTTGTAGGGTGCATTCCACGCACCATGACTGCCGGTGCGCACGGCGCACGATATTTCATTTTTGATTGCGAAATGGAATAACAGCCGGATCAGCGAGTTTGGCAACTATTCGCGCGTGCAGGGTTTCAAACGAGGCCCAACGCGGCGGATTCCGACGAAGAGGAAGTCAGCCTTAGCGGACGGAAACGAACTTTTGATCTCGTGGCCCCGGACAAGACCCTTGGCGTCAGGATCATCAGCTCGAACAAAGCTGGCGCGCGAACTTGCACAGTTTGCGAAAGACTCGTAGGCTGGTGTGATCCAGGAAGGGACCGATGATGCGCGATCTTCTGCCGTATGCCGAGAAAGTGGCCGTTTTTTTGAAAGCTCGTAACGAGACCGTCGCGGTCGCCGAGTCGTCCGCCGGCGGATTGATTGCGGCGGCGCTGCTCGCTGTGCCGGGTGCTTCGGCCTATTTCATCGGTGGCGCCGTTGTTTACACGCGTCAGGCGTGGCATGCCTTCAGGGACTTCCGCGACGATATGCTGGCCGCAGCGCGGCCGGCGACCGAGGCGCAGGCGTTGCTGCGGGCGCGGATCATCCGCGAGCGCTTCGCGACGGATTGGGGCATCGCTGAAACCGGCGCCGCCGGCCCGACCGGCAACCGCTACGGCGACCCCGCGGGGCACACCTGTATTGCCGTCTCCGGCCAGGTTGAGCGCGCAATCACGCTCGAGACGGGCGCCACGGACCGCGTCGCCAACATGCGCGCGTTTGCGGCCGCAACGCTTGAGCTTCTGGCAGAATGTCTCAACGCAAAAAAATAGGCGTTCACAAGCGGGCGAAGATCCGGGATTTGATATACGCGCTCAATGTGCGGTTGATCGCGCCGTCACCGCGGGGCGGGGGCACCGAGACTTCGACGCGCGCATCTCAGCCGCGACGGATCTGCCGGCTCACGGCGCGGGTCGTGCCGCCCCAGGTCGGAACGTAGGCGGCTTTTACCCCCACGCCGCCGGCGACGACGATCATCACATCGGCCGGCTGCATTGCCACCCGTAACGGCGCCACCGCTCGGCCCGTTCCCGCGGTGGCCGAGAGCGTCAGCAGGTGTTCGCGCACGGCGGGCGAGAGGCGATCGGGCGGCATTACCGCGCGCTCGTAAATCGCGGCTTTTGCCTGCTCTTTCGTGTAACCGCCGCGGTCGAAGACCATCGCCAACTCGGGCGGCATGATGATGAGCGGCTCGCCGCCGCCGAGCAGCCCGCTGCTGCCCGCGCTGCCCGCGATCAGCATCGACTGCGCGAAGGTCTGTGCCAGCTCCCCGGGCCGGTTGCTGCATGAATCGACGACTTCAACGATTCCGGCTGCGCCGACGACCGTGACCACGCTCGCCGTCGCCGCAAAACCGCGCTCCACGTGCAGCGCCGGCCAGGGGCTCGCCGCTTCGTTTTCGGCGAAACAGCAGGTGTACTTCGCGGGCTGGCCGAGCGTCGCCATGTCGAGTTCGCCGGGTATTGCCCCGCCGACGTTGCGCAGCACCAGGCTCACTGCGCGGCCGATCGTGGCATTCGCGCGGTTTCCCGGTCCGAGCGCGTTGCCCCCGGCGTTCATCCCGATTTCACTGGCGATCGGCCCATTCACGATGACGAGCGGCGCGGCCGAGCCGGTCGTGGTCGCGATGCCCGTCAGGTTGAATTCATCGGCTGCGAGCGCCTCGACCGCCGCGCCGACGACCGGCAGATACTCCGGCCGGCAGCCCGCCATCACCGCGTTGATAGCGATGCTCTCCCAGGTCGCTGCGCCGAGCAGCGGCGGCAATTTGGCCACCATTTCGTCCGCAGCGTAGCCGTGAAGCTTCAGCATTTGTTCGACGCGCGCGGGCGTCGGCGGCACGACCGGCAGGCCGTCGGTCACTCCGGCTGCGGCCAGTTCCTCCTGCGCGGTTTCCCAGTCGCCTTGCGCTCCGTGCCACAGATCCATGATCGCTTCCGTCGCCTCGACGAGCCCGTATCATAGCGCGCAGCACCGGCGGCGGCGTTTTCGATGACACGTGCCGCGACTATGCCGGATTGACTAAAACGCTCCGGCTCCGCACACTTGCCCCCATCCAAGACATTGAACGGGCCCGCCGGCTGCAACAGCAGCGTCATGGACTGGGCGCGCCGTGCGTAACATCCATGCAACCATCACAGACCGCCGCCGTGCCCCAGGAAGACGCCCATGCCTGGCTGACGGAAATCCGCGACCTCAAGAACACCGTCGCTGCGCTGCGCGATGCGCTAGAGCTCGAGCAGATTGAAAAGGAACGCAGCGTGCAGGCGGCGGTTGCCGCGGCCAGCGGCAACCTCGAGCAGCTCAAGGCCACGGTCGGCGCGCTGCGCGACGCGCTCGAGCAGGCGCGCATCGACAAGAAAAAAAGCGTGCAGGAAGCGGTGGCGGCCGCCAACCATGAAATCGTCCAGCTCAGGGCCGCCGCATCCGCGCTGCGCGATGCGCTGGAACTCGAGCGCAACGAGAAGGAGAAGAGCGTGCAGGCCGCGGTGCGCGCCGCCCACGACGAGATCCAGCAGTTGAAAGCCACCGTGGCGGCGCTGCGCGAATCCCTGGAAGCAGGCCGCGCCAGGAAATAATATGAGACACCAACCCACGGCAAAACGGCGCGCCAATGGCGGGACGGCAAAAACCAGGCCGGTCACGGCTGCCGGCGGCGTCAAAGCCATAAAAAACTTGCAGGCGCCAGCCGGAAAATCCCCCGAACCCGGGGCTCCGCCCGCCAGGCGCAAGCCCGCTGACGCACCGCGCGCGGGCCACGACAGGCGGCTGCGGTTCGCGGAGCTCCTGCTTGGCATTTCCCGGAAGATGGCGGGAATGGATTCCCTCGACGAGGTGCTCACCGCGCTCGTCGAGGTGACGACCGCGGAACTCAACGCCGAACGCGGCACCCTGTTCCTGAACGACCCGGAGACCAACGAGCTCTATTCGCGCGTCGCCCAGGGCAATTTTCAGCGCGAGATCCGGCTGCTCAACAACAGCGGCGTCGCCGGGCACGTCTTCACCTCCGGTGAAGGCGTCATCATTGACGACGCTTATGCGGACCCGCGCTTCAACCGCACCATCGACGAGCAGACGGGGTTCGTCACGAAGAGTATCCTGTGCGTGCCGATTCGCACCGCGAAGGGCGAAGTCATCGGCGTCGCGCAGGTGCTGAACAAGCAGAAGGGCGGCTTCACCAGGAGCGACCTCAAGCTGCTCGTCGCGATGACCACCCAGGGCACGCTGGCGCTGCAGAGCGCGCAGTTCATCGAGCGCATGAAGGCGATCCGCAAGCAGGAGCTCGAGTTCCTCGACATCGTGTCCGAGGTCACTTCCGACATTAAAATCAGCTCGCTGCTGCAGAAGGTGATGGGCGAGGCGACGCGCATGCTCAATGCCGAGCGCTCGACACTGTTCCTGAACGACGAGAAGACCGGCGAGCTGTGGTCGGAAGTGGGCCAGGGCCTGGAAGCGATGCAAATCCGGCTGCCCAACCACGTGGGGATCGCCGGCGCGGTTTTCACCTCGGGCAAGACCATCAACATCCCCTACGCCTACGCCGATCTGCGCTTCAATCCGGCGTTCGACAAGAAGACCGGCTTCTTCACGCGCTCGATCCTGTGCGTGCCGATCGTCAACCAGCGCGGCAGGATCATCGGCGTCACGCAGGTGCTCAACAAGCACGGCGGGCCGTTCACCAACGAGGACGAGTCGCGGCTCAAGGCGTTCACCGCCCAGATCTCTATCGCGCTGGAGAACGCGAAGCTCTTCGCCGACGTGCAGAACATGAAGAATTACAACGAAAGCATGCTCGAGTCGATGTCGAGCGGCGTGCTGACGCTGGACGACACGGAAAAAATCGTCACCTGCAACGCGGCGGGGATGCGCATCCTGCGCGTGTCCGCGGCGGAAATCATCGGCCGGCCGGCCGCGGGGTTTCTCGCCGGCCCCAACGCCTGGATTCTGGAAAAGCTGAAGCGCGTCACGGAGACCCAGTCCCCTGATGTCACCATGGACGCCGAAATGGAGTGCGGCAGCGAAAAGCGCTCGGTCAACGTCACCGTCTTGCCGCTCGTGAGCGGCGAGAGGAAGCCGCTGGGCTCGATGCTGATGGTCGAGGACATTTCGAGCGAAAAGCGCATGAAGTCGACCATGGCACGCTACATGGACCCGTCGATCGCCGATCAGCTGCTCGCCGCAGGCGCCGAGATCCTCGGCGGCCAGAGCGTGCCGGCCACCGTGCTGTTCTCCGACATCCGCGGTTTCACCACGCTGACGGAACAGCTCGGACCGCATGCGACCGTCGGGCTGCTCAACGAATATTTCGAAATCATGGTCGAATGCATCCGGCGCGAAGGCGGCATGCTCGACAAGTTCATCGGCGACGCGATCATGGCGGCGTTCGGCATTCCGGTGACGCACGACGACGACGAGGACCGCGCGGTGCGCGCCGCGGTAGCCATGATCCACAAGCTCGGCGCGTGGAACCAGGCTCGCGTGTCCGAGGGCAAGCCGCCGGTCAACATCGGCATCGGGTTGAATACCGACGTCGTGGTGTCGGGCAACATCGGCTCCAGGAAGCGCATGGACTTCACTATCATCGGCGACGGCGTGAATCTCGCCGCGCGCCTCGAATCCGCGTGCAAGCAATATCACGCGCGCATCCTGGTCAGCGAATTCACGTTCAGGAAGTTGCGCGGGACCTATCGCAGCCGTGAAATCGATCAAGTGGTGGTCAAGGGCAAGACGCAGCCGGTCGCGGTCTATGAAATCCTCGATTACCACACCGAGGAGACCTTCCCAAACCTGATGGACGTGGTGAACCAGTTCAAGGACGGCCTCGCCAAGTACCGCGGCGGCAAATGGGACGCGGCGATCGCCGCATTCGGCGAGGCGCTGCGGCTCCATCCCGGCGACCAGCTGTCGGAAATCTACATCGGGCGCTGCGAGCAGCTCAAAGCCAATCCCCCGGCAGGCGGGTGGGGCGGCGTGTGGGTGATGAGCGAGAAGTGACGGCGCGCGGGCCGCATCGCGGCGCCCATCAGGACGTGGTCTTTGACGCTGCGTTCGACCGCAGGAACGGCGATCCGGCCGCGAACTGCTTGCGGATTATTTCCTTGAGCGAAACGACCTGCTCGGCTTTGCCCGGCAGGAAAGCCGGTTGCTGCTGGCGTTGGCGCGATTTGACCAGCGCGCAGGGTATCAATGCAGGTACTCTTTCCGCCACTTCTTGTAGTTCTCGCCGTCGGTGAGCTTTCCCATCTCCTGCGCCGAGGCAATCTTCGACTTGAGATCGGCGGGCGCGCCGCCGCTGAACAGGTGCGTGTAGGTCTCGTGCAGCGCCTTGACCGCCGCGGCGACCGGCTGGTGGCCTTGCAGCAGGATGCGGGCGCCGCGCGCGGCGAGGTCTTCGCGTTTCAGCGATGCGGGCGCCGAGCCGACCATAATCGGCAGCTTGATGGCCGCATGGATCGCCTCGATCTGTTCGAGCTTTTCCAGCCCGACGATGAAGATCGCATCGACGCCGGTCGCCGCATACGCCTTGGCGCGCGCAACCGCGCCTTCGGTGCCCTCGGTCTTGAGCGCGGACGTGCGTCCCGCAATGATCAGCGATGGGTCACTGCGCGCCGCCACTGCGGCACGCAGCTTGCCGACGCCTTCCGCGATCGAGGTCAGGGATTCCTTGCCTTCGGCCTGTCCGAACGGCGTCGGCAGCGCGGTATCCTCGATGCTCAATGCCGACACGCCGGCGTGCTCGAGCTCCTGCACCGTGCGCATCACGTTGAGCGCGTTGCCGTAGCCATGGTCGGCGTCGACGAGCAGCGAGAGTTTGCTCACGCGCATGATGCGCCGGACCTGGTCGGCGAACTCGGTGAGCGTGAGCACGATCAAGTCGGGTGCCGCGAGCGTCGTGTTCGACGCGACCGACCCTGCCAGCATGCCGATCTCAAAGCCGACGGACTCCGCGACGCGCGCCGACAGCGGGTCGAATACACTTGCCGGCGACAGGCATTTCGACCCGGCCAGCACCGCGCGCAGCTTGTTGCGTTGTTCAGTATGATTCATGATCTCTCCCATGGTTGAATTTCTTGCAACGGCCCGTGCGGGCCTGCACCCCCGGTTCTTTCGCTGCTACCTTATCAGGTTCCAGCGCATGCCCGGGACAATTACGGACAGCATTTTCTGGATAACGGCAAATCCGCGCAAGAGCGATCGCGAAAGCTGTAGCCCGTGTCTCACGCAGCCGGCCTTCCGCGCCGGAACCGCAAACGGTGCTATGCTTTCTCTTTTGTTTCCGCGCACAGGGAGAGCGATGGCAACCGCAGCGCTGTTGATACTGGTCGCTGCCATGCCGGTGCTGGCGCAGGCGCCGGTCGAGGACGCGCGCCAGCGCCAGGACACGTTGCAGCGGGGACAACACAGAGCAGGCGCGGCCTACCGCGAATTGCAGCAGGCGGAATACGAGGCGAAGCGGGCCGAGCAGGACTACGCCCAGGCCGATGCCGGTTACAAGGCCGCGCAAAAGCGCGCCGACGAGTTGAAGCGCCAGGCGGACGCCGCGAAAAAGAACCTCGACGCCGCGAAAGCGAAGGAAGCAAAAGCGCGCAAATCCTACGACGCGGCGGTCGACGCCGTCGACCGGATGTCGAACCCCGCGCCGGCGAAGAAATAGTTTGCTATTGCTCCGTCAAGTCGCAGAAGTCGCGCCCCCGGTTTGACACCCCGTACCCGCTGGTTTATAAATGAGTTCGCGATGCGAACTTCCTGCGTTCGCCGCGGACGCGCGCTGCGCGCCGCCGGTTAACGCGGCAGCGTCCTCAAGTCGCGCGATGTAGCACGGACAATTCTGGAGAGCAGATCGTGAGCCGCATCGGACTGCTGGTGCCTTCGTCCAATACCACGATAGAACCCGAGTTCTACCGCGCGCTGCCGGCCGGTGTCACGCTGCACACCGCGCGGCTCTATCTGACCCAGATCACGCCTGCTTCCATACTCGACATGGTGCGCGATCTCGAAACCCAGTGCCGCAACCTCGCTTCCGCCGACGTTGACGTGATCGTGCTCGGCGCGACCGCGCCAAGCTTCCTCAAAGGGCTGGGCTACGACCGCGAGTTGATCAAAACCATCGAAACCACGACCGGCAAGCGCGCGACCACCACGTCGACCGCGCTGATCGAAGCGCTGCAATACCTGGGCGTCTCGCGCGTCGTGCTCGGCTCCGCCTACGACGAAAAGGTCAACGCAATCGCCAGGAAATTCATCGAGGCGAGCGGCGTCGAAGTGCTCGCCGCGCACGGGCTCGATCTCGTCGACAACCTGGTGGTCGGCCGGCTCGACGTGTCGAGCGCCCATGAGCTCGCGCGCAAGATCGACCGCCCCGACGCCGAGGGGATCGTGCTTGCATGCACCAACTGGAAAACCATGGATGCGATCGAGCGGCTCGAGCGCGAGCTCGGCAAGCCGGTGATCTCGACCACCCAGGTGAGCGTGTGGGCCGCGTTGCGCGCCATCGGCGGGATCGAAGGCGTGCCGGGTTACGGACGATTGCTGCGCGACCTGACTGCGCCGAGCCAGCAGACGCAAGTGGCGTAAGGTTTTGGGTGAAGGGTGCGGGTTTTTCGCCTCACGCCTCACTCCTCACGCCTCACGTGTTTTCATTGAGGAGATGAGTCATGTATGGATGGCGCGGAAGAATCGGTCTTTTGGTTCCTTCGATCAACACCACGATGGAGACCGAGTTCTGGCGCATCGCGCCGGAAGGCGTTTCGGTGCACAGCGCGCGCATCGCCGGCGGCCGTCACGGCACGCCGGAAGAGCTGCGCAACATGGAGAATGCAAGCAAGCATGCGGCTGCCGAGATCGCGATGGTCGAGCCCGATGTCGTGGTTTACGGCTGCACCAGCGGCAGCTTCTTCGAGGGGCCGGCGTGGAACAAGAAGATCTGCGAGCAGCTCACTGAAATCACCAGGGCGCCGACGGTAACCACCGCCGGCGCGATGACGGGTTGCCTGATGGCGGGCGGACACAAGAACGTGGATGTGGTGACGCCTTATGTGGAGGTCACCAACGAGCGTCTCAAGCAATTCGTCAAGGCGCACGGCATTGACGTCGTCAAGCTCGGCACCTTCGACATGCTCGACATGTTCGACCACGCCAAGATCCAGCCGGAGGAAATATACGCCAAGGTCAAGGAGATCACGACTCCGGATTCGGAAGCGGTGTTCGTCGCCTGTACCCAGCTGCGCGCGCTCGAAGTGCTCGACACGCTCGAGCGCGATCTCGGCAAGCCGGTGTATTCGGCGGTGCAGGCTTCGGCGTGGCAGGCTTACGAGGTGATGGGCGTCGATCCGAAGATCATGAACTGCGGCAGCCTGCTGCGTAAGCTCAGCGAGCCCGGCACGCGGAAAAAAACCGACAAAAAATTGCGCTCGGCGTGATTCCCGCGTTCATCTGTGGTAGCATCCAGTTTTTTTGTGATCTTTGTGGCCAGGAGTTTGTCGGACTTGTTCCATTTCGCAATCAAAAATGAAATATCGTAGGGTGCGCCGTGCGCACCGGCAGTCATGGTGCGTGGAACGCACCCTACAAAATTATTGTTGTTTTGAATGCAAATTGGAATTAGCTCCGACAAAGTCCTGGTGAGTTTATTATGAATGGTCAGCCGGTTTTGCTTTTAGCGGCCTGTACGGACTGTTAAGTCCGACGGGTTGCCAGGGGTTTTTTAGACAAACAGCGAGGAGAAGCAAGTGGCAAAACCTTACGGACTGCTGGTCGCGGGATTCAATTACTCGAATGCCGCCGAGGACGAATTCAACGACTGGTACGACACCGAGCATGTTCCGGAGCGCCTACGCATCAAGGGCTTCATCAACGCCGAGCGCTGGCTCGGCGCCGACGACCCCAAGGTGTCGATCGCGACCTACGACCTCGAAAGCCTCGGCGTGCTGCAGAGCCCGGAGTATCGCGCCATCGCGGGCGCCAATCTGTCGCCATGGTCGAAGCGCGTCACCGGCAAGTGCCAGCGCGTCTGCCGCTTCGAAGCTGCGCAGATCCTGCCGGGGAACCAGGCCGGGCGGGCCAACGCCGGCGCGATGATGATGTTCGCGATGAACGTCAAGCCGGAAGCCGAAGCCGATTTCAACGCGTGGTATGACCAGGAACACAGACCACGTCTGGCGGCGGTGCCGGGTTGCCTCTGCGCGCGGCGTTTCAGGACCGAGGGCGGCACGCACAAGTACATCGCGATCTACCACCTCGAATCCCCCGCGGTCTGCTCGTCCCAAGCGTGGAAAGAAGCGGCTGATACGCCGTGGACCATGAAGATCCGGCCGCAGACCAGCGACCGGCTGCGTATCGTACTTAAGCGCTATCAGCGCAAGATCTAGCCGGGGATAGGCAGACAGCTAGGAGTTTGTCGGACTTAGCCCCGACAAACTCCTAATAAGTCCGACAGGCTGCTAGTTCCTAGAGGCGGCACCGCCATCAACGGTGATCACCGTGCCGCTCGTATAGCCGGAGCGGTCGGAGCACAAGAACGCGATCATGTTTGCGACCTCGTCGACGGTTCCCAGCCGTCCGAACGGAAAACGCTTCGTCAACTCGCGCCAGCGGTTCTCGTCGCCGAGTTCTGCCTTGGCGCGCGCTTTCCAGCGCACTACCTGGCGGTCGGTTTCGATCGCGCCGGGATTGATCGCGATCACGCGCACGCCGTGATCGACGCTTTCGGCGCCGAGCGCGCGCGACATCATCATCAAACTCGCATTCGCCATGCTGCCGGCGATGTAGTCCGCGCGCGCGCGCTCGCCGGCGGCGCCGACGACGTTGATGATCACGCCGCGTTTTTTCTCGCACATGTCGCGGTAGACGTCGCGCGTGAGGTTGATGAAACCGAACACTTTCAAGTCCCACGCCTCGCGCCAGGTCTTGTCGTCGAGCGCGGTGATGGTGCCCTGCGGGATCGCGCCGGCGTTATTGATCAGGATGTCGACCGACCCGCATGCCTTGGCGAGCCTGACGACGTTTTCGCGTTTGGACAGGTCGAGCGCATGAACCGTGACGTTGACGCGGTGCGCGTCGGTGATTTTCTTGCGCGCCGCTTCGAGGCTCTCGGCGCTGCGCGAAGCGAGATGCAGATTGCAGCCTTCGGCCGCGAGCAATTGCGCGACGCCGAAGCCGATGCCGCGTGAGCCTCCGGTAACGAGCGCAGTGCGCCCTTTGAGATTGAGTTCCATGTTGTTTTGGTTGTGAGAGGTAGGATAAGGGAGTGCTACTATAAGCAAAAGTTTTGGCGCTGGCAAGCGCAACCAGATCGCAGCAATGTTCAGTCAATCCGATGGAGGAACCGATGGCAAGCGAATTATTTGAAAAAGGTCTCGCCGTGCGCAAGGAAGTGCTCGGCAAGGAATACGTCGAGAAGTCGATCAAGGGCGCCGATGAATTCTCGCTCGCGATGCAGGAATTCGCGACCGAGAACGCGTGGGGCGCGATCTGGACGCGCCCCGGGCTGCCGCGCAAGACGCGCAGCTTGCTCAACATCGCGATGCTGACCATCCTCAACCGCCAGCACGAGTTGAAGCTGCATATCCGCGCGTCGTTCACCAATGGCGTCACCAAGGACGAGATCAAGGAAGTGCTGCTGCAGGTCGCGTGCTACGCCGGCGTGCCCGTGGGTATCGACGGCTTCCGACTCGCGCGCGAGGCGTTCGCCGAAATGGAAGCCGCGAAAAAATAACAGTGCTTCAACCTCCCCCCATCCCGACCTTGTATGCTTTTGCTTTTGGGTAGTAACTTGTTGAGTGCTGGGGCGGAGGAACCATGACCCGCCTTTCTGCCAGATGTTCATGGACAGACCGGGGAAGAGTTTCCCCGCCCCGCGCCAACGTCGATAAGGGATCGTAC
>JACQOI010000332.1 GCA_016202615.1 Betaproteobacteria bacterium
ACAACGCATGACAAGCGCCGTCCTTTCCTCGTATCAAATCGACATCGAAGATGTCGAATACCAGCGCCACGCAGACAAGCCGCTGCTCGCCCGCCTGTTCAAGCCGCGCGGCGCAGGACCGTTTCCGCTCATCGTGGAGTTGCACGGGGGCGCCTGGTGCCGTAGCGACCGCCGCAACGACACCGTCATCAACGAACCGCTGGCGAAGAGCGGCGTAGTGGTGGCGGCGCTGGATTTCCGCATGCCCCCGGACGCGGCCTATCCCGGCTCTATGGCCGACATCAACTACGCGATCCGCTGGCTGAAGCAGCGGGCTGGCGAGCTGGGCAGCCGCTCCGGAATGGTAGGCATCATGGGTACCTCGAGCGGCGCCCACCAGGCCATGTTGTCGGCGATGAGGCCGCGGGACCCCCGCTATATGGCGCTGCCGCTTTCCGAACCAGGGGCGACCGTCGACGCCAGCGTGCGCTGCGTCGTCATGTGCTACCCGGTGATCGACCCGCTGGGACGCTACGAGTATGCCAAGAAGCTGAAGGCGGGCGGCCCGCCATACCCGGAGGTCATAGACCGGGTGCTCCCCAACCACGACCAGTACTGGCAGACCGAGGCGGCCATGGCCGAAGGCAGCCCAGTGCGCGCGCTGGAACGCGGCGAACAGCTCGAGCTACCCCCGGTGCTGTATTTGCAGGGTACGCGCGACGCCGCTCATCCGCGGCCCGATCTCGACCGCTTCGTCGCAAGCTACCGCAAGGCCGGCGGTCGCGTGGAATTGCAGCTGTACGAAGGAGAGGGCGAGGGATTCCTCACCCACAATCCGGGCTCGCGCGCCGCCGCCGCGCAGGCACTCGAAAAGATCATAGAGTTCGTACACGCCGAGCTCGGGTAACAGCTATTTCGACGGCAGGCCAGCGTGCGGCACGCTGGCACGCGCACGGACATTTCTATTTGGGAGGAAAGAGGACATTTCTACTTTGCGTTGACATCAGCTTGGGAATACAACCTGAAGGCCGGCTGATTAAGAAAGGAGTAATGCTGTTGGTGCGACCAGACAAGAATCGTCGCTTAAGGAGAAGCTCATGAAGCACACCCTACTGCAAACGCTGCTCGTGCTCGCTGCCACCGGCGTCACCACCGGAGCAAATGCGCAGGCAACCTCCAAAGAACCCGCATATCCGACCAAGCCGATTTATGTCGTCGTGCCGGCGCCTCCGGGCGGGACATCCGACATCCAGATACGTATGTTGGCCGAAAAGCTTGCGCCATCGCTCGGCCAGCCGATCGTGATCGATAACCGCCCCGGTGGCAGCACCAGCATCGGCATGGGAGTCGTCGCTCGAGCACCGGCCGACGGTTATACGCTCATCATAGCCCCCGTCGGCGGCTGGGCAGTGAACCCGCATCTCTACAAGCTCCCGTATGACGTGTCAAAGGACTTCGCCCCGATCATTCACGTCGCGACTACGCCTGGCGTGTTGGTCGTCCATCCTTCCCTTCCGGTGAAGACAGTGAAGGAACTGATCGCGCTGGCCAAGCAGAAACCCGGGGAGCTCAACTATGGGTCAGCGGGAGTGGGTGGTTTCGGTCATATATCCGCCGAGTTATTTGCCGCGATGACCAAGACCAGGATGACGCACGTGCCATACAAGGGTGCTGCGCAGCCGCTGATCGATGTCGTCGGCGGCCATATTCACGTGTTGTTTAACAGCGCTGTCGTGACCGTACCTCAAATTAAATCGGGCAGGGTGCGCGCTCTGGCCACAACGGGGGCCACGCGTTTTGCCACACTGCCCGATCTGCCGACGGTTGCCGAAGCCGGTGTTCCCGGCTATGAGAACACCACCTGGCAGGCGATCGGCGCGCCCGCCCGCACCCCGCGAGCGATCATCGAACGGCTGAACAAGGAACTCGCGGCGATACTGCAAATGCCCGACATTCGGGAGCGATTCGCGGCGGGGGGTTCCACCACCACCGGCGGCACGCCGGAACAGTTTCGCGATTATCTGAAATTGGAACTCGCCAAATTCGGCAGGCTGGTCAAGGAAGCAGGCATCAAAACGGAGGCCGGGAGTTAATTTAGGGAGACAGATACAAGTGGCACTAGACTTCGCACGCGTCTAAAGCAGGGGATTGGTCAGCGTGAATCGGACGTCGATTACGTGACGATCCCGGCGGTGCACCGTCTTGCAGCAACACTGGACCGCGACGACCCGATACGCAAAAATACAAGACGGCAAAGATTTTTTAGAGTCCCCATAAAGAGGAAATAAGCATGGCTGACACATTCAGACCTAACAGGGTAAAAGAGCTTCTTAAACAGGGAAAAGTTGCGGTTGGTCTCGAAAGCCACACCACCGATCCAGCCCTCGTTGAGATCATGGGCTGGGCTGGCTTTGACTTCGTGTTCATAGACACCGAGCACACGCCCTCGGACGTGGGAGCAACCGTGACAGCTATCAGGGCGTGCGACCTCACAGGCATGACACCGATTGTGAGGGTATATGAGAACAGTCCCCCTCTCATATGCAAGGCCTTGGACAATGGCGCCCAAGGAGTGATAGTTCCCCACATTAGCACCGTTGGTCAGGCCGAAGCTGCTGTCCGTGCTGCTAGGTTTCCTCCTCTTGGTGACAGGAGTGCCTGCCATTCACCGCGCTCGCTGCACTACGGTCTGTTGCCTTGGAAGGAGTATTGCCAGAAGGCCAATGAAAACACCCTCGTCATATTACTAATCGAAAGCGTGGAAGGCGTAAGGAATATGCGAGATATCTTGAAAATAAGGGGTGTTGATGTCATTCTCTTCGGTATCACAGATTACTCCACGTCCATCGGACTTTCTGATGAGCACTACGATAACCCGAAGCTCTATGAAACACTCAAGGACATAGTTAAAATGAGCGCTGAAGCTGGCGTCTCGGTGATGACCATCACCATAAATCAATCCTTGTTATATGATCTATCAAAGCTGTCTTACCCAAGAAAGATCATAGACGCGGGTGTCAAAATGATAGCACTCGGCTCGGACGTGACTGTCTTCCGTCTCGTTTGCCAGGGATTAATAAAAATCAAAGAACTCGTGTAATATGACTACTACTCCAAAAAAAGTAGCCGAAAAGGGTATGGATTGCTCGCGCCGGCGCGCACGCCACGAGCCGTTGTAGAGAAACTGAACAGCCCTCGCCTGCAAGGCGAGGGATTCGGATGTTCGTCGGCTGGAAGCCGACAAAAAAACTTCTCCTCCCCCTTGATGGGGGAGGATTAAGGTGGGGGTGAATCTATTTGCGCGCATGTCGCTCACGTTGTCAACAGCGTGCGCAGATACACGTCGCCCCGCTTGCTGATCCTACCCAGCTTCGCTTTGCCTCCGGTGCCGTCCTGGCGCGGCACCATGCCCAGCCACGCCGGTACTTGCCGGGCATTCTTGAAGCTCTTCGCATCGCCCACCGTGGCCACAAACGCGCTCGCGGTGATCGGCCCGATGCCGGCAATCGCCTCAAGCTTGCGGCTTTGCTCGTTC
>JACQOI010000333.1 GCA_016202615.1 Betaproteobacteria bacterium
GCCCTCGACAGTGCCTTTTCACAACCGCCCATGCTTGTTCCGAGTGGGCTTTTGACGTTGGATTGCGATCAGCCCCCTTTGAGGGGGCCGCAATCCTGAATACCCCCGGCTTTGCCGGGGGATTGTTATTTGGGTCCCGAGGCGTGGCGGGTGCACGCCAGCGTGCCGCTCACCTACCACCTGATTCCCGACATCGCCTGAGCGCGGGGCGCGTTTGACTTGGCGCGCCCAGGGACCGCATAATTTGCCGCAGCGTTCGTTGCGAAGCGCTCCGGCAGCGCGGATCGCACGGTGGAGCACGCGCGGGCAGCCCCCGGTCGCGCGCACCGAGCACCGATCCGGCATCACTGCGGCGTTGCATAGTCACAGGACGCCGGCGACGGGCGCATTGGTTTTCCTATTTTTTGGAGACGAACGTGTATGGACAAGAAGATGACGGCCAATATTCTCGTTAATGCACTGGCCGCGGGCGCGGCTCTTGCCGGTCTCGTGTTTTCCGCCGGAGGGGTTCAGGCACAGACCTATCCTGCGAAAACCATCCGTCTTGTGATTCCCTTTGTCCCCGGCGGAGGTACGGATGTGATGGGGCGCCTTATTGCAGCGGGACTGAGCAAGGATTTGGGAGTGCCTGTCGTTATCCAAAATGTCGGTGGTGCGGGAGGGACGATCGGCGCCACGCTGGTCGCGAAGGCCGCGCCAGACGGATATACGTTGATGGCCGGCACGCCGGGTCCGACGACAATCGTCCCACATATGCAGACTCAGCTTCCCTACGATCCACTTAAGGACTTCGTGCCCATCTCGCAAATCACAACAAGCCCGATTTTCCTCCTGATGAACAAGGACTTTCCCGTATCGTCGGTCAAGGACCTTATAAATTTGGCCAGAAAGGAACCCGGCCGCATCAATTACGCCTCTGCTGGGGTGGGATCGTTTCCCCATTTTAGTGGCGAACTCTTCAAGACCCGCGCGGGCATACAGATGACCCATGTTCCCTATAAGGGCTCGGGCGCGGCATACATCGACCTGATCGCGGGCAGGGTGCAGATTTTTTTCAATAACATTCAACCCCATGACGGAAACATCCAAGCCGGTAAGATCAAATTGCTCGCGGTTGGCTCCTTGACGCCTTCCGGGGCTTACCCTGGTCTGCCAACGATCGCTGCCACGATCCCAGGCTACGAATCCAGCTCCTGGATGGGTTTGTTTGCTCCGGCTGGTACTCCGCAGCCGATCGTCGACAGGATCTACAAAGCGGTGGGAGCAGCCCTCAAGGACCCGAAGACCCGCGAGCTCCTGACAACGGCCGGCGGAGAACCATTGGGCAGTTCTCCCGCGGAGTTTGCCGGCTTTGTCGCTGCAAAGCACAAGGCAATGGGCGAACTTATCAAGGCCGCGAACATTTCCCTGCAATAAGATCAATCCCCCCTGCCCTGACGCTAATCTCGATTTTCGATGAAGCTCGCACGACCCGGATGAACCGCATTAGGTGTCCCACTTCATAGCTTGTCGGGCGGTCGAATTAATGAATCGATTCCGCTTGCATATACGCTGGGAATAGATACGGCTGAACGGATGCGAGAAAAAACGCGGGCAGGTTCGACGCCGCAGCAACCGATTAACGATTTCATCCCAACACGACGGCAATCAAGCGAAACTCATAGAGAGACCATCATGGCGAGTACTAAGGAAAGCAATTCAAAGGCACTTCCGGCGGCGTTGACGGGAATCAAAGTGGTCGATTTGACCCAGTTTGAGGCAGGAACTTCCTGCACCGAAACGCTCGCATGGCTGGGCGCGGAGGTGATCAAGGTCGAACCGCCGGTTCACGGCGAGCGCGGGCGCTTCGCATCCACCGAAAAGGCGGGGCTCGATTCCTATTATTTCATTCTGCTCAACGCCAACAAGCAAGGCATTACCTGCAACCTGAAGCATGAGAAAGGCAAGGAGCTGCTCGGAAAAATGATAGAGCAGGCCGACGTGGTCATCGAAAACATGTCGCCGGGCAAGATCGAGCAACTGGGATTCGGCTATGAAGACGTCAAGAAAGTGAATCCACGCGTCATTTACGCACAGATCAAGGGATTTCCTCCCGACGGTCCGTGGGCCAAGTTTCTGGCCTTTGACATGATCGCGCAATCGACCGGGGGGTCCGTATTTTCAACCGGCGCCGAAGGTGGTCCCCCCATGCGGCCGGGCCCCACGCTTGCGGACACCGGCGCGGGCCTGCATTGCGCGATCGGCATACTCGCCGCGCTGTTCCAGCGTCAAGCCGCCGGCATTGGACAGCGCATTGAGGTCAGCATGCAGGAGGCGACCATCAACTTCAGCCGCATCGCGTTTTCCAGCCAGCTGATGTGGGGCAAGCCGATGGAGCGTAACGGCAACCAGAGCGTGCTTGGAACCAGCGCGCCAAGTGACCTGTTCGCCTGCAAGGGAGACGGCAAGAACGACTACGCTTTCATCTATACGGCCCGTTCCGGCAATCTGCACTGGCACCGGCTGCTCAAAGTCATGGGCAGGGAAGACCTGAAGGACGATCCGCGCTTCGCGAGTCCCGAGCAACGCGTTAAACATCTCAAAGAAGTCGAGGCATTGGTCGCCCCATGGTGCGCTGAGCGCACGAAAATCGAAGTGATGGAAACCCTGGGCGCGGCCGGGGTGCCGGTGGGGGCGGTTCTGGACACGGCCGAACTCATGGCCGATCCGCATCTCAGGAAGCGCGGCATGTTCGTGACCATCGACCATCCGGTCAGGGGCAAGGTAACGATACCCGGGTGGCCGGTAAAGATGTCGAACTCGTTCGTCCCGGCGGAGACGTCGCCGCTCTTGGGACAGCACAACGAAGAGGTATACGGTAAATGGCTGGGCATCGCGCCTGAAGAGGTCCGGAAGATGAAGGATCAAGGCATTATTTGAGTTTACTCATTCATAAGCAAGTTACCTTTGGAGATCAAGATGAAGAAGGTTAATCTCGGCACGGCTATCTTAATCGGCGCAATTCTTAACGCTAACGACGCGATTGCACAGGAAAGGGCTGAGAAATACCCAACTAGGCCAATCCGGCTAATTGTGCCTTTCCCGCCGGGTGGGAGTAACGACATACTCGCGCGTCTGGTCGCGGCAAGATTGACCGAGCAACTCGGCCAGCAGATCGTTATTGACAACCGTGGTGGCGCTGGAAGCATCATCGGAACCCAACTCGCCGCCAACGCAGCACCGGATGGCTACACAGTGCTGCTGGGCGGGACGGCGTCGCTGTCGATCAATCCCAGTTTGCATAAGAACCTGCCTTACGATCCGATCAAGGATTTCTCTCCGATTAGCCTGGTTGGTACCGCGTTGGCCGTCCTGGCCGTTCATCCTTCGCTGTCGGCAAGGACCGTGAAGGACCTGATCGAATTCGCGAAGGCCAAACCGGGGCAACTCCGTTTAGCCTCCCCCGGCATCGGCACGCCAACACACCTTGCGGGCGAATTGTTCAAGAGCATGGCTGGTGTCGACATGATGCCGATCCACTATAGGGGCGGCGGGCCCGGGAATATCGCTCTGCTATCGGGCGAGGTTAATGCTTGTTTTTGTGGAATCGCCAGCGTAATGCAATTCCTCAAGGAAGGTAAGCTGCGTGCTATCGCGGTTACCAGTGCCAAGCGCACTGCGATCATGCCCGAGATGCCGACCATCGCCGAATCGGGACTGCCCGGCTACGAAGTCGTCGCCTGGTTTTCGATCGTCGCGCCTGCAGGTGTGCCGAAAGCCAACGTCATGCGCCTCAACGGGGAAATCCGCAAACTACTCGTGCTAGCCGAGGTCAAGAACAGCTTCTCTGGGCTCGGCGTCGAGCCGGAAGGTAGTACGCCCGAGGAACTCACCGCCTATAACCGCGCTGAGATCGCGAAATGGGCAAGAGTGATCAAGTTTGCGGGCATCAAACCCGAATAAGCTCCTGGACCGCGCATTCATCATCGCAATCTGAGCGGAAGGCCGGGAGGATACTATGACGATCACTAAGCTCAAGCCCGTCGATGTCGTCGTGGTCGGCGCCGGGGTTGCCGGCACAATAATATGCAAAGAGCTGGCTGACGCCGGGCTCCGGGTGGTCGGACTCGAACGCGGACGCATGATTGACCTTAATCACGATTTCGTGATGCCCTATGTGCATGACGAACTCAAATACGAGCGTCATAGCGATCTGATCCAGAATTTATCGCGCGAGACCATCACGTTTCGCAACGCGATGAACGAAACCGCGCTGCCCATGCGCGAGATCGGCTCGTTTGCACTTGGCGAATGCGTCGGCGGCGCAGGCGCGCACTGGGGCGGCACAAGCTTTCGTTTCCTGCCGTGGGACTTCGAGACCCGCAGTCGCACACTTGCGCGTTATGGCAAGGACCAGTTGCCGGAGGGCTGCACTAGTCAGGACTGGGGCATTACCTACGATGAGTTGGAGCCTTATTACGACCAGTTCGAACATTTGTATGGCGTTGGCGGTAAAGCCGGCAACCTAAATGGCGTGATCCAACCCGGGGGTAGTCCGTTCGAAGGTCCGCGCTCGCGCGAATATCCGAACCCGCCGGCCAAGCCGACGTTTGTTGATTCGTTGTTCGCGCAGGCTGCTGAGTCGCTCGGCTACAAACCGTTTCCGGGGCCCACGGCGGCGATGACGCAACCCTATACCAATCCTTACCGGCTCATGTTGGGACAATGCGGACACGGTGGTTTTTGCACGAGCCATGGCTGTGCGATGGGCGCCAAAGCGACCCCGCTGACCACCGTTCTGCCGGCGCTGCTTGAACAAAAGAACTTTGTGCTTCGTCCGCTGGCCAACGTTACCAGGGTGAACCTCGATTCCGACAAAAAGCGCGCGGTAAGTGTCACCTATGTCGATGCTCGAGGACGCAAAATGGAGCAGCCCGCCGAGTTGGTGATACTGACCTCCTACACGTTCAATAACACACGCCTGATGCTGCTCTCGGGTATCGGCAAGCCCTACGACCCGGTGAGTAACCAGGGTGTGGTGGGCAGGAATTATTCGTATCAAACGGGCGGTAATATAAGGTCGTTCTTCGAGGACAAGGTGTTCAACCGGTTTATGGGCCGTGGCGGAATCGGCACTTTGATCGACGAATTCAATGGCGACAACTTCGACCACGCGGGTCTCGGCTTCATTGGCGGGGCCCACGTGGGCGTCGCCTTAAGCAGCGGCGCGGGAAGACCGATTTCCTCTCATCCTGTGCCTCCGGGAACGCCGCGTTGGGGCTCGGGATGGAAGAAAGCCGTGGCACAGTATTACGACCGATCGTTAGTGATCAGGGTGAGTGGCGCCTGCCAAAGCTACCGTACCCACTATCTCGACCTCGATCCCACTTATCGCGACGCCAATGGACTGCCACTGATACGAATGACTTTCGACTGGCATGAAAACGAACGCAAATTGTCAGCCTATGTTACCAATAAGGCAGCAGAGATCGCCAAGGCTATTGGCCCCTCGAGGATGGGTGTCCATCCTTGCACCGGCAAGTACAGCATCGTGCCGTATCAGAGAACGCACAATATCGGCGGCGCGGTGCTGGGCGCGGATCCGGCAACCAGCGCGGTCAACACGTCCTTGCAAGCGGGGGATGGGCCGCCCGTCTTCGTGGGCGGTGGCAGCGCGTTTCCGCAGACCGGTGCGCATGGTCCCACCC
>JACQOI010000062.1 GCA_016202615.1 Betaproteobacteria bacterium
CGCCTTGCGGACGCGATCGGGCGCGAGCGCGAGATCGAGCAGATGATCACCGTTCTGGCGCGCACGCAGAAATCCAATCCGATCCTGCTCGGCGATGCCGGCGTCGGCAAGACCGCAATCGTCGAGGCGCTGGCCTGGCGAATCGCGCAGGGCGTGGTGCCTCCGATCCTGCGCGGCAAGCGTGTTGTCGAACTGCAGATGGCCGAGTTGATGAGCGGAACCTCGCTGCGCGGTCAGTTCGAAGAGCGCATCTCGCAGATCGTGCGCGAAGCGTCGCGGGCACCAGACGTGATCCTGTTTATCGACGAGATTCATACGATCATGGCCTCGGGTGCCGGGGACGGAGCGCTCGACGCTGCTCAGATCCTGAAGCCGGCGCTCGCCCGCGGCGAGATCGACTGCATCGGCGCGACGACGCAGGACGAGTACGACCGCTTCATCCGGAAAGACGCGGCGCTGGAGCGGCGATTTTCACCGGTGCAGATCGGCGAATTGTCCGAGGAGGCGACGCTCCGTGTCCTGCAAGGCGTCGCACCACGCGTCTCGGCCAAGCATGCGGAGAGCGGCTTTCCGGTCGATTTCGAATTGGAATCGCTCAAAGCCGCCGTGAATCTTACCAACCGCTATGTCAAGGACCGCCAACAGCCAGACAAGGCGATCGACGCGATTGACATCGCCGCCGCTCGCGCCGTGATCGGTAGGCGCGATCGTGTCACGGCCGAGGACGTCGCCGCAGTCGTTGCGGAATGGACCGGAATCCAGGTGCAGCGGCTGACCGAGGACGACCGCGCCCGTTTTACGCGCATGGAGCAGGTTCTCGGCGAAAAGGTTGTCGGTCAGGATGCGGCGGTTAAAGCTTTGAGCCAGCGGGTGCGCGCGGCTTTGGCCGGCGTCAAGGCGAGCAGTCGGCCGGTCGGGGTATTTCTGTTCCTCGGGCCTTCCGGCGTCGGCAAGACCAGCCTGGCGAAAGAGCTTGCGCATTTTCTGTTCGACACCCCCGATGCGCTGCTGCGCTTCGACATGAACGAATACCACGAAGCCAGTACCGTCGCCAATCTGATCGGCTCGGCGCGCGGATACATCGACAGCGATCAAGGCGGCGCGCTGACCGAGGGCATTAGGCGCCATCCCTACAGCGTGGTGCTGCTCGACGAGATCGAGAAGGCCCACCCGGACGTGATGAACATTTTTCTGGGTGTGTTCGACGAAGGACGTATTACCGACAACAGGGGGCATTTGATCGATTGCTCGAACGCGCTGTTCGTCCTGACCTCGAACTTCGGGGCGGGCGAAGTGGACTTCCGGACCGCGGAGACCGACGAGCTGCGTGCGCTGGCCGAGCGTTTTATGCGTCGCGAGCTGGTGAACCGGATCACCGGCGTCATCGGCTTTCGGCCGCTCGACAGCAAACACCTCGCGAAGATCCTCGACCAGATCCTCACGGAGAAGGCGCGAATGCTCGAGGCTGAGAAGGGCCTGATTATCGATGTCGATCAGTCAGCCAGAAGCGTTCTGCTTGAACGTGGCTACAGCCCGGATTTGGGGGCGCGACCGCTTGAGCGCGCGGTCGATGAGTGCGTGGTTCAGCCGCTGGTTGATGCGTGGTTCGCGAATCGGGTAAGAGTTGGTCGGGTTCGATTTACGGTGGCGGCGCCGGCGCAGTCTTCGCCGCGCGATCTTCCGGGTAACGTCACCATGATTGGCGGCGCCCGTGGCAGTGCGGGTAGCCGGTCTTCCTCGTCGAGCGCCAACACGATTACATTTTCGCAAGACTAACAGGTGGAGATTTGCAAGATGGCGCAGACATTGACGTTGACTTTCATGAGCGGATCGCGCGACGGTGAGGTAGTACATCTTGAAATCGCTGGCTCGCCGCCGGCCGTTTCGATTGGCCGGGTTGCGCCTTGCGAGCTTCTGATAACCGACGACCCCGATCTCTCACGCCGTCACGCTCGACTCTTCTGGAACGGCTTATCCTGGATGCTGGAAGACTTGGACAGCAGCAACGGAACCTTCATCGGCGAGTTTCAAGCTGCGCGCCGACTATCGGGACCTACCGCGATCAAGGACGCCCAAATTTTTCGCGTGGGGCTTACGCGCTTGCGCTTGGGCAGTGCCAAGGACGAACGCGTTGCGACTGCCGCTGCGGCTGCAGTAGAGAAGGCAAAGCAGTCCTGACCCGATGGCCGTGCCCGCTTCGCCGAGTATGCGATCCAAACATGTTGCAACGTGTGCGACGACCCGCTCGTCCACGCATATTGGAGCATCTGCCGCTCACCTACCACCCGACCTCGCCTGAGCGCGGGGCGCGTTTGACTTGGCGCACCCGGAGACTGCATAATTTGCCGCAACGTCCGTTGCGAAGCGCCCCGGCAGCGCGGATCGGACGGTGCGGCACGCGCGGGCAGCCCAAATCGGGCGCGGCGAGCACCGATCCGGCATCACTTCTCGAGAGGAAAATAAACGAATGGCCGAAAGCGAAAAGAAAATCAGGTGCGTGTATCGATTCCGTTGCGCCGCCGCGGCGGTGGCCGTGCTCGCCTTTGGAACCGTGCACGCGCAAGCTCCCGCCTATCCGGGCAAGCCGGTTCGCATCATCGTGCCCTATGCCGCAGGCGGCAACGTCGACGTGAACGCGCGCATCCTGGGACAGAAGCTTACGGAAAGCCTGGGACAGCAAGTGATCGTCGACAACCGGGCGGGCGCGGGCGGCATCATCGGATCGGATCTCGTCGCCAAAAGCGCGCCCGACGGCCATACGTTACTGTTCATCGCGGCGGGCAACCATACGATCAACCCGAGCTTGTACCCGAAGCTCCCATACGATACAGTCCGCGATTTCGCACCGATCAGCATGATCGCGCGCGTTTCTCTCATCCTGGTCGTGCATCCTTCGCTGCCGGCAAGGTCCGTCAAGGAATTGATCGCGCTCGCCAAGGCGAAGCAGGCGGAAATCAACGTGGCGAGCGGGGGCAACGGTACCGCCGGCCATCTGGCGCTCGAGCTGTTGATGGCCATGTCCGGAACCAAGTTTCGACATATTCCGTACAAGGGAAACGCCCCGGGGCTCGCCGATACGATCGCCGGGCAGACGTCGATGATGATCGACACGCTGTCGACCTCGCTCGCTTACGTCAAAGCAGGTCGGCTGCGCGCGCTTGCCGTAACGAGCCAACAGCGTTCGCCGCTTTTGCCGGCGATTCCCACTATGGCGGAGGCCGCGCTGCCCGGATACGAGGCCGGCGTCTATATCGGCCTGCTTGCGCCTGCGGCGACGCCGCGGGATATCGTCAACAAACTTTCGAATGAGGTCGCCCGCTTCGCGCAGAATCCGGAAATACGCCAGCGTTTAGCCGAGCAGGCGATCGAGCTTATCGCCAGTACACCCGAAGTATTCTCGGCTTTCATCAAGACCGATATTGCCAAGTGGGAAAAAGTCATCCGCAAGGCGGGAATCAAGGCCGAGTGATCGCTTCCCCAACAGGCAGGTGCTGACGGAGCAAGATGCCCACGCTCTCCGCGGATTAGGTGCGGCGCCCGCCACGCAGCGGACAGTAGCAGTCTTGACGAAAGGAAAAAGTGAATATGCAGATAAGGGAACACACCAGTTGGATGCTGCTTGTTGCGTGCGGCGCATGGATGCTTTCCGCCGGTCCTCTCGCCCACGCCCAGTCCGCGGCTGCCTATCCTTCGAGGCCGGTCCAGCTCGTCGTCGCGTATCCGCCCGGCGGGCCGGTCGACGTGGTCGGCCGCTTCCTGGCCGAACGCCTGACGCAGCTGCTCGGTCAGAACGTCTATATCAACAATCGAGCCGGCGCCGGCGGCATCATCGGCACCGAGTTCGTTGCGCGATCCGCCCCTGACGGCTACACACTGCTGCTGACATCGACCCCCATGGCTATCCAGGAAACGCTGTATCGGAAACTGCCCTACGCAGCGTTGCGCGACTTCAGCGCGATTGCCGAGGTCGCCAGGGGACCGCAGATGCTCGTGGTCGGACTTTCGATACCGGCAAAAAACGTCAAGGAACTGATCGCGCTTGCCAAGTCGCAACCCGGCAAGCTCAGCTACGCGTCGCCGAGCACCGGCGGCGCAAACCACTTGGCCGCCGAGATGCTGAAAACCATGGCGGGCATCGACGCCGTTCACGTTCCGTACAAGGGCGGCGCTCCCGCGGAACTGGATTTGATTGCCGGCCGTGTCGCCTTCATGTTCCACAGCCTGCCGGCGGCCATGCAGCAGGTGAAAGCCGGCCGCCTGCGCGCACTGGCGGTCACTTCCGTGCGTCGGACCAGTGCGGCGCCCGACGTCCCGACAGTGGCCGAATCCGGGCTTCCCGGTTTCGAGGTCTCGTCATGGTATGGCGTCGTCGGGCCGGCGGGACTTCCGTTGGAGGTCGTGGCACGCATCAATGCCGGCATCAACAAGGCGCTGCTCGGGCCGGAGATGAAGGAGCGCATGACCTCGCTCGGTATCGAGGGCACACCGGGCACGCCGGCTGATTTCACCGAGTTTCTGAAGCGCGACATCGCGCGCTGGGCCAAGGTGATCAAGGACTCGGGCGCGACCGCGGACTGAGGAGCAAAAAGGTCCTGCCACTACACGGATTCGACGTGCGCTTTGTCGTGTGGACGAACCCTCCTCCGGCACGCCGTCTCCGTCCCCACACTTCGAAAGGATCGTTGACATGAAATTGCTCTCTCCCGAAGGCCAGCCTCTGCCGCTCGCCCTGCGCGGCGCCACGCGCCCGCTCAAGCTGGACGGACTGCGGATCGGCCTGCTCGACAATACCAAGGCACCGGTGGACAAGATGATGGCGCACCTGGAACAGCGGATCGCCGAACGCGTGCCCGGCGCGACTACTTTCTACATCTCGAAGAAGCATCCTTCGATGGCGGCCGAGCCGGAGGTTTTCGAAGCGCTTCGGACCAATGCCGATGTCGTCATCAATGCCCTGGGCGATTGAGGGTCGTGCACGTCGTGGAGTGTCCACGACAGCATAGAGGCCGAAAAGCTCGGGCTGCCGACGGTGCTGTTGATCAGCACTCCGTTCGTCGCGCTCGCCAGGAGCCAGTCGCGCATTCTCGGCATGCCTGCGCTGCCGGTGGCGGTACTGCCGCATCCGATCGCCGGCACGCCGATCGAGACGGTCATCGCCAAGCTCGATGCCGCTTTCGACGAGATCGTTGCCCGACTGGCCTCACCGCTCGCCGATGAGTCGGCATCTGCCGGCCGCTCAGTTGAGCAGGGCGCGTGGCTCGACATCGCAGCCGCCGACGAATGGACCGATTTGCAGCAGGCGTTCGTGGACAGGGGCTGGAGTGATGGCTTGCCGTTCGTGCCGCCGACCGAGCAGCGTGTGGCTGCGATGCAGCGCCACGCGGGCATGCCCCCTGATCGCGTGCTCGGTGCGGTGCCGCCAAAAATGGGGGCCGCCACGCTGGAAAAGATCGCCGCCAACGCGGTCATGGCGGGATGCCGTCCGGAACACCTGCCGATCGTGCTTGCGGCCGTCGACGCCATGCTGGCGCCGGCCTTCAATCTGTACGGCCTGCAAACCACGACGCATTGCGTGGCACCGCTGCTCGTCGTCAACGGCCCGTTGGCCGGAGCGCTGAAGGTGCACGCGGGCAACAATCTGTTCGGACCGGGACCATGGGCGAACGGCGTCATTGGCCGCGCCATCCGGCTGGTGCTGCTCAATCTGGGCGGCGGCAAACCGGGCGAGATCGACAAGGCGACGATGGGCCATCCGGGCAAGTACACGTTCTGCATCGCCGAGAACGAAGCCGTCAGTCCGTGGCCGGGACTGCGCGCCGATCGCGGCTTTGGGGCCGAGGTCAGCACCGTGACGGTGATCGGCGCGGAAGCGCCGCACAACATCAACGATCACGAAAGCACGACCGCGCGCGGCGTGTTGAAGATGATAACCGGGACGATGGCGCAGACGGGACAGAACAACGTGTATTACGCCGGCGAACCGCTGCTCATCCTGTGCCCGGAACACGCGGCGACCGTCGCCTCGGAAGGATTGTCGAAGGACGACGTGAAGCGGATACTTTACGAGGAGGCGCGCGTGCCGCTCCATTGCTTTTCGGCGGAGAACATTGAACGGCGAATGCTGCGCAAGTTTCCCGAGCGGTACAAAGATCGACCGCTCGACACGCCGGTGACCATCGCGCAATGCTGGGAAGACATGATGGTCATTGTCGCCGGCGGCCCCGGCAAGCACTCGATGTACGTGCCGACCTTCGGCGGTACCCGCTCGGTGACGCGCGCGGTGCTGCATTCCGACGGCCGGCCGTGGCTGGCGTCGGAACTGGGAGCATGACGACCGGCCCGTCGGCGATTGGCCAACATCGAACCCCCGTGACATCGAACAAACGAAAAATTCGCATTGCGGTTCTCGACGACTATCAGGAAGTGGCGTTGCGCTATGCGGACTGGTCGGCCCTGGGCGCCGATGCCGAGGTGACCGTCTTTCGCGATCATCTGCACGACCCCGACCTCGTCATCGAGCGCATCGGGCCGTTCGACGTGGTGTGCCTGATGCGCGAGCGCACGCCGCTTTCGGCCGGCATGCTGGCCCGCCTGCCGCATCTGAAGCTGATCGTCACGACGGCGATGTGGAACGCTTCCCTCGACTCCGATTTCGCCTTGCAGCGCGGCATCACGGTAAGCGGCACGACCGCGGTCCCGTCCGGAACACCGGAGCTCGCGTGGATGCTTATACTGGCGCTGGCGCGCCGTCTGCCGGCCGAGCTGGCATCGATGCGCAACGGCGGCTGGCAAACAAGCGTCGGCGCCGACCTCGAAGGCCGCACCCTCGGCATCCTCGGACTGGGCAAAATCGGCACGCGGCTCGCGAAAGTGGCCAACGCGTTCGGCATGCGCGTGATCGCGTGGAGCCACAACCTGACCGCCGAACGTGCCCAAAACGCCGGCGGGCGGCGCGTCGAAAGGGATGAGTTGCTGCGCGAGTCCGATTTCATCTCGGTCAATCTCAAGCTGAGCGATCGCACGCGCGGACTGATCGGCGAACGCGAATTCGGCCTGATGAAGCCGAGCGCCTATTTCATCAACACCTCGCGCGGGCCGATCGTGTCCGAAGCGGCATTGATCGACGCCCTGCGGCTCAAGCGCATTGCCGGCGCCGGGATCGACGTGTTCGACATTGAACCGATTGCGCCGGATCACCCGTTGCGAACGATGGAGAATGTGATTGCCACGCCGCACATCGGCTACGTGACCGAGGCGACCTATGCGCATTTCTTCCCGCAGATGGTCGAAGACATTCGCGCCTGGATGGACGGGGCGCCGATTCGCCTGCTTCCGCCGCAAGCCCATGGATGAGCAGCGGCAACATCGGCCCATTCCATTGCGCTTGCAGCGCCGGAAGATATTGAGGGTAGAACGAGAAGCAATGTCCAAATGTCCGGACGATGGCGGCGTCAGTGAATAGGGATCCGGCGACGCCCGCAAAGTGTGTGGTCATAGCTCGCGGCACGGGACGCCATCGTGCTGCGCCGCAAAGTGCAGCACCTCGATTGCACAGGTTGCAGGCATGAGCACCTGGATCGCATTCGACCAGCCCTTCGATCCGAGCGCACGCAGCGCTTCTTGCCATGAGGCATGGCCGCAGCCGAATGCCTGCTGCGTCGCTTTTGGGATCGTGACCGGGACCGCGACCAAAGAAAGCGTGCGCAGCCTGCCCGGCATTTCCGCCGCGACCACGATGCCGAGGACCCCACCCAGCGATTCCCCGCAGTAATGGACCGGCGCTCCCCCGAGCGCGTCCATGATCGCGACCAGATCCTCGACGAACCCGTCCACGCCCATGCCCACGTGCGGATCGAAGTCGAGCGGCGACTGCCCGAGTCCGCGCAGGTCGGGGCGCACGACGCGATAGTATCGGGCCAGATAAGGAACCCAGCTGCGCCAGAACACCCCGGAGCGGCCATAACCGTGCTGCAGGATCAGGTGCGGCGCATCTCGCCAAGCATCGGTGCAATCGTCGATCACGTAATGCAACGTCGGTTTTCCACCCCGTTTCAGAAAAGGCATGCGATAAACCTCAATAGAGTGAGACAGAGTCGGAGTAACGTTACGGAGCGGTTTATCTGAGTGAAATGTGTGTGTTTGCTGCAGGCTCATGAGTCGATTAGAATCAAACAGGATCGGACGGCCGCACGAGTTTCACTGGACGGAACCGGTATTTCACAGTAACGCTGGGCCAACCCGCACGGGAGAATTATTATGAGAATTTGTTTCAATGCCTTGGGCGCAGCCCTTTGCATACTGTTCGCTGCGGCGACGGGCGCGCAATCCTTTCCCGGAAAATCGATACGCTTTATAGTTCCCTATTCGCCGGGTGGCAGCACCGATTTCACTGCCCGTATTATCGCGCAAAAACTGTCCGACATTCCGGGGTGGCAGGTAATCGTCGATAACCGTCCCGGGGCGAGCGGAAGAATCGGTGGGGGGATCGCCGCGAACTCCGCGCCCGACGGCTATACCCTGTGCATGATCGCCCTCGGCGATTCGATCAACGCAAGCCTGTTCAAGAAATCGTCTTACCATTTGCTGACCGATTTTGCGACGGTTTCGCAAGTCTCTACTTCATCATATCTGATCGTGGCGCATCCCTCGCTGCAGGCGAAAACGATCCAGGAACTCATCGCCGTCGCGAAAGCGAGGCCGGACCCGATCATTTACGGAAGCGGCGGTGGCGGCTCTTGGATGTCAACCGAGTTGTTCAAGATCATGGCCGGTATCAGAATGACCTACATTCCCTACAAAAGCAGTGGCCAGGCGCTGAATGATCTTCTCGGCAATGAAATCTCGCTCATGTTCAGCGCGCCGCCGGCGGTATTGCCCCATGTACGCACCGGCCGACTCGCGGCAATAGCGGTCACCGGAGCGCGACGCGCGAGTAACATGCCGGAAATTCCGACGGTAGCCGAAGCCGGATTTCCACAATACGACGTCTCGACCTGGACCGGAGTCGTGGTGCCGGCGGGCGTACCTGCGGATATCGTAGCCAAACTTTACACCGCAATCGCGAAAGTGTTGAATACGCCGGACGTAAAAGCCCTCCTTGCTCGGGCTGGTGGTAATGAAGTTGTGGCTTCCACCCCCGAACAGTTTCGTGCCTTTCTCAAAAACGAAGTTGCCAAATGGGCAAACGTGATCGATAAAGCCAACATCCCTCTCCAGTGACGGTGTTCGGGCGACCTAAAGCGTGATTATGGAAAACACGTCGTACGATGTCATTGTGGTCGGCGGTGGCAACGCCGCGCTGTGCGCAGCCTTGTCGGCCAGGGAACAGGGCGTGAGCGTGCTCATGCTCGAGCGTGCATCGCAGGACAAGCGCGGCGGGAACAGCGCCTTTACGGGGGGCAGCTTTCGGATGGTGCACCACGGACTCGAGGATATCAAGAAAGTAGTGCCCGACCTTTCGGCGGAGGAAATCGCGGGCACCGACTTCGGCGAATATACGGCAGAGCAGTATCTCGATGATCTGGGCCGCGTTACGCAGTATTACATCGATCCTGACCTGGCCGAGGTGCTCGTGCGCCGCAGCACCGATACCGTGCATTGGATACGCGAGAGGGGTGTGCGTTTTCTGCCGTACTATGGGCGCTACGCCTTCAAACACGAGGGTCGCTTCAAGTTTTTTGGCGGCGTAGTCGCGCAGGCCGTTGGTGAAGGAGTCGGATTGGTCGACTCGCTTTTCAAGGCCGCCGACAAACAAGGCATTAAGATTCGCTACGAGACGCAGGCAACGGCGCTGCTGCGCGGGCGATCCGGTATCGAGGGCGTGCACGTGATCGCGGACGGCATCGAGCAGGAAATCCGCGGGCGCGCCGTGGTGCTCGCGTGCGGCGGCTTCGAAGCCAACCGCGAATGGCGCACGCGCTATCTTGGACCAGGCTGGGACATGGCCAAAGTGCGCGGCAGTCGCTATAACACGGGCGACGGCATACGCATGGCGCTCGACATCGGCGCGCAACCCTACGGCCAGTGGTCGGGTTGCCACTCGGTATCTTGGGAGCGCTATGCTCCGGACTTCGGCGACCTCAGCTTGCGCTCGAATTCCTACCGTCACGGCTATCCGTTTGGCATCATGGTCAATGCGGAGGGCAAACGCTTCGTCGACGAGGGCGCTGATTTTCGCAATTTCACCTATGCCAAGTACGGCCGCATCGTGCTGCAGCAACCGGCGAGCTATGCGTGGCAGGTGTTCGACTCACAGGTCGGCCACCTCCTCATGAAAGACGAGTACAGGCTACGGGGCGTGACGAAAGTTCAAGCCAACACGCTGGAGGAGTTGGTCGACCGCATGCAGGACGTAAATCGGGCGCAGTTTCTTGAGACGGTTCTTGAGTATAATCGCGCCGTCAATCGCGACGTGCCGTTCGACCCCAACGGTAAAGACGGGCGGTGCACCGTGGGGCTTGCGATCAACAAATCAAACTGGGCCAATCCGATCGATAAGCCGCCGTTCGAGGCATTCGCAGTGGGATGCGGCGTGACGTTTACCTTCGGTGGGCTCAAAATCGACACGGCTGCCCATGTGCTGGACATTAGCGACACGCCGCTACCCGGGCTTTATGCTGCCGGCGAGCTAGTCGGGCTTTTTTACTTCAACTATCCGGGTAGTTCCGGTCTCATGGCGGGGGCGGTATTTGGCCGGATCGCAGGCCATCAAGCTGCCACGTTCGCCCGGTGTCGTGCCGTCCAACAAATCGATCGAAGTCCGCGGTAGGCTTCCGGCATGGTTCCGTGCCACCGTTACTTTCGTTCTTGCTGCTGTTGGTGTCTGGGTGGGTACATCGGCATCAGCTGATCGTCATCTTCGCAGAAGAGCCATATCTTATTCAACTTGTGCAAAGCTCACTTACCGCCCTTGGCAATTTTCGTTATCATGCTGACTTTCCCTGTCGGTTGTCCTCCTTGCTTAACGTACAAATAACCACACAGCTTACGATTTTTGGGAATGAATCAGCGTTTCCCTAGGAGAGGAGGCACCATGTCCAAAATGTCAGCCGGAGGTGCGGTCATTGAATCGCTACGCGTCGAGGGGGTCCGTTATGTCTACGGCGTGGTGGGGTCTTGCATGGTGGAAATACTGGACGACCTGTATTACCGACAGGACATTGCTTGGGTCGGAACACGGCACGAGCAGGGTGCGGCCCACATGGCGGATGGATACGCACGAGCATCCGGTAGGGTGGGCATCTGCATGGCGACGAACGGTCCGGGCGCGACGAATCTTACGACCGGGATCTCAGTAGCTCGATTGAGCCACTCCGCACTCGTGGCGATAACGGGGGCATCGATGCTCTCGCAGGCTCACCGCGATTCGTTCCAGGAAATCGATCAGGTAGCGATGTTTCGGCCCCTCACCAAGTGGAGTGCGCAGATTCCCCGCGCAGACCGGATTCCGGAACTGTTTCGCCACGCGTTTCGGATAGCTGCGAGCGGCAAAAAGGGGCCGGTCCACCTCGACATACCGCGCGATATTCTTAACGAGGATATTGATGTGGAACTGCTTCTACCCCGGCAATACCGCGATGAGCGCGCTGGACCAGCGCATCCGGAGGCGGTGACCGCCGCTGCCGGAGAGCTTCTGCGTGCGAAACGGCCGGTCGTTATAGCGGGACTTGGTGTGGGCGATGGCGGCGCACGCGCGGAACTTTTGAAGCTGGCTGAAATGCTCTCGGCGGCGATCGTTACCTCGTTTTCGCGCCACGATGTGGTTCCAATCGAGCACCCGCTCGTAATCGGACCCATCGGCTTTGGGGGCTCGCCCGAGGCGCGAGCAGCCGTCCAGGAAGCAGATCTAATTCTAGCAGCCGGTACCCGATTAGGTCACATCACCACATTTTATGATCAAAGCGTGATCCCGGCGGAGGTACCGATTCTGCAGATTGAGATCGACCCCAAAGAGGTCGGGCGCAACTATTCGGTGAAGGTCGGGCTTGTGGGGGATGCAAGGGAGACCCTGAATGCACTGGTCGCGGCATTGCGAAGAAACGAGGGCACGTGGCCCCGGAATCGGGAACACCTCGTTGATATTGCTCACTGGAAGCGACAACGGGCCGAGCGGCTTGCGGCCGCCGAACAGCTGGACACGGTACCCATCAAGCCTCGGCGCGTTTATGCCGAACTACGCAAGGTCCTGCCGCGCGATGCCATCGTTTGCATCGATGGCGGTACGAGTATCTCGCCGGCTTGGAATATGCTCGACTTCAACGAACCGCGGAGCCTCTTCAGCACCGTGGACCTAGGCTGTCTCGGTTTTGCCTACCCTGCATCGATCGGAGCGAAGATGGCCGCTCCTTCCCGTCCGGTCTTGAGCATAAACGGGGACGGGGCATTTCTAATGAATGGCTGCGAGATTGAAACAGCAGTACGCTGCAAAGTACCCGTCGTTGCGTTGGTGCTTAACAACAATTGCTGGGGCAGCGAAAAGGCCTACCAAAAATATTTCTTCGGTGGCCGCTATGTTGGGTGCGATCTCACGAATCCCCGCTTTGACAAATTTGCCGAGCTTTTTGGCGGGCGGGGATTCTACGTAGATCGCCCTGGGGACATCAACCAGGCTGTTGCGGAGGCGCTGAAGGCTGATGTCCCTTCGATTGTCGAAATCAAGGTTGATCCCGACGAGCTTCAGCCGCCTGCCCGAGCCGATGCCGTCAAGAAAAATAGGAGGGCAAGTTGATGCCCGAACTGAGCATACTCCTCAGCGGACGGGCGGCGGAGCCGCCGCCGCTCGTTTATCATGTCTGCGCACGCAGCCCATCCATAGACCGTTGCGACCTAAGAATGGGACGCAATTCAGACCGGGAAAGGTTAGTGTCATGCTTATGAATTTGCCAGAGATCACGACGTTGCTGTGTTTGAGTGTCATCAGCGTCGCCGCAACAGGACAAGAGTACCCGAACAAGCCCATACGCATGGTATTGCCGTACGGGCCAGGCGGCGGGTTCGACAATGCCGGTAGACCCATGGCGCTACAGATGGCCAAGCATTTGGGTGAACCGATCATCGTCGATAATCGCGCCGGCGCCAATGGTACGATCGGCACCGCCATGGTGGCGAATGCGAGCCCGGACGGCTATACCATAGGGTTCACCGGCATCGGCCCCTTGGCGGTGATTCCTTATTTGAACAAGCTTTCATACGATCCGATAAAGGATCTCGCCCCGATCAGTTTCGTGCTTACCAATCCTGCGGTGCTGGTGGTGAGGCCGAGCCTGCCGGTCAGAAATGTCGCCGAGCTGGTCGCCTATGCGCGCACAAGACCCGGAGCGCTAAACTACGGCTCGTCTGGAACCGCCGGACCTTTCCATCTCGCGATGGAGCTGTTCAATGCTAAAGCAGGACTCAAGACGACGCACGTCCCATACAAAGGCGGCGCCGACAATATCGTCGGTATGATCGCTGGCGACGTTGAACTGGGTTTCGCGGCCGTGTCGACCACGCTGCCCCCGATTCGATCGGGTCGCTTACGCGCGATCGGAGTATCCGGCACGGTACGATCTCCGCAGTTGCCGGAGGTCCCCACGATAGCGGAATCAGGCGTAACGGAATTAAAAGACTATTCGGCGGAGGCTTGGGTCGGATTGGTCGCGCCGGCGCATACGCCGCGCAGGATTATTCAGCAGCTGCGCTCCGCATTGATGAAAGCGCTTGCCGATCCCGATTTCCAGCAAAAAATGGTCGAGCAAGGAAACCATATCGTGGGCAGCACGCCGGAGCAATTCGCCGACATCATCAAGAAGGAAAGAGTGAAATGGAGCGAGGTCATCCGCATTTCCGGAGCCAAAATGTAGGACTGCGCAGATTCGCCGCAATCGCAGAGGCTGGTGCTCGATGAGTATTTCTTTTGAGGAAGTTCAACTCCGATGAATAACTACACCACGATCGAGGTCAAGACAGAAAACGGCACTGGCTGGATCGTATTCAGCAGGCCGCAGGTCAAGAACGCTTTCAGCGTGCGCACTTTTAGCGAAGTTCATGAGGCGCTGGAGCAGCTGACGCAAGATGACGCAGTGCGAACTATCGTGCTCATGGGCAAGGGCGGAAACTTCTCGAGCGGGCGCGATTTTAAAGATCCCGAGGAGGTGCCGCCCGACTTTGAAGAACGGCGTTCACAAGTATTCAATGCGCTCGAGTATTGTCCGAAACCGACGATAGCGGCGGTAGCGGGATATGCGATTACCGGCGGGTTGACGATGGCGTTGTCGTGCGACCTGATCATCGCCGCCGAGGACGCGATACTGCAGGATACGCATGCGAAAATCGGCGCGATCACGCTGCGGGCCAGCAGGCTATACGAAGCGCTCGGACCGCTGCGCGCAAAAGAAGTGCTGTTTACGTGCCGGCGCGTGACGGCCTCCGACGCGTTGGCAATGGGCCTCGTCAACAAGGTGGTTCCGAACGATGAACTGGAGCGGGCGGCGAGCGGGATGGCCGCAGAGATTAACCGGCACGACCCGGCAGTGATAGCAGCGATAAAAAAAGTCATCAACAAAGTGATACGTTACGACCAGCTGCGTATGCTGGATCTGGAGGAGTTCGAGAAGCGGCGGTTCAATGACCGCGTGCCCGAACAAAAAGCCATGGCCCAGGGTCGCGACGGCATCGCAAAGTAGCAAATCTATCGCAGCGGACTCGTGGATGCTCGCCAAAGGAGCATAGGCATCGGGTGAGAGTATGAGACCGAGTGCAGACACCGCGGAGTTTTACCGCCGCGGTTATCTGACAGTTCACGTGGAGTGCTTCCATGGTTAATCAATCGATGAACAAGTACGTGTTGTTCTTTGTCGCAGCCTGCGCGGCGCTGCTGGGCGTGGGATCCGGCAGCGCCGCGGCGCAGAAGAGCGACTACCCGGCCAAATCCGTGCGCTTCATCATCCCGGTGCCGCCCGGCGGAGGCGCCGACCTGCTGGCGCGCACCATCGGTCAGAAGCTTACCGAGGCTTGGGGACAGACTCTCGTCATCGACAACCGCGGCGGCGCAGGCGGAACGATCGCGGTCGACATGGCAGCGAAAGCGGCGCCCGACGGTTATACGATCGTGATGGGCTTGATCGCGTCCATCGCCGTCAGTGTCAGCCTGATCAAGCTGCCATATGACCCGGTCACTGACTTCGCGCCGATCACGATGCTGGCAGTCGCGCAAAACATACTGGTCGTTCATCCGTCGTTGCCAGCGGTGTCGGTCAAGGAGCTGATCGCGTTGCTCAAGTCGAAAGCCGGGCATTACCACTACGCGTCCGCCGGCAACGGCACCTCGCCGCACCTCTCCGCCGAGCTGTTCAAGTTGATGACGGGCGTGAGCATGAACCACGTGCCGTACAAGGGCGCTGGCCCGGCTCTCGTCGATCTTATCGCCGGCCAGGTCGAGATCTACTTCGGCAGCCTTCCCGCCACGCTGCCGCAAGTGAAAGCCGGAAAACTCCGCGTGCTTGCGGTGACCGGCTCGCGGCGCTCCCAGATCGTGCCCGACTTGCCCACCGTCGCCGAAGCGGGCGTGCCGGGATTTGAATCGAATCAATGGTACGGCGTGCTGGCGCCCGCCAAGACGCCGGCGTGGATCGCCGACAAGCTCAATCGGGATTTCATCACCGTGCTGAAGCTTTCCGAGCTCAGGGAGCGCCTGTTCAGCCAGGGCTTCGAAGTGGTCGCAAACAGCAGGGAGGAATTCAGCAGGTATATCAGGGAAGAAATCGCGAAATGGGCGAAAGTGATCAAGCAAGCAGGGATTCGCGCGGACTGACTGCGCCGGCGTCATCTGGTGCGTTGACCGGCACACGCACTGGTCAATTCAAACTCCCAACTGACTGAGTCCCGGCGTTCTAACCCTGCGCATCTCTGCGTCCTCAGCGTCCCCCGCGTTGAGGGGTTGAGCGACTTAAGATAGTGCGATTGATTTATGATATGACTTCCACGCAGGAGAATCGATAATGCCGACCGCACGAGTCTCGCCCGACCTGGAGATGCACTACGTGATCGACGATTACACGGATCCCTGGCGCGAAGCGGAAACGGTCTTGCTGCTGCACGGCAACGGCGAGAGCAATGCGGCGTGGTTCGGCTGGGTGCCGCACCTCGCGCGCCGATTCCGCGTGGTGCGTCCGGACATGCGCGGCTTCGGCGCTTCCACTCCAATGCCGCGCGATTATCCCTGGTCGCTTGACATCCTTATCGGTGATTACTTCCGCCTGATGCAGACGCTCGGCATCCCGCGTTTCCATCTGGTCGGCGCCAAGCTCGGCGGGACTGTCGCGCGCTGCTTTGCCGCACGCCGTCCCGAATGCGTGCGCACCCTGACCGTGGTCGGAACGCCGCCGCCCCGCCGGGATTTGACTGCGCGTGTTTCAGCCTGGACGGATGAGTTCGAAAAGCAGGGGATCGAGCACTGGGCGCGTAGGACCATGTCGGGCCGTCTCGGCAGCCGGTTTCCGCCGGAAGGCGTCGAATGGTGGATAAAAATGATGGGGCGGACCGCCGTGTCGACCCAGGTCGGCTTCACGGCGACTATTTTGACGTCGGATATCACGTCGGATCTGCCGCGTATCGCCTGTCCGACGCTCGTTATCACGACCGAGGGCAGCGCGCTGGGCTCGGTGGAGGAAACCCGCGCGTGGCAGCAGAGGATTCCGCGCTCCACGCTGGTCGTGCTGCCGGGCGATTCCTTCCACGTTGCGGCGAGCGACCCGGACCGCTGCGCACGGGGGACGCTCGACTTCATTTCACATGCAGGCGCCATCGCCGATTGAGCGCTCTACGCGAGTTACAATGGCAGCGCGGATCGGACGGTGGAGCACGCGCGGGCAGCCCCGATCGGGCGAACTGGTCGATGCCCTGAACGGTCAGATCATCGTGGCGGCCATCGGTCCGGTCGCGGCGGCGGCGCTCCGCGCGCAGGGCATCACGCCGACGTGATCCCCGCCCATCCGAAAATGGGACCGCTGATCATGGCGCTTGCCGACCACATCGAGCTGTCGGAGGGCTCATCGACGGAGGAGTGACAACTTATGGCCTTGAGAACCGTTCAACAATACGTGGAGAGCCTTCGAGACGGTCGAACCGTCTACTTCCGCGGCGCCCGTGTGGACGATGTCACGACGCACCCGGTGATCGGCGTCGCCGTGCGGCACGCCGCCATCGATTATCAGATGGCCGAGGATCCCGCGCATCGAGAGCTCGCGACCCTCACCGCCCCCGATGGGGAACGCTACTCGCGCTATTACCAGGTGCCCCGATCCGCCGAGGACCAGATCGCGCGCAGCGCCCTGATCGAGCGAGCGACGGCGGCGGGCGGCACGCTGGTCGTGCTGATCAAGGAGATCGGGACGGATGCGCTGTTCAGCCTGCTGCGCACCGCGTCCGCGATGGATGCAAACGGCAGTCCCGAGTATCTTCCGCGCGTCGAAGCCTTCTACCGCCACTGCCGTTCGAACGATCTGGCGATAGCCGTCGCGCAGACCGACGTCAAGGGCGACCGCTCGCGCGGGCCGGCGGCTCAAGTCGATCCCGATCTGTACGTTCGCATCGTCGAGCGGCGCAGCGACGGCATCGTCGTGCGCGGCGCCAAGGCGCATACCTCGGTGAGCACGAACGCCAACGAGTTGATCGTGCTGCCGACGCGCGCCATGTCCGAGGCCGACCGCGACTACGCGGTCAGCTTTGCGATCCCGATCGCGACGCCCGGCCTGGTCCTTCTGGCCTCCGCCTACGATTCCACGGCGCCCGAACGCTCGCCGCTCGAGTTTCCCATCAGCGCCCGGCACAAGATGATGGAAACCACGACCGTGTTCAACGACGTGTTCGTCCCGTGGGAACGCGTGTTCCTGGCCGGCGAATACGAGTTCGCGGGTCCGCTTGCCCTCGCCTTCGTCGAGCATCATCGCTTCACCGCCGTCTCTTACAAGCTGCCGCTCGTCGATGCGCTGGTCGGCGCCGGTCTCCTGATGGCGGACTTCAATGGCATTTCGAAGGCGGGACACGTCCGCGAGAAGCTGGTGCACCTCATTACCTACGCCGAAACGCTTCGTGGCCTGACCCACTACGCGGCGTCGCGCTCGCGACCGCGGGAGTACGGCATCGCCGTCCCGGACCCGCTGTACGTCAACATGGCGAAGTACCAGTTCGCCCACGGCTATCACGAGGCGGTGCGCAACGTGCAGGACATCGCCGGCGGCGCGCTCGTGACCGGGCCCGGAGCCGAAGATCTCGAGTCGCCCGAGACGGCGCGGTACTACGAGAAGTTCTACGCCGGCAGAGTGGGTATCGAGGGCCGGGTTCGTCTCCAGGCGCTCAGCCTTGTCCGAGATCTCGTCGCGTCGGAATTCGCCGGCTACCAGGAAGTGCTGGCGGTCCACGCTGAAGGATCGCTCGAGGCGGAAAAACTGGCGCTGCTCCGCAGCTACGACACCAAACCGGCGCTCGATCTTGTTCGGCGGCTGGCGCGGCTGGATGAGGGCGGTATCGACGCCCCAGGGCTGGCCGGACAGCGACAGCCTGCTGAAAAGCGCAACCCGAAGTGACTGACTTCTTCGGCAACTGCTGAGGGTTGGAGGGCGTCGTGCGCGGATTGACGATGGATTACCAGCTCACGGTTCCAGCGATCCTCCGGCGCGCGGAAGCGCTGTCGGGCGGCGTAGAAATCGTGAGCCGGCGGTCGGACCGGACGGTCCATCGTTACTGCTACGCCGACATGATCCGTCGCGCAAAGCGCCTCGCGGTGGCGTTGAAGGCGCTTGGCGTCCACCCGGGGGACCGGGTCGCCACTCTGGCCTGGAATCATCATCAGCATCTGGAGGCGTACTTCGCCATTCCCTCGCTGGGAGCCGTGCTCCACACGTTGAACCTGCGACTCCATGCCGACGACCTTGCCTACATCGTGCAGGACGCCGGGGCGCGAGTGGTCATCGCCGACAGGAGCCTGTTGCCGCTCTTCGAGCGGTTTCGTGGACGCGTGAACGTCGAGCATGTCATCGCCACCTCCGGCGGCGGCGAATTGCCGGATTGGGCGCTCGACTACGAGGCGTTGGTGGCGGAAGAGGGCGCCGGAGATTTCGAGCCGCCGGATCTCGACGAGCGTGACGCGGCGGCGATGTGCTACTCGTCGGGTACCACGGGGCGGCCGAAAGGCGCGCTGTACTCCCATCGGGCCATCGCGCTTCTGTCGATGAACTGGACCGCTGCCGATACCGTCGGCGTCGGCCGGCGCGACGTCATCCTGGCCGTCGTCCCGATGTTTCACATCAATGGCTGGGGACTTCCTTTCACGGCGGCGCACGTCGGCGCCAAGCTCGTCCTGCCGGGACCCTATCTCGACGCGGACAGCCTGCTCGAACTGATTGACACCGAGCGGGTCACGGTGAGCGCTGGGGTGCCGACCGTGTGGCTCGATGTTCTGCACACGCTCGACAGCCGGCCGGGCGCCTATAACGTCACAAGTATTCGAACGCTCGTGATCGGTGGTTCGGCCGTTCCCAACGCACTGCTGCGTGGCTACCAGGAGCGCCATGGCGTCACGGTGATGCAGGCGTGGGGCATGACTGAGACGACCTCGCTTGCGACCGTCTGTCCGCTTCCCGCGGACCTCGAAAGCGCTCCGATCGAGAAGCAATACGAGTGGCGGACGAAACAGGGTGTGCCGATGCCGTTCATTGAGATTCGCGCCCGTGGAGAAGGAGGTCTCGTGCCCTGGGACGGCGAGACCATGGGCGAGCTCGAAGTGCGCGGGCCGACGGTCGTGAGCGCGTACTACAACAACCCTGAAGCCGGCAGCGGTTTCACGGACGATCATTGGCTCCGGACCGGAGATATCGTCACGATCGACTCGCGCGGGTGCGTCGAGATTCACGATCGCGCGAAGGATTTGATCCGGTCCGGCGGAGAATGGATCAGCTCGGTGGCCCTCGAGAACGCGTTAATGGGCCATCCCGCGGTCGCGGAGGCCGCGGTCATCGCCGTGCCGCACGCCGAGTGGGGCGAGCGGCCGCTGGCTGTCGTGGTGCTCAAGCCGGGACACGGCGCGAGCGCCGAGCAACTGCGGCAGCATCTCGCGCCCTCGTTCGTCAAATGGTGGCTGCCGGACGGGTTCGAATTCGTCGATCGGATTCCCCGAACGTCGACGGGAAAGTTCCTCAAGTCGGCGCTGCGCGAGCGCTTCAGGCAGCGATCCCAAGAGTCGTGAACGCAGGGCGGCGCGTCCCGCGCGCGCGCTTGACTTTGCGCGCCCGGGGGCTGCATAATTTGCCGCAACCTCCCGTTGCGAAGCGCCCCGGCAGCGCAGATCGGACGGTGGAGCACGCGCGGGCAGTCCCGCTCGTGCGCCATCGGGCGCACCGAGCACCGATCCGGTATCACTGCAGCGTTGCATAGTCACAGGACGCCGGCGACGGGCGCATTGATTTTCCTTCTATTTCTTATGACAACCCCGCAAAGAGTGGCGCGCGACATTGCCGGCGAACGGACGCGGTATGAAGACATCGTGGTCGGCGATGATCTCGGCACGATGGAATGGAGCTTCGACGAAGCCGCGATCGCGCGCCTTTGCGAGACGGACGATGATTTCCACGAGTGGTATTCGGTCGAATCACCTTACGGCGGGGTCATTGCCCCGGTGCTGATCAACTACCCGCCGGTACGGATCCTCTTCTCGCGCAAATACAACGTGCGCGGCCTGTTCTATTGGTATGAGGTCGAGAATTACGCGCCTCTCAAGCCTAACGTCAAGTACACCCTGAGCGGCCGTATTTCCGACAAGTGGATCAAACGGGATCGCGAATATGTCCAGTACCAGGCGACGTGCTCCGACAGCGATGGAACGAAGATTTTCTTCACGCGCCGCACGCATGCCCTCGATTACCTGACCCGTGACGTGCCGAAGGTCGCAACCGGCATCGACAGCGGTGCGGGCGGGCGTCTGGACGACGCTCACTGAAGCGGCCGCATTCACCTACTGGAAGGAACAGATGATATTCCAGCGAGCGACCGACGTCGGTTGGGAATTGCCGCCTGTGTCGCGGCAGATGACTTTGCGTCAGTTCGAGGAACGCCATCCCATGCTTTATGGCGAGAGCACGTGGCCGCACAAGAACATCCACTCGGATGCCGAGGCGGCACGCGCCGAAGGCTTGCCCGAACCGGTCGGCTCCGCACCCACTTTTTTCGCGCTGGTGACGCGCGCCATGATGACCTGCTTCGGCGACGGCTGGATCATCGGCGGCCGCTCGTCGCTGAAGATGATCAAGCCGGTGTATGCCCACAATTTCGTAACGGCCAAAGGCATCCTCAAGGAAAAGCAGGCCGAGGGTGCGTCCGTCCGCTATGTGTTCGATGTATGGGTCGAGAACGAGGCACGCGAGAAGGTAGTGGTTGGATCGGCCAGCGCGCTGGTACCCGCAAGTATCGAATCACGCTGAAATCTCGAACGCGATGCGCCCGCCGCTGGTCCTCAGCCTGTCGCGCGACTCCGTGCCCTGCGAATTTGCAACGCGGCTCGCGGTCGATGCCGGCTTCGACGTCGTCAAGGCCGAGCCGCCGGGCGGAGATGTCTTGCGTGAGCGGCGGGGCTTGCTTGCGTCATTCCTGCTTGCAGGCAAGCGCAGTGTTACCTATGGCAGCGACACTCCTGATGATGAGGAATTTGCACGGCTCGCCGCTCGATGCGAGGCCATTGTCACCGATGAATGGGGACATGCCCATGCCGCTGCCCTGACAGCCCGCGGCAACGGCGGCAGGGCCACGCCGCCCCTGATTGTGGTGGGTGAACGGGACAGCAGCGCATTGCAGGGCATGTCAGCGCAGCACAGCGACGAGTTTCTCGCCTTCCACGGTAGCGGCCTGGGTTATCTCACACCACGGGTCATGCCGGGCTACCCGTCCGCCGGCCCTTTATGCCCGGACGCCAACCTGCTCGAATTCCTCTCCGGTCTGTATGGCGCCATTGCACTCTTCAGCTTGCTCGCGGCACCGGACGGCAGGAGACACCAGAGCGCCACGACCGGGCTCTGCGCAGCCGCATTGCCGCTGTTACGGCGCGAGATCGCAGCCGTCCTGTATGAAGATGCCGCACCCCATCGCGCCGAGCGCATCTGGAAAGTTTCCCCGGCCGAGGTCCATCGTTGCCGTGACGGCTGGTTGTTCGTCGACGTGATCGAAGATATCCAGTGGCTGCGCTTGTGCGAATACATGGACATGCCAGAACTCGGCAAGGATCCGAGTTATACGACCCGCGAGCAACGCTTTGCCCATGCGGAAACCATTTGCGCGCTGCTCGACCAGTTCTTTGCCAATCGACCGCAATCCTGCTGGATTGAGGCCCAATCGCGGGGCATTCCGATCGCACCGGTCAATTCCCTGGAGGACTTGGCGGCCGACGCGCAGCTCGGCGCACGCGGCTTCTGGAGCACCCTGGTCACGGCGGAAGGCCAGACGCTGCGGACGCCCACTACGCCCCTGGAACGACTGTTTGGCACGCCCGACAAACCCTTGCGCGTGCCGCGCGTCGGCCAGCACAGTGCCGAAGTCGTGGCGCAACTGGACGCGCCATGAGCCTGCCCCTCGCCGGCACGCGGGTACTCGAGCTGACCCATGTCTGGTCTGGGCCTTTGTGCGGCCAGATCCTGGCCGATCTCGGCGCGGAAGTCATACGCGTCGAGAGCCGCTCGCATCTCGACATCCATCGTCGCGGCGGTCCTTACCCGGACAACATCCCTGGCATCAACCGCAGCGGCACGTGGAACGCGCAGAACCGCGGCAAGCGCGGTTGCACGCTCGACCTCAAGTCTGGCGAAGGCAAGGCGTTGTTTCTCCAGCTGAGCGCGCGCAGCGATGTGGTGATCGAGAACTTCACTCCGGGCACGCTGGCCAAGCTCGGGCTCGGTTTCGAGACTTTGAAGGACGGCAATCCGCGCATCCTGCTTCTCAGCCTGTCAGGTTACGGCCAGACCGGACCGCATCGCGATTCGCTGGCCTATGGTCCGATGATGGATGCGGCCATCGGGATCTCCGCCGCGACCACCTATGAAGACGGCATCCCCCGAGCAGCCAACGGCTGGGCCGCAGACGTCGGTGGCGCCTTGTACGGCTGTGCCGCGATCGCGCGCGCTTTGCTGGAACAACCCCGTAGCGCACGGCATCTCGATGTTTCGCAATTCGAAGCAGGCGTGTTGTTCCTGACCGGTCCCCTGCTAGGCGCACTGAATGGCAACGCCGCGCCGGAACGACCGGTGATCAGGGCCGCCGCGCCCACCCGCGAACCGGACCGATGGATCGCGGTCTCGGCCGGTACGCTCGAAGAACTGACCGCATTATTCGACATGATTGCCGGGCCGCAATCGACCACGGGCCTGATGCGGCGGTTGCATGCGAATGGCGTAGCCGAATGCAGCGTCGAAGTGCAGACCAGCTTCGAACGCTGGGCAAGAACGCATCAGGCCGACGAGGCACTCGCCAGGCTGCAAGCCGCCGGCGTACCGGCAGTACCCATAACACGCATCGCCGACCTGCTCGGCGACCCGGAGCTCGCGGTACGCCAGGCGTGGAGCGAAGTCGAGCACGCCGAGTGCGGCTCGACGTGCAGCTACGGACCCGCGATCCGCCTCACCGATGCCAACGGATCGAGGCCGCTCAACAACCGCGCCGCCCCGCTGCTCGGCGGCGACAACGACCATGTTTACGGCGACATTCTGGGCCTCCCCGCCGAACGCCTGAAGGACCTGGCCGCGCGCAAGATCATCTGAATCTGTCTTTCCAGTAGCAACCACCACTCAGGAGGAGTAGCTGATGAGCAAGCAGAAGAAACTCGACCCGGCCATAGCGGAGCGTGTTGCCAAAGGCGTGGCGCACTTCGAACAGACGATGGGCCATCTACCGGTGCAGATGAAGACCATGAGCGAGCGCATGCCGGAGATGTTCGCCGGCTACATGGATATCCGCCAATGGGTGATGCGCGATCCGCCCGAGGGCAGCATGCCACGCAAATACAAGCACCTGATCTTCACCCTGCTCGACATGGTCTACGACAACGGTCCAGGTGCCGAGAACCACGCGCGCGCGGCCCTGCGCCAGGGACTGAAGATCGAGGAACTGCTCGAAGGCATGGGCCAGATCCTCATCGTCGGCGGCGTCGGCGTCTACGGCCGTACCGGCTACAAGGTACTCGACAACATCCTGGCCTCGGATGAGGCCAAGGCCGCGGAGAAAAGAGATCGTGGCCAGTGATCAAGACCCCAACATCAGGCGGCGTCCAACAAGCAAGTTCATCCCCGAGGAGGCAACATCATGAACAGCATCATGAGCGGAGTCAAGGCGTTCGGTGCCATGCTGGCCGTGGTATTCGCGGCCACTTTTGCAACATCGCTTGCAGCGCAGGAGAAGTACCCGAGTAAACCGATCACGATCGTCGTGCCCTATGGACCAGGCGGTGGCGGCGACGTCTATTCGCGGCTCCTGCAACCTTTTCTCGCCAAGGAACTCGGCGTATCCATCGTCGTCGAGAACGTTCCGGGCGCGGGTGGGATCGTCGGCCAGAGCACCGCCTTTGCCCGCCCTGCCGACGGTTACACGCTGGTGTTGTGGTCCACCCCTTCCAATGAGCTGAATGCCATCACGACCGCCACGCCCTTCTCGGTCGAGGACTGGACCGGCGTCGGCGCAGCTGCACCAGGGCAAACCATCGTTGCCGTCCCACCCGACCGGCCATGGACCAACCTCAAGCAACTGGTCGACGACCTGCGCGCAAATCCCCGCAAGTTCACGATCGGCGGCATCGGACCGTTCGGCACCGGCGGCATTGCTTACGTCGGCATGTCCAAGGCGCTCAAGTTCGAGGCGCGCTGGGTACCCTTCGAGGGAACCAACGAAGTGACCACGGCTTTGCTCGGCGGACACATCGATGTTGCATTGGTCGGCGGCAGCGAACAGCGTTACGTCGATTTGATGAAGGGCGGCAAGATGAAGATACTGGGCGTGCTGTCGGAGAAGCCCGCCGGACCTTACGCGACCGCCAACATCCCCACCGCCCAGCAGCAACTCGGCGTACTCATTTTCCACGAGGTCAACCGCGGGCACGTGGTACGCACCCAGACTCCCCCCGACCGGCTGCGCATTCTGCGCGAAGCTTACCGGAAGGCCGCGACGGATCCCGAGTTCGTCGCGCAGGTAATGAAGCGTGTCGGCCCCTATCAGTTCACCGATGGGCCGGCGTTGACCGCCATCCTGCACAACGGCACCAAGGAATTGCGCACGCTGGTCCCGGCCCTGAACGAAATGGCCGGCAAGAAGTAGCCGCAGCCGCCGTGCACGGAGATACCCGGACTTCAGGCGCATGATGCGCGTGCCGGGCCGCATCGGCGCCGAACGCCTGGTGGCGCTGGCCATCGGCATCGTGTGCATCGCTTACCTCGCCGCGGCGCTGGAGCTCCCGCCCGGCACGGTGCAACGGCCCGGCTCGGGTTTCTTCCCGCAGCTGGCCGGGGCGCTCGGCTTGGTGCTGGCGCTCGCGGCGGCGGTGTTGGCGCCGGCGCGGCCGGCCCCGGCGATAGAACGGCCTGCCGTGGTGTTCATCGCCGCCCTGCTGGCCTTCAGCGCCGCGCTGGACATGCTGGGATTCGTGCCGGCGGGCGTGCTGTTCACCGCGCTGCTGGTGCGGCTGCTGGGCGCGGAGAGCGCCTGGCAGATCGGCGGCATCGGCGTCATCACCCCGATCGCGCTTGACCTGATGTTCACCCGTGGCTTCGGCATCACGCTGCCGCGCGGCGTTCTTGCGGGCCTGTTCTGAGATGGAGGACATCCTCGCGCAGCTTGGGCACGGCTTCGCTGTCGCCAGCACACTGAAAAATCTGCTCATGGCGCTGGCCGGCGCATTCCTCGGCACGGTGGTCGGTGTGCTCCCCGGACTCGGCCCCACCGCGGCCATGTCGCTGCTGCTGCCGCTGTCGTTCACGCTCGACCCGATCGGCGCGGTCATCCTGCTAGCCGGCGTCTGGTACGGCTCGCAGTATGGCGGCTCCACCACCGCGATCCTGCTCAACATGCCGGGCGAAGCCACCAGCGTGGTAACCGCCTATGACGGTTACCAGATGGCGCTCAAGGGCCGCGCCGGCGCGGCGCTGTTCGTGGCGGCCACGGGTTCCTTCGTCGCCAGCGTAGCGGGGCTGGTCGGGCTCGCCGTTGCGGCGCCGGCGCTGGCCTCGTTCGCCTTGAAGTTCGGGCCGCCGGAGTACTTCGCCCTGGCCCTGCTCGGGTTCATCGTGCTGTTCAACGTCACCGGAGGACCGCTGTACAAGTCCGCGCTGATGGCGGCGCTCGGCATGATGGTCAGTTGCGTCGGGCTCGACAAGATGTCCGGGACACCACGCTTCACCTTCGGCAGTACGGCGATGATGGACGGCATCGACCTCGCCGCGATCGTCATGGGGGTCTACGGCATCTCGGAAGTGATGGAGCAGCTTTCCGCGCGCGCAGTCAAGGCCTCCGACATCGCCAGGGTGAAGCTGCGCGACCTCTATCCGACCCGAGCGGAGCTGCGGCGCTCCGTGGCGCCGATCGCCCGCGGCAGCCTGGTCGGGTTTCTCGTCGGCCTGGTGCCCGGCCCCGCCGGCGTGATCTCGACCTTTCTTTCCTACCGCCTGGAAAAGCGCGTGTCCCGGCACCCCGAGGAATTCGGGCATGGCGCCATCGAGGGCGTGGCCGGCCCCGAGGCGGCGAACAATGCCGTGACCAGCGCCTCGCTGATTCCGCTGCTGTCGCTCGGATTGCCGTTCAGCGCCCCGGCCGCGGTCCTGCTCACCGGCTTCATGATCCACGGCGTGACGCCCGGCCCCATGCTGATTCAGAACTCCCCGGACCTGTTCTGGGGCCTCGTCGCGAGCATGGTGATCGGCAACATCGCGCTGCTGGTCCTGAACCTTCCCTTGGTAGGCGTGTTCGCTTCACTGATCGCCATACCGAAACAGTATCTCGTCTCCGTCGTCTGCCTGATGCTGCTTGCCGGTGCCTACGCAGCAACGGGCGGCATGGTCACTGTGTGGGTCGCAGCCGTGTCGGGTGTGCTGGCATGGTGGCTGAGGCCCTATGGTTACGATCCCGCCCCGTTTGTGCTGGGGCTGGTGCTCGGGCCCCTAGTGGAAAGATCGCTGCGCCGCTCGCTCGCCATGTACGATGGCGACATCACCATGTTCGCGCACAATCCTCTTGCCGCGGCCATGCTGACTCTGTCCGCGCTGGTTCTACTCGTCGGTCTGGGCCTGCGGCTGAAACACTTGTTGAGTGTCCGGCGCACACAACGGGTCTGAGCCAGGGCGGCCGCTAGACCGCGGCCGCCTCGAACGTCAGGAGCGGCGCGCCCTCCTGGACCTGATCGCCGACGCCGTAAAAGATCTCGCTGCTGGTGCCATCGCCCGGCGCGTTGATGGCGTGTTTCATCTTCATCGCCTCCATCACCATCAGCGGAGCGTCCTTGCTGACGGTCTCGCCCGCCTTCGCAAGAACCGCGTTGACCTTGCCGGGCATGGCGGCTGTGAGCTTGCCGCCCTCGCTCTCCTCCTCGCCCGCATGCGCCGCGGGCGATGCAACGAAGTGCGCCACTGGGTCGCGAAGCCTGGCCGATGCACGCCAGCCTGTCGCTCAGCATCCACCCGGTTCTGAGCGCAGGGCGCGTTTGACTTGGCGCGCCGGGGGAATGCATAATTTGCCGCAACGTTTGTTGCGAAGCGCCCAGGAGCTTGTCGGACTTGAGTCCGACCAGCTCCTTAGGCAAAACCGCCACTGAAAAAAAACGCGAAAGTGTCGTCGAAAAACCGTCGAAA
>JACQOI010000335.1 GCA_016202615.1 Betaproteobacteria bacterium
CTCTAAGTCCGACAGGCTGCTAGCCCCAAAGGCGGCTGGATTGAAAATTCTCATCCTTGGCGCCGGCCAGGTCGGCTCGTCAGTCGCCGAAAGCCTGGTTTCGGAAGCCAACGACATCACGATAGTCGACACCGATCCGGCACGCCTCAAGTATCTCCAGGACCGCCTCGATCTGCGCACGGTAGTCGGCAACGCGGCCCATCCGGCGGTCTTGACCGAGGCCGGCGCCAACGACGCCGACATGATTTTCGCCGTCACGCGCAGCGACGAGACCAATCTCGTCGCCTGCAAGCTCGCCGCGACGCTGTTCAACACGCCAACCCGCATCGCCCGCATCCGCGCCGCCGATTACCTGGCGCACCAGGAGATTTTCGCGGCCGGCAGCTTTGCGGTGGACATCGCGATCTGCCCGGAGCAGATCGTCACCGACTACATCGTCAAGCTGATCGAGTTTCCGGAAGCGCTGCAGGTGCTCGAATTCGCCGACGGCAAGGTAAGCCTGGTTGCGATGCGCGCGATTCACGGCGGGCCGCTGGTCGGCCACGAGCTGCAGCACCTGCGCGCGCACGTGCCGAACATCGACACCCGCGTCGCCGCGATTTTCCGGCAGGACGCGTCGATCGTTCCCGAGCGCAATACCGTGATCGAGGCCGGCGACGAGGTGTTTTTCATCGCCGCCACCGAACACATCCGCGGCGTCATGCGCGAGCTGCGGCGCATGGACAAGCCGATCCGGCGCGTGATGATCGGCGGCGGCGGCAACATCGGCCAGCGCCTCGCCAGGGCGCTCGAGAGCCAATACGAGGTCAAGGTCATCGAGCACAACAAGTCGCACGCGGAGCGCCTCGCCGGCGAGCTCAACCGCGGGCTGGTGCTGGCGGGCGACGTCACCGACGAGGAATTGCTCGAAACCGAAAACGTCGGCGAGATGGACCTCTATTGCGCGGTGACCAACGACGACGAAAACAACATCATGTCGGCGTTGCTCGCCAAACGCATGGGCGCGCGCAAGGTGGTGGCGCTGATCAACCGCGGCGCCTACGTCAACCTGCTGCAGGCGGGCCAGATCGACGTCGCGATTTCACCGGCGCAGGCGACCATCGGCACGCTGCTCGCGCGCGTGCGGCGCGGCGATTGCGTCGCGGTGCACAGCTTGCGGCGTGGCGCGGCGGAAGCGCTCGAGTTGATCGCGCACGGCGACTACAAGTCGTCCCAAGTGGTAGGCCGCCGCGTCGAGGAAATCAACCTGCCGAAAGGCGCCACCATCGGCGCCATCGTGCGGCGGCCGGTGCAATCGGAAACCCGCCACGGCGACCAGGCGTTAGCGGCAGACCGCGATACGCAGGTCATCATCGCGCACCACGACACCGTGATCGAGCCCGGTGACCACGTGATCGTGTTCGTCGTCAACAAGCGCATGGTGTCGAAAGTCGAAAAACTGTTCCAGGTCGGCGTCGGCTTCCTGTGACCGCGCCGGCCGGCTGATTCCGCATCCCCAGGAGTTTGTCGGATTTAGCCCCGACAAACTCCTAATGCAAAACCGGGACCAGTAGAATTGCAGAAGAGGATAACAGATATGCGAAATGGTCAGCCGGTTTTGCTTTTGGCAGCCTGTACGGACTGCTAAGTCCGAAAGGTTGCCAGACCCGATGATTCCCGCTGCCGTGTACCGCATCGCGCCGGTCGTCAACGTGTTCAGCACGATCGTGATGATATTCAGCCTTACGATGACGGCTCCCCTGCTGGTCGCTTACATCTACAACGATGCCGCGCTCCTTACCTACAACGCGGCCATCGTGATCACCTTTGGCTGCGGCGCGCTGATGCGGCTGTTCACCATGCATCAGAAGCGCGAGCTGCAGCCGCGCGACGGTTTTCTGCTGGTGTTTTTGGTGTGGACCATACTGCCGGCGTTCGCGACGCTGCCGCTGATGCTCTACATCGATGGCCTGAGCTTCACCGATGCCTATTTCGAAACCGCTTCGGGCATAACAACCACCGGCGCGACGACATTGACGAATCTCGAACAGTTGCCGCCGTCGATCAACTTCTGGCGCCTCGAGCTGGAGTGGCTCGGCGGCATGGGCTTGATCGTGCTCGCGGTAGCCATCCTGCCGCTGCTCGGCGTCGGCGGCATGCAGATCTACAAAGCGGAAACACCGGGCCCGATGAAGGATACCAAGCTCACGCCGCGCATCACCGAAACCGCGAAAGGCTTGTGGCTGATCTACGCCGGAATCACGCTTGCCAACATCCTCGCCTACCGCTGGGCCGGCATGAGCTGGTTCGATGCGGTTTCCCATTCGTTTTCAACGATGAGTCTCGGCGGTTTCTCGACCTATGATGCAAGCTTCGGATTCTTCGATTCGCCGCTGATCGAAGGCGTGGCAATTGTTTTCATGCTGATCGCGGGCATCAACTTCGCGACGCATTTCCTGGCGTGGCGCGAGCGCAGTCCGCGCCCCTATCGGGCCGACCCCGAAGCCGCCATGTTCGTGATGGTGACGCTTGCAAGTTGCCTCATGATCGCGGTCTATTTGTGGCGACAGGGCGTGTACCCTGATTTCCTGACGGCGCTGCGTTACGCCAGCTTCAACGTCGTTTCGATCGCCACCACCACCGGCTATGCCAACACCGATTACAACCTGTGGCCAGCATTCGCGCCGTTGTGGATGCTGTTCCTGTGCTGTTTCGCGTCGAGCTCGGGATCGACCGGCGGCGGCATCAAGATGATTCGGGCGCAACTGCTGGTGCGGCAGGGGCTGCGGGAGATGCTGAAACTTGTGCACCCGCGCGCCCAAGTGCCGGTCAAGCTGGGCGGCGGAGTGGTGCCAAACCAGATCGTTTTCGCCGTACTTGCTTTCATGTCGATCTACGGCGCCTGCGTGACGGTGATGACTTTTCTGCTGCTCGTCACCGGGGTTGATTTCCTCACCGCGTTTTCGGCGGTGATCGCGAGCATCAACAACACCGGTCCCGGCTTGAACCTGGTCGGGCCCGCCACCACTTATGCAGTACTCACCGACTTCCAGACCTGGGTGTTAACCATCGCCATGCTGCTCGGACGGCTCGAGCTGTTTACGCTGCTGGTGCTGTTCACCCCCGCGTTCTGGCGTAGATAGACCGATATCATGAGCAAGACCGTCACCCGCCCCGCACCCGCCGAGTGGCAGGCCGGCTTCACGCAATGGACCAAGCAGGTGCGATGCGCGCCCGCGGGATCCCGCATTTCACTTGTATTTTCAGTGGCTAACGGGCGGCGGACGGCAGCGCCTGATTGTTAAGGGCGGCCCGCACGTTTACAATAGCGGTGGTCTGATTGTCCGGCGCGAGGCAGGCGGAAGATAGTCGTTCGACAATGCAATCGGTGAATCTCACGCACCACTTCCTGATCGCCATGCCCAACATGGCCGATCCGCATTTTTCCAAGACCCTGACCTATATCTGCGAGCACAACGAGCAAGGCGCGCTCGGACTGGTAGTCAACCGCCCGATCGACATGACGCTCGCCAAGCTGCTCGAGCAGGTCAGCATTCCGGTAGCAGCCGCGCAGTGCGCTTCGATCCCGATACACTTCGGCGGCCCGGTGCAGACCGACCGCGGCTTTGTGCTGCACGAGCCGGTCGGCCAGTGGCAGTCGACGCTTTCGATCAGTTCCGAAATCGGCCTGACCACCTCCAAAGACATCCTGCAGGCAGTAGCGCGCGGCGAGGGGCCGCGCCAGATGCTGATCACGCTCGGCTACGCCGGCTGGGCACCGGGCCAGCTTGAGCACGAACTGGCGCAAAATGCCTGGCTTACCGTGGCGGCGCAGCACGCGGTCATTTTCGAGCTGCCGGCCGAGCAGCGGCTCGCCGCGGCGATGGACCTGCTGGGCGTCAACTACGCCAGCCTGTCGGAGAATGTGGGGCATGCGTGATGCAATGATGAGTGATGAATGATGAATGATGAATGTTGAGACCGAGCCAGAAACGCGAGTGCAAATGCATCGAACTGACCCGCCTTACGCCTCACGCCTCACGCCTCACGGCACGAGCACTACCGTGCTCGCGTTCGATTTCGGCGAAAAACGCATCGGCGCGGCGGTCGGCGATACGGCGGTCGGCATCGCGCATCCGCTGGCGACGCTCGCCGCCACCGACAAGCAGCGCCGTTATGCTGCCGTCGCCGCGCTGATCCGGGAATGGCAACCGTCGCTGGTAGTGGTCGGCCTGCCCACCCATCTCGACGGCACCGAGCATGAACTGTCGCGGCTGGCGCGCAAATTCGCGCGCGAGCTCGGCACCCGCTTTGGCCTGCCGGTGGAACTCGTTGACGAGCGCCTGACCTCGGCAGCGGCCGAATCGAGCCTGCGCGAGTCCGGTGTCGCGACTCGCAAACGCAGGCCGCTCGTGGACCGGGTCGCGGCACAGCATATATTGCAAAGCTACTTGGATGCCGCGGCGCGTCCCACCGGCAACGCATGACAGGCTACGCCACATGACCAAGACTGCTTTGCCGGACACCGAACAGCTGCTTGCCGCGCTCACGGAACAGATGCGCCCGCACGTCTCGGCGCAGACCGGATTGATCGGCATCGTCACCGGCGGCGCCTGGCTGGCGGAACGCCTGCACCGCGACCTGAAACTCGAGGTGCCGTACGGGATACTCGACGTTTCGTTCTATCGCGACGACTTCCAGCGCAAAGGACTCAAACACAAGGTTTCGCCGTCTGAAATTCCGTTCGAAGTCGAAGGCCGCGACCTGATCCTGGTCGACGACGTGCTCTACACCGGACGCACCATACGCGCGGCGATGAACGAGCTGTTCGATTACGGCCGGCCGGCGAGCATCCGGCTCGCGGCGCTCATCGACCGCGGCGGGCGCGAGCTGCCGATCGCGGCGCAATTCGTCGGCGCGACGCTCGCGCTGCCGGCGCAACAAAACATCGAGCTGAAACGCGACGCGCAGGGACGGCTCAGCCTTGCGCTGACGCAGGATTGAACAGGAACCGGTCCGCCATGTTTCTCAACAGCAACCCGCAGCTCAACCAGAACGGTGAACTGCATCACCTGCTGTCGACCGAAGGGCTGCCCGCCGAGATCCTGCGGCAGATACTCGACACCGCGCAGTCGTTTGTCGGCGTCACCCAGCGCGAGGTGAAAAAAGTCCCGCTGCTGCGCGGCAAGGCGATTTTCAACCTGTTCTTCGAGCCCTCGACGCGCACGCGCACCACGTTCGAAATTGCCGCCAAGCGGCTCTCGGCCGACGTCATCAATCTCGCCGTCAACGTGTCGTCGCAGGCCAAGGGCGAATCCGTGCTCGACACCGTCGCCAACCTGGCGGCGATGCAGGCCGACATGTTCATCGTGCGCCACAGCCAGAGCGGCGCGCCGTACCTGATCGCGCGCCACGTCGGCGAGGACATCCACGTCATCAATGCCGGCGACGGGCGCCATGCGCATCCGACGCAGGGGCTGCTCGACATGTTCACCATCCACCACTACAAGCACGACTTCACCCGGCTGCGCGTGGCGATCGTCGGCGACGTACTGCATTCACGCGTCGCGCGCTCGCAGATCCACGCGCTGACCACGCTCGGCGTGCCCGAACTGCGCGTGATCGGGCCCAAGACGCTGCTGCCGTCCAACGTCGAGAACCTCGGCGTGCACGTCTATCACGACATGGCGAAGGGGCTGAAAGACGTGGACGTGGTGATGATGCTGCGCCTGCAGAACGAGCGCATGCAGGGCTCGTTCCTGCCGTCGCCGCAGGAATTCTTCAAATTCTACGGCCTGACCGCGGACAAGCTTGCGCTCGCGAAGCCCGATGCGATCGTGCTGCACCCGGGACCGATGAACCGCGGCGTCGAAATCGATTCCGACGTCGCCGACGGCGGCCAGTCGGTGATCCTGCCGCAGGTCACGTTCGGCATCGCGATCCGCATGGCGGTGATGAGCATACTGGCGGGGAATCGATGAGCGATCAGCACTCAGCCGTCAGCGGTCAGCCAAATCTGTATCAAGCTGAATGCTGAAAGCTGACCGCTGAAAGCTACAAAATGAAGATCCACATCAAAAACGGCCGTGTGATAGACCCCGCCAGCGGCACCGACGCCGGGCGAGACGTGTTCATCGCCGCCGGCAAGATCGTTGCGATCGGCTTCGCGCCGAACGGTTACAGCGCCAATCGCACCATCGACGCCGGCGGCCTGGTGGTGTGCCCGGGCCTGGTCGATCTCGCGGTGCGGCTGCGCGAGCCGGGATTCGAATACATGGCCACGCTCGAATCGGAAATGGACGCGGCAGCTGCGGGCGGCGTCACCAGCCTCGCCTGCCCGCCGGACACCGACCCGCCGCTCGATGAGCCGGGGTTGGTCGAAATGCTCAAGTTCCGCGCCAAGAACCTCAATCAAGCGCGCGTCTACCCGGTCGGCGCATTGACGCTCGGCCTTAAGGGCACGCACCTGACCGAAATGGCGGAGCTCACCGATGCAGGCTGCGTCGCATTCTCGCATGCGGACGCGCCGCTTACCGACACGCAACTGCTGCTGCGCGCCATGCAATACGCGGCGACGTTCGATTTCCCGGTGTGGTTGCGGCCGCAGGATGCGGGGCTCTCGCGCGGCGGCGTAGCGCACGACGGCCAGGTCGCGACCCGCCTCGGGCTCGCCGCGATCCCGGTGTGCGCCGAGACGGTTGCGCTGTCAGCCATACTGCTGCTCGCGCGCGAGACCGGCGCGCGCATCCATCTTTGCCGGCTGTCGAGCGCCGAAGGCGTCGACATGGTGCGGCAGGCCAAACATCTCGGCCTGAAGGTGACATGCGACATCGCGATTCATCATGCGCATCTGTCGGAAATGGACATCGGTTACTTCGATCCCAATTGCCATTTGACGCCGCCGCTGCGGAGCCAGCGCGACCGCGATGCGCTGCGCGCCGCGCTCGCCGACGGCGCGGTCGACGCCCTGTGCTCGGACCACACGCCGGTTGATGACGATGCCAAGCAATTGCCGTTTGCCGAAGCGGAGACGGGCGCCACCGGCGTCGAGCTGCTGCTGCCGCTCACGTTGAAATGGGCCGAGGAATCGCGCCTGCCGCTGGCGCAGGGGCTCGCGCGCATTACCTCCGATCCGGCGCGCATCCTCGGCATCGACGCCGGCAGGCTGCTGCCGGGCGCCAGCGCCGACATCTGCGTGTTCGATCCCGAGCGTTACTGGAAAGTCGAGCCGAAGGCGCTCAAGAGCCAGGGCAAGAACACGCCGTTTACCGGCGTCGAGGTCAAAGGCAATGTGCGCTACACGCTGGTCGAAGGCCAGGTCGTCTACGAAGGATAGCGGTCAGCGGTCAGGGGGCTATCAGCTATCATCTATAAGCTAAAAAACAACGACTCGCGGGAACCCTCGTGGAAAAATCAATCCAACCGCTGACCGCTGACCGCTGACCGCTGAATGCTGACCGCTGACCGCTGAATGCTGACCGCTACTAACCCATTGCTCGACCTC
>JACQOI010000344.1 GCA_016202615.1 Betaproteobacteria bacterium
AGGCGCTGCTTGCGAAGCGCATGGGCAAGCCGCGCGTGATCGCCGAAACCGGCGCCGGCCAGCACGGCGTTGCGGCGGCGACGGTCGCCGCGCGCTATGGCATGGAGTGCGTGGTCTACATGGGTTCCGTGGACATCAAGCGCCAGGCGCAGAACGTCTATCGCATGAAGCTGCTCGGCGCGTCCGTGGTGCCGGTCGAGTCCGGCTCGAAAACGCTGAAGGACGCGCTCAACGAAGCGATGCGCGACTGGGTCACCAACGTCAACAACACGTTCTACATCATCGGTAGCGTCGCCGGCCCGCATCCGTATCCGATGATGGTGCGCGACTTCCAGTCGGTGATCGGCATCGAAGCGAAGCAGCAGATGCAGGAAATGGCCGGCCGCCAGCCCGATGCGCTGCTCGCGTGCGTCGGCGGCGGTTCCAATGCGATGGGATTGTTCTATCCGTACATAGCCGACGAGAACGTGCGGCTGGTCGGCATCGAAGCCGCCGGCTATGGGCTCGAGAGCGGCAAACACGCGGCGACGCTGTGCGCCGGCAAGCCCGGCGTGCTGCACGGCAACCGTACTTACCTGATGCAGGACGACAACGGCCAGATTCTCGAGACGCATTCGATTTCGGCCGGCCTCGACTATCCCGGAGTCGGTCCCGAGCATGCGTGGCTGAAAGACAGCGGCCGCGCCGATTATGTCGCGGTGACCGACGACGAAGCGCTCGCGGCATTCCACCACCTGTGCCGGCTCGAGGGCATCATCCCGGCGCTCGAATCGAGCCATGCGCTCGCCTATGCCGCGAAAATGGCGCCGCGTATGAGAAAAGACCAGATCCTGCTCGTCAACCTGTCCGGCCGCGGCGACAAGGACATGCATACCGTCGCGGAAAAATCAGGTCTCAAGTTATGAGCGCGGGATGGGAATGAATAACCAGGAGAGGCGAGAGGCGAATCACTCAAACCCGCAAAGCGCGCAAGCGCCTCTTCTCTCCTCTCCCCTCTCTCCTTTCTCCTCTCGGCCTTTGCTGATGTCAAGAATCGCCGCCACCTTCGCCGCGCTCAAGCAACAGAACCGCAAGGCGCTGATTCCGTTCGTCACCGCCGGCGATCCCGATCCGGCGATGACGGTACCGCTGATGCACGCGCTTGCCGCCGCCGGCGCCGACGTGATCGAGCTCGGCGTGCCGTTTTCCGATCCGATGGCGGACGGGCCGACCATCCAGCGCTCGAGCGAGCGCGCACTGAAGCACGGCACGGCGTTGAAGCACGTACTCGGATTCGTCGCCGAATTCCGCAAGACCGACGGCAACACGCCGGTGGTGCTGATGGGTTATGCCAATCCGATCGAGGCGATGGGCTGCGACCGGTTTGCCGACGCGGCACGCGCATCCGGCGTCGACGGCGTGCTGATCGTTGATTATCCGCCCGAGGAAGCGGGCCGGCTGTCGGAACTGCTCGCGCAGCGCGAAATCGATGCCATCTTTCTGCTGGCGCCCACGTCCGCCGAGTCGCGCATCGAGCAGGTTGCGCGTTACGCGCGCGGCTACATTTACTATGTTTCGCTGCGCGGCGTGACCGGCGCGTCCAACCTCGATCTCGACGAGGTGGCGCGCAAGCTGCCGCAAATCCGCTCGCACATCCGGCTTCCGATCGGCGTCGGTTTCGGCATCCGCGACGCGCCGACCGCGAAAGCGGTCTCGAAAATCGCCGATGCCGTCGTCATCGGCAGCCGCCTGGTGCAGGAAATCGAAACCAGTCCGCGCGAACGCGTACTGGACAATATTTCGGTTCTGGTTAAGGATATCCGCAGCGCACTTGACGGCTGAAATGGCAACCCTATGAGCTGGTTACAGAAATTACTGCCGCCCAGGATCAAACGCGATACCGGCAGCCCGAAAAAGGTGGTTCCCGAAGGGCTGTGGAGCAAGTGTGATTCATGCGAGGCGGTGCTATATCGCACGGATCTCGAAAAGAATCTGTTCGTCTGCCCGAAGTGCAATCACCATAATCGCATTACCGCGCGTGAGCGTCTCGATTGTCTGCTCGACGCCGAAGGCCGCTACGAGATCGGCTACGAGGTCGTGCCGGTCGACAGCCTCAAGTTCAAGGACAGCCGACGTTATACCGAGCGGCTTGAGGAAGCGAAGAAGGAGACCGAGGAAGAAGACGCGCTGGTGGTGGTGCAGGGCAGCGTCAAGACCATTCCGCTGGTCGCCGCCGCGTTCGAGTTCAGGTTCCTCGGCGGTTCGATGGGCTCGGTCGTCGGCGAGCGCTTCGTACGCGGGGTTCATGTGTGCCTTGAGCAGAAGCTGCCGCTGATATGCTTTACCGCGAGCGGCGGCGCGCGCATGCAGGAGGGTCTGTTGTCGCTGATGCAGATGTCGAAGACCTGCGCCGCGCTGACCCAGCTTGGCGCCGAAAAGCTGCCGTTCATCTCGGTGCTGACCGACCCGACTATGGGCGGCGTTTCCGCGAGCTTCGCGCTGATCGGCGACGTCGTGCTGGCCGAGCCGGGCGCGCTGATCGGCTTCGCCGGGCCGCGCGTGATCGAGCAGACGGTGCGCGAAACCCTGCCCGCGGGGTTTCAGCGCTCGGAATTCCTGCTGGAGCACGGCGCGATCGACTTGATCGTTGACCGGCGCGAGATGCGCGACAAGCTGGCCAACCTGATCACGCTGCTGCTCAGGCTGCCGCAGGCGGCGTAACCAGTTTGAAGTTTCAGGTTTGAGGTTTCAAGTTGTTCTTTTGCCGGGCGGCAACGCCGTTTTTTCTCTGCTGACGTTTGGCCTGCTACATACGTTCCGTCATCGCTGGTGCCCGAACTTGAGACCAGAAACTCGAAACCAGAAACAGCGAACTCTCGAGCAGTGGCTCGAGCATCTCGAGCGGCTGCACCCGCAGGTGATCGCGATGGGGCTCGAGCGCGTACTGAGCGTCAAACAGGCGCTCGCGCTCGATCCCGGCTACCCGATCCTCACGGTGGGCGGCACCAACGGCAAGGGCTCGTGCTGCGCGATGCTCGAGGCGGCGCTGCGGCACGCCGGCTACCGCGTCGGCTGCTATACCTCGCCGCACCTGCTGCGTTACAACGAGCGCGTGCGCATCGGCGGCCGGGAGGTCTCTGACGAGATATTGTGCGCCGCGTTCGCGCGCGTGGAATCCGCGCGCGGCAATACGCTGCTTACTTATTTCGAGTTCAGCACGCTGGCGGCGATGCTGGCGTTCGCCGAGGCCGGGATCGAAGTTGCGATACTGGAAGTAGGGCTGGGCGGTCGGCTCGATGCGGTCAATGCATTCGACGCCGATTGCGCGCTGGTGGCGAGCATCGACCTCGATCATCAGGGGTACCTCGGCGACACGCGTGACGCGATCGGGTTCGAGAAGGCGGGGATCTTCCGTGCCGGCCGGCCCGCGATCTGCGCCGACGCCGACCCGCCGGTGACTTTGTCCGCACACGCCGGCGCCATCGGCGCCGAACTGCTGCTGATCGACCGCGATTTCGGCCATGTGGCCGACAAAACCCAGTGGCGCTATTGGGGGCCGGGCGGCAAGCGCCACGGCCTGCCGTATCCGGCGCTGCGCGGCGCATACCAACTGGCCAACGCCGCGGCGTGCATCACTGCGCTCGACTGCTTGCGCGAGCGCCTGCCGGTGACTGCGCAGGATATCCGCAGCGGCTTGCTGAAGGCGGAACCTACCGGCCGTTTCCAGGTGCTGCCGGGCCAGCCGCAGGTGATCCTTGACGTCGCGCACAACCCGCACGCGGCGCGTGCGCTCGCCGCCAATCTCGCGAACATGCCGAAGTCCGCGCAGACGATTGCGGTGTTCGCCATGCTGAAAGACAAGGATGTCGCAGGTGTGGTTGACGCGGTGAAGAACCGCATCACGCACTGGTTTGTGGCAACCACGGAGGGACCGCGTGGCGCAGCCGCGCAGCAGATCGCGGCGGGGTTGCAGCGCGCCGGCATTACCGTCCCGGTCACCCGGTTCGAAGACGTCGCCGGGGCCTGGCGCGCCGCCTGCAAAACCGCGGCTGAAAATGATAAAATCATCGTTTTCGGATCGTTTCTTACCGTCGCTGCGGTGATACGCGAGCGGCAGCGAGCAAATGAAGGCCAGGTGAGGCATTGATTCCGGATACACTCGGTCATGGCGAAAACCATTAGCGAAGAAGAACTGCAGCTCAGAAAACGCGCGCGCCGGCGGCTGATCGGCGCGATAGCCCTGGTGACCATCGTCGCGGTGTTTTTGCCGATGCTGCTCGACCACGAGCCGAAGCCGGTCAACCAGGACATCAGCATCCAGATTCCCTCGCCCAGTTCGGGCACTTTTACGTCCAAGATCGTGCCGGTCGTGCCGGCAGCCAAATCCGCTGTGAAACCGGCGCCCGATACCCCCGCCAAGTCCGAAACGCCGGCGAAAAGCGATGCGCCGCTGGTGGCAGCAGCGCCTGCCGCGAAGCCGGCTGCGGCCACGCCGCCCGCCTACGATACCGAGGCGGCGCCACCAAGAAAACCGGCGGCGAGGCCTCCCGCCAAGAGCGCGCCAGCGCCGAAAGCCGGGGCACAAGCCCAGCCTGACGCCAAGAGTGCGGGCGGTTATGTGGTGCAGGTTGCTGCGTTAAACGACGCGGACAAAGCAAAACACATGCAGGAGCAGATCGCGGCTGCCGGTGTCAAATCGTACACGGAGATAGTACCGACCACGAAGGGCAATGTGACACGGGTGCGCGCCGGCCCGTTTGCGTCGCGCGACGAGGCCGAAAAAACCCGCGACAAGCTGAAGGGGATGGGACTGAACGGCAATATCGTACCCAGATAGAGCACATGACCTGGTTCGATTACGCGGTATTGACGATTATCGGAATTTCGGTTCTGTTGAGCATCATCCACGGTTTTGTGCGGGAACTGCTGGCGCTGGCGTCGTGGTTCGTGGCGTTCATAGCAGCGCAGATGTATGCAGCCGATATCGCGCCGCTGCTGCCGGCGGCGATACCGGGCCCGTCATTGCGACTGCTGGCGGCGTTTCTTGCCATGTTCCTGATGGTGCTGCTGGTGATGACCTTGGCTGCGATCGCGGCTTCGAGCCTGATCCGCAGCGCCGGACTGGGCGTGGCTGATCGCGCGCTCGGCGCGGTGTTCGGGCTGGTGCGCGGGCTGGCGATGGTGATGGTGGTGGTGGTGCTGGCGGGATTGACGACGCTGCCGCGGCAGCCGGTGTGGCGTAACGCCATGTTCAGCGCGCCGCTGGAAGCGCTGGCCAATGTGATCAAGGTCTGGTTACCATACGACTTGTCGAAGCACATCAACTACGAGTAGGGAACGTTATGTGCGGCATCCTTGGCGCGGTAGCGAAGAGTCAGGTCAACCAGCTGCTTTATGACGGGCTGCTGGTGCTGCAGCACCGCGGCCAGGACGCGGCCGGCATCGTCACCGCCGAGGGCGCGACCTTCCACA
>JACQOI010000340.1 GCA_016202615.1 Betaproteobacteria bacterium
AACATGTGCTCAAAAAAAGTACAAGCCCTCAATGCACAACTCCAAGATATTCAACGAGAAAATGTGGGTACTGATAAGCCCTCTGTGGGAGAGGGTGCGCCGGAGCGCGGAGCAGGGACCCGTTTACGGGATGCGACCGTGAAGGCGCACATTAGCACGCAGCTATCCGTTGCTTGCACCCGCTGCGGGGGACGGTGGAACGCGGAGCAGGGGCCCCGCTTGCGGGGATGCGACCGTGGAACCGGCCATGAGCGCGTCGCAACCGTCCCTATGCGCGTCTTCGCGGTCAGATCCCCGGAGGGGCCCCTCTTCCGCGCTACGACGCGCACATCCATCGGCAGGTCGATGGAACCTGTTCCACCCTTAGCGTGCGCGGGGGTGAGGGGCCGGGCGTTATCAATCAGTTGCGTGCAGCCCGGTAACCGCCGCTACTCATGCGCTATCTGAGCACTCGCGGCGGCGCCGCGTCGGCGGGTTTCCGCGACATCCTGCTCGGCGGCCTGATGGAAGACGGCGGTCTCGCCGTGCCGCAAGCCTATCCGCACATCTCCGGCGCCGAGCTTGCCGCCTGGCGCAGGCTGGGCTATCGCGAGCTTGCTTTCGAGATCATCCGCCGCTACGCCGACGACATGGCGCCGGCCGAGCTCAAGCAGATCATCGACCGCACCTATACCGCCGCGGTTTTCGGTTCGGACGACATCACGCCGGTGCGGCAATTGCAGCCCGGCTTCCACGTCCTCGGCCTGTCGCGCGGTCCGACGCTCGCGTTCAAGGACATCGCCATGCAGCTGCTCGGCAATCTGTTCGAGTACGTGCTGGCGGCGGCCGGGCACGAGCTCAACATTCTCGGCGCGACGTCGGGCGACACCGGTTCTTCCGCCGAATATGCGATGCGGGGAAAACGCGGCATCCGCGTCTTCATGCTGTCGCCGCACCGCAAGATGAGCCCGTTCCAGACCGCGCAGATGTTCTCGCTGCAGGACCCGAACATTTTCAATCTCGCGATCCGCGGCGTGTTCGACGACTGTCAGGACATCGTAAAGAGCGTCAGCAACGATCTCGCATTCAAGGCGCGCCACCACATCGGCGCCGTCAACTCGATCAACTGGGCGCGCGTCGTCGCGCAGGTTGTCTATTACTTCAAGGCTTATTTTGCGGTTACCCGATCGAACGAGCAGCAGGTATCGTTCGCGGTGCCGACCGGCAACTTCGGCAATATCTGCGCCGGGCACATTGCGCGCTGCATGGGCCTGCCGATCAGACAGCTGATCCTGGCCACCAACGAAAACGACGTGCTCGACCAATTCTTCCGCACCGGCATCTACCGCGTGCGGCCGCCGCGGCAGGTGGTGCAGACTTCGAGCCCGTCGATGGACATCTCGAAAGCGTCGAACTTCGAGCGCTTCATCTACGATCTGATCGGCAGGGACGCGGCGCTGGTGAAGAGGCTGTGGCAGCAGCTCGATAGCGAGGACGTGTTCGATCTGTCGCGCACGCCGCATTTCGCGCGCGTTGCGGATTTCGGCTTTGTGTCGGGCTCGAGCTCGCACGCGAACCGGCTAGACATCATCCGCCGCGTCTACCGCGACTGCGGCCAGATCATCGACACCCACACCGCCGACGGCGTCAAGGTCGGGCTCGAACACCGCGAAGAGGGCGTGCCGCTGGTGTGCCTGGAGACCGCGCTGCCGGCCAAATTTGCCGAAGCGATCCGGGAAGCGCTCGGCCGCGACCCTGACGTGCCGGCGGGCCTCGAAAACCTCGAGCGCCTGCCGCAGCGCTTCACAGTGCTCGACCCTGACGTCGCTGTGGTCAAGGACTTCATCGAACGCAGTTGTACGTGAGGCGTAAGGCGAGAGGAGCGAGGCGGAAAACCAGACCGGGGCAGCGCCCGAAGCCTTGCCGCGCTTGAAGCCGCGGGAAAGCGATTGCGGAACCGCGGCTGCACCGGCCGTTTCCAATTGCAAAAACTCAAAACTCAAAACTCAAAACTCAAAACTCAAAACTCAACCTCATTCAAACCGCATCGACAGATCGACCGCCTTGATGTCCTTGGTCAGGCTGCCGATCGAGATGCGGTCGACGCCGGTTTCCGCAATCGCGCGCAAGTTCTCCAGCGTGATCCCGCCCGATGCTTCAAGCTCGGCGCGGCCCGCGGTGAGCTTCACCGCTTGCCGCATCTGATCGAGATCCATGTTGTCAAGCAGGATCATCGTCGCGCCGGCGGCAATCGCCTGCTCGAGTTGCGCGAGGGTCTCTACCTCGACCTGTATCCAAACCCCGGTCGGGGCGATGCCCCTGGCCTTTTTTATTGCGGCAGGCAGGCCGCCTGCCGCGGCGATGTGGTTTTCCTTGATCAGGATTCCGTCAAACAGTCCGATGCGGTGATTGACGCCGCCGCCGACGCGCACCGCGTATTTCTCGGCGACGCGCAGGCCGGGCAACGTCTTGCGCGTGTCGACAATTTTGGCCCGGGTGCCCGCGACGGCGTCGACGTAACGCCGCGTCGCGGTCGCGACCGCCGACAGCAACTGCAGGAAATTGAGCGCGGTGCGCTCGGCGGTGAGCAGCGCACGCGCCGTGCCGCGCACCGCGCACAGCTTCTGTCCGGCGCTGACCCGGCCGCCTTCACTGACCAGCCAGCCGGTTTGCGACTTCGGATCGAGCTTTCTGAAGCAGGCGTCAAACCATGGTGTGCCGCAAACAACCGCGTCACTGCGGCAGATCACGCTCGCGGTGGCGCCGGCGCTTGCCGCGATCAGCTGCGCGGTCCAGTCGCCGCTGCCGACGTCTTCAGCCAGCGCGGCGGCGACGTTGCTCTCGATGACGGATGCTAAATCGTTCAATTTGCACTATATTGGTCGTCATACACAAGTATGAATTCTACCCGATAGGTGGCGCGTATGACCGGAATCATGGGCGTGATTTCCTATGGCATCGGCACGATCATCGGCTTTGTGATCGTCGGCACGCTGGTGTTTTGGTTCATCCAGGACATCACCCAGAAGAAGCATACCGTGTTGCGCAACTATCCGGTGATCGGACGACTGCGCTTCTTCTTCGAGGAGATGGGCGAGTATTTCCGGCAGTATTTCTTTGCCGGCGACCGCGAGGAAATGCCTTTCAACCGCGCCACCCGCGGGTGGGTATATAAGGAATCCAAGGGCGAGGGCGGCATTATCGGCTTCGGCTCGACCAACGACCTGCGCGAGCCGGGGTCGATCATATTCGTCAATCACCCCTATCCGGTGCTGGAAGAAGACCGCCTGCCGACGCCGCCGCTGGTGATCGGCGAAGGCTACGCGCGTTATCCGTTCGAGGCGAAGTCAGTCGTCAACATTTCCGGCATGAGCTATGGCGCGATTTCGGCGCCGGCGGTGCGTTCGCTGTCGCGGGGCGCGGGCCTCTCCGGCTGCTGGATGGACACCGGCGAGGGCGGGCTGTCGCCGCACCATCTCGAGGGCAACTGCGACATCATCATGCAGATCGGCACCGCCAAATACGGGATTCGCGATCTCGACGGCAGTTTTTCGCCGGAAAAGGCGAAGCAACTCGCGCAGGTGGTGAAGGCATTCGAGATCAAGCTGTCGCAGGGCGCAAAGCCGGGCAAAGGCGGGGTGCTGCCGGGCGCCAAGGTCACCGAGGAGATCGCGCGCATCCGCGGCGTTCCGGTCGGGCGGGATTCGATCAGTCCGAACCGGCATTACGACATCGCCAACGTCGAGCAGCTGCTCGACAGGATCGCCAGCATTCGCGATCTGACCGGCCGGCCGGTCGGCATCAAGACCGCAATCGGCGGCTGGGAGTTCATCAACGAGTTGTGCAACGCGGTGCTGCGGCGCGGCAGGGAGTTTGCGCCCGACTTTCTCGCGATCGACGGCGGCGAAGGCGGCAGCGGCGCGGCGCCGCAGACGCTGATGGACCACATGAGCCTGCCGATTGCCGAGGCGCTGCCGCGGGTGGTCGACTCACTGCTGCAGTCCGGTCTCAAGAGTCGCATCCGTGTGGTCGCCGCCGGCAAGCTCGTGACTTCGGCGCGCGCAGCCTGGGCGCTGTGCGTTGGCGCGGATTTCATCAACACCGCGCGCGGCTTCATGTTCGCGCTCGGCTGCATCCAGGCCTTGCGCTGCCATACCAACACCTGTCCCACCGGCGTCACGACGCACAACAAGCGGCTGCAGCGCGGCCTGGTGGTCGAGGAGAAATACCAGCGCGTCGCCAATTACGTGAAGAACATGAACAAAGAGATCGATATGATCGCGCACTCTTGCGGCTGCCGCCACGCGCGCGAGCTCAAGCGCGAGCACGTGCGCATCGTGCAGACCGCGAATCAGAGCATTGCGTTCAACATGCTGTATCC
>JACQOI010000341.1 GCA_016202615.1 Betaproteobacteria bacterium
GTGTTTCGCGAGGGCGTTTGGGCGTAGGCGGCGCCGGCCCCGGCGGAGATGGCGACGAGCAGGAAATTCCCCAGCATCCAGGGCCTCGATGGAGAGCGTCACTAGACGGTCGTATGACGGGGCTAGACAAAGAACTCTCACAGAAGCTGGATCAACATTAAAGGCACGTCACAAGGGGTCGGGAATCGCTACTTTCTGTGAAAAATTGGACACAAGGATACGCCATCAATGCAGAGTGCTGAATGCCAAAACCAATGATGCGACGAGTGAATAAGTTTATCACCACCATCACCCAGTAGCTGCGCACCGGAATCGACTCACAACGGAACAAGTCCCGACTCCAAAAGCTAACTTTTGCACGCCCGATGAAGCTCAGCGAAGAAGCTGCCCTCCCTCGATGAGCGAAATGCCTGTCCTTTCGGGATCTGCACCAAGTCCGCCGGCGTTAAGAGGGGGTGGGCGGTTCGCGCTACACGTGCAGGATGTCGCCCTTGAGGGAGTAGGCGATGGCCAGCACATCCTTCTGCGTCTGCTCGTCGATGCGGTGCTTGCGCAGGACCGTCAGGATGTCGTCGGTGGCGGCCATGTACTCGGCCTCGTTGATGTTCATCCCGCGATGGGCGTCTTGCATGGTACGACCAGTGTACTGCGTCGTACCGCCGCTGCCCGCCTCCAGGAACGCGCAAAGATGTTTCTTGGTCGCCTCGAGTTTGTCCGGGGTTTCCAGGTACGGGCGAAACCGCGCCCGAATCACCGGGTTCTCCATGTGGAGCGCGACGATGTCCTGCACCAGCGCGTTGATGCCGGACGAGCCGCCGAGACGTTCGAAAAGGGAAGTGCTCTTCATGTCGTTCCTCCTTCTGATGAAAAGACGTGGTATTAGACCGGTCGGTATAATTTCTTGCGCAAAAAAAGGAGTCAGCGCATACAAGGATGAACATTTACTGTTTGGCTACGTGGACGCCAAGCGGAAGTAAAAGTCCAGCATCTCCCGCAGCGGCGCAGGATCCTGTCGTAGACGCGTCCGGAGCGCCGCCCCTTCCCAGCAGTTGACAAGTACCTCCGCCATCTTCTCCGGGTCGGTCTCCTTCGGAAGGTCGCCCCGCTGGATCGCCTCCCGAAGGCAGGCGGCGATGCGGCGCGCGATCTCCGAGAAACACTGTTCGACCTTGCGGCGGAAGGACTCGCTGACGCCGGAGAGTTCCTGCCCCAAGCCGCCGAGCAGGCAGCCGAGATAGCCCTCGGTGCGGTACTTCTCCTCGGTTGACTCGAAAAAGCGCCGTACCCGCTGGAGCGGCGGAAGGCTCTCGTCGCCGAGACACTGGTCGAGCCCGCCATGGACCTCCTTCATGTACAGGTCGATAACCTGAAGGCCGAAGTCCTCCTTGGACGCGAAGTGATAGTAGAAGGAGCCCTTTGGGATCTGCGTCGCCTCGAGCACCGCAGCGACCCCCAGGTTGTGGTACCCCTGCCGTAAGAGCATGGCCATGCCCTGCCGGAGAAGCTGCTGTTGGGTCTCGTTTGCCATCGAATCACTATTAGACCGGTCGGTCTAATCGTAACTCTACCCAAACGATGGGTCGGCGTCAAGTACGTCGTTTGATACGTCAGCCGGCATTCCAATTGCAATAGCAATAGCAGGGTCGGACCCACGCAACCTGTTGATCTAGCGTAAAAAGGTCCTAAGATAAGACTGGTTGAAGCGCTTGGCGGGGCATTCTTGGCGGCGAAAAAGCGCGCCTAACGCTTCAAGGAAAGGAAATGTCGCGCGCCCACCGCATTTTCTGCCCGGTCAAGTCTGGCACCTTACTCACCGCCGCCACGAGAAAACATTTTTGCTCAAGTTGGCGCGCGACCTAAAGTCAGGCCCCGGACGGGCGCACAAGCCGATCCGGTGAGAATCGTCTGGGCGCCGGGTGCCTGGCAGGATTATCTTTATTGGTCACGTACCGATGTTCGCGTGCGCGACAAGATCAACGCACTGATCGGAGACATTCAGCGCCATCGGTTCAGCGGAGTGGGTAAACCCGGGCCTCTGAAACGGAACTTGCGCGGCTTCTGGTCCTGGCGAATTACCCGCGAGCACCGACTGGTGTACCGCGTGGAACGCGGGATACTCGAAATCGCGCAGTGCCGGATTCACTATCAGCCTGAAGTCCGACCAGTAGTGCTGTTCAAGAGGGCGGCGCGCCCGGCGGGGATGAATCTGCGCACTGGCCATGAAGCCATATTGGTCGAGTAGGGCTCTCCAGCCATTCTCGCTTTTGCGACATTGGATCGGCACCAGAAATGGAGCCTGGCGGCCCAATGGGTGTAAAATGCTCGGCAATCACATTCGGTGCAAGATTATGACAGTAACGACCACCGCCCGGCGACCGGCAGCCAACCGGGCCGGA
>JACQOI010000382.1 GCA_016202615.1 Betaproteobacteria bacterium
ATTGCCGTAAGCCGCGGGTTCACAAAGAGCGACCAGTTCGACGTAGGCAAGCGGCTGCTTGAGGCGCCGGCCGGGGGACCGGCAGCAGGCGTCACCATAGCACCGTACTTGGAGGAAATGGTCAACCGCTACCACGCCGCGGCGGGCTGGGACTTGGACTCCGGACGTCCCACGCAGGCGGCGATCAAGCGCTTGGGCATGGAGGACGTGGCCGACTGGCTCGGAATCGCGTGATTAAGTACGACCTGTAGCGGGGTATGAACGGGTGCAACAAGGAGGAAGCAAGATGAAAGCAACGACAACACGGGTGCTGACGCTGCTCGCGTTGGCCGCGCACGGCGCAGCTATCGCGCAAAGCTACCCGGCCAAGCCGATCCGACTCGTCAATCCGTTCGCGCCGGGCGGGGGAGTTGATCTCGTCGCGCGTATCATGGCGCAAAAATTCACCGAATCATGGGGACAGCCCGTGGTCGTCGAAAACCGGCCCGGCGCCGGCACCACGATTGGCACCGATAGCGTAGTGCGCGCTGCGCGCGACGGTTACACGCTGCTGGCAACGAGCTCCGTGATTGCCATGAACGTGACGCTCTATCGTAAACTGCCGTTCGACCCGATCACGGACTTGGCCCCGGTAGTGGTGCTGGCGGAGAATCCCAACGTGCTCGCGGTGCATCCCTCGGTGCCGGCTAAGTCGGTGCAGGAACTCATCAAACTGGCAAGAGCGAAGCCCGGACAAATCACCTATTCATCGGCGGGGATCGGAACGCCGACGCATCTCGGGATGATAATGTTCGCATCGCTTGCGAAAATCGATATGCTGCACGTGCCGTATAAGGGCGGTGGACCGTCTATCAGCGCTCTCCTTGGGGGCGAGGTTCACGCGGCCTTTGCGAACATCCCGGGGATCCTGCCGCAGGCGCGGGTCGGTAAGGTGCGGGTGCTCGCCGTGGGCAGCGCCAAGCGCGTCGAAATGGCGCCCGAGATTCCCACTGTCGCGGAATCGGGCCTGCCGGATTTCGAGCTGACCATGTGGCATGCGATTTTTGCGCCACCAGGCACGCCACGCAGTATTATCAATCAGATCAACGCCGAGGCCAATCGTATTTTGCGGCAGCCCGAGATGCGCAAGTTTTTTCTGGCTAACGCCTTGGTGCCGATCGGCGGCACGCCGGACGCGTTCGGTGACCTCCTGAAGATCGATGTAGCGCGCTGGGCGAAAGCGATCACGGAAGCAGGGATCACGCCGGAATAAAAGGAGCGCATGCGCAAGCGTGTCGGAAATTGACGGCTCCAAAATAAGATCCTATCGGTTTGCTTTTCACGAAGGCTGAAGATCCACCGCTCTGGCACGCAGCGTCGCGTCTTTCTTGAGCAGGAATTTCGCGACCTTGTGCGTCGGCGTATGCGGCAGCGCGTCGACAAAAACAACAAATCGCGGTATCTTGTGCGCCGCCAGCCGTTCCGCACACCAGCTTCTGACGTCCTCCGCGGTGAGCCTTGCCCCGGCTTTCGGCACGACCACCACCATGATGTCGTCCTCGCCAAGCTCGGAATCGACCGCGATCGCGGCCACTTCCGATACCCCGGAATGCTCGCCAATCACGCGGTCGAGCTCGGCGCCCGCGATGTTCTCGCCACGGCGCCGGATGATGTCTTTCTTTCTCGCGACAAAGAAAAAATACCCCTCGTCATCCCGCCGCACCAGATCGCCCGACAGGAACCAGCCGTCGCGGAACGACGCCGCAGTCTGTTCCGGATCGCGGTAATAACCCTGCATGAGATTTGGAACGCGCACAGCCAGTTCTCCCATTGCGCCATCCGGCACGTCCCGTCCTTCATCGTCGAGGATGCGCGCCTGAGTCCAGGGGCGCGCGGGATCCGGGTGCGCGGCCGGTTTACCCATGCAAGCAAGCTTGTGCGGGCCATCATAGGGATTGCTGAAGGCGGCTGGTGTCTCCGTCATGCCGTAACCTTCAATCATCGTCGGCACGCCGAACTCATTCCTAAAAATGTCCCTGGTTTCTTTGGTGAATCCCCCGCCGTTGACTATGCGCAGCTTGTGTCCGCGCACGAATTCGCTGCGCGGGCGCCGCGCCAGAATATTGCTGACCGCCATCATGGTGTTCACCTGAGTTGCGCCGGTATCGGCCACCAGGCGCCAGAATTGCGAAGCACTGAAACGCGGCGCGATAATCAGGCGTGCGCCGACGCTCACCACGCTGCCGACAGAATAAAACAGAGCGTTGATGTGAAACATCGGCAATATGCACAACGCGCGATCATCGGGCTGCAGGTGCGTACGTGCGACGTGAACCTCCCCGGATAACACGAAGTTGCGCTGGCTGTGCATCACGCCCTTAGGAAAACCGGTCGTTCCCGACGAATAAATAATCGCAAATGTGTCGTCAGGAGCAATGTCATCCGGAAGCCTGGCGTCTCCGCCGTCCCTAACCAGGTCAGCCAGTTGCGGTATTCCAGCCATCTCGCCATCGACGAGCACGAACCAGGGTTGTGGATTGATCTCGCTGGATGCTTGCTTTACGACTTCCAGGGTGTCCGCCGAACAAGCCACCGCGCTGACACCCGCATGACGCATGACATATTTTGCTTCGCTAACACCAAACTCGGGATTCACCGGAACCATGATGGCGCCGATGCGCGCCAACGCGAACATCAGCAGGACATGCGCATGGCTGTTGGTCGCCATGATCCCCATGCGGTCGCCTTTGCGAATACCGCGTGACGCCAGCATGCATGCAGATCTATCAATGGCCTCGTTGAATTCCCCCCATATCCAGGTTTTTTCCTTGAAGACCAGAAAGGGCCGCGACGGGTCCGTTTGCGCCCTGGTCTCAAACAGGCTCTTGAGCGTATAGTCGTGCTGAGGGTACAGCGAAATGGCCTCCAGTGGTGTCAGGTGTTTCATGCAAGCTCCAGACAACGATCAGCGAGTGCTTTCGAAATATCAGCCCGGACACGCGGCTAGCGGAAAAGCAAACATCGCCGCACGCCGCTTGCGCACCGGCCGCGGCCGGGGCAAGGCGTCACGCCGGCGGCGACGGTGCGAAAAACGCGTCGCGCCTCGCCAATCGGCCGTCTTGAACGGCCTCGGCAAGGGGAAGGCGGGAAGGAATTTCCGTTCCTGGGGTGCGATTTAGACCGGCAGCAGACGTTCAGTCCTGTCCGAGGGCAAGTCGGTATCGAAGGAGTTGATGAGCAACGCCAGGAGACTATAGTTTCCCAGAACCATACTCAGTTCAACCACGCCCTGACGGCCTAACTGCTCCAGCGCCGCCTGGAACGCCCCCCGGCTGACGCGATGGGTACGGAAGAATTCCTGGCCGTAGTGTACCACAGCAGCTTCGTCGGGAGCCAGAGAGGGGAATTCTTTGCGGTCCCGCAAGGCGTCAACGATTGCATCGCGCACGCCGGCTTTGCGCGCTGATGCCGCGTGCGCGTTCCAGATATGCTGGCAATCCAGCTCGCGTGCGGTGACCAGCATTGCGAGTTCCTGGATCTTCTTCGGCAGCGAGGATTCGCTCCGCAGGTAATTATTCACTGCATTCACCAGCTGGTGGGCTTTGGGCACGTGGATCATGACGGAGCTGGGGCCGTAGCGAGGAACGGATCCGTAGCCTCGCAGGAGCTCGTCGAAAGCAGCACGCTGGTTTTCGGGAACGCTCTCCCGGCTTGCTAAAGGTAGTCTTGCCACAGGGACCTCCTGTTATTGGGTTGGAATGCTCTTGGTCACTTCACGGGGTTACTGAATGCTGATGCCGGCTTCCTTTGCAACCTTGATCCACTTGGTTATGTCGGCGGCAATCAGTCTCCGGAAATCGTCCGGCGTAGCGGTCACAGGATCGGCGGCCTGCAACGTAAACCACTTGACGGTTTCCGGGTCACGAAGAATGGCGCCGATTTCGGAGTTGATTTTGGTCACGATGTCGCGAGGCATTCCCGCTGGACCGAGCATGCCCCACCAGATACTCGCTTCATAGCCGGGCACGCCCGCTTCGGCGATGGTGGGTATATCAGGCAGGATCGAGGTGCGTTTGGCGCTGCTTACTGCGAGGACTTTCAACCTGCCGGAGTGCACGTGCGGCAGCACCGCGAACAACGTATTGACCAGCACCGGGACGTGGCCCGACATTACATCCATCATTGCCGGCCCGCCCCCTTTATATGCAACGTGCACGATATCCACACCCGCCATCAGCTTGAACAGTTCGCCAGCGAAATTGGTGGCCCCGCCTGCGCTGGAGGACGCGTAGTGGAGTTGCCCCGGCTTGGCTTTCGCGAGTGCGATGAGCTCTTTCACCGAATTCACCTGCAGTCCCGGCCAGGTTGCGATTATGAACGGACCGGTTCCGATGAGCGCGATCGGGGTGAGCGATTTCAGCGGGTCGTACGGCAGCTTCTTGTGTGTCGCCGGCGTCATCGTGTACGTGGTAGACACGATCAACATCGTGTATCCGTCCGGCACTGCATTAGCGGCAAGGTTGGTGCCGATGATGGCGTCAGCGCCGGCGCGGTTATCGATTACGGTTTGCTGGCCCAGCCGCGCCGTCAGCTTCTGCCCGATGAAACGACCGACGATGTCGTTGCTGCCGCCCGGGGGAAACGGCACGATGAGGCGTATCGGTTTTGTGGGGTAGGCGCCCGTGACGGGCGCGCTTTGCGCGTGACTTTCGGCGGACCGCAGCTGCATCGCGTTGACACACGCGAGCGCTGTCACCAACGTAGCCGTGCCGCAGCGCCGTAACGAGATCGGGTCCATCTTCCTCCTTTATGAGGTGCCGGGCACGTATATGCCGTGCTCCCTCGCCGCACGCGAACCTCCGACGCGGCGATCAGACATGCCACACCGCGTCGCAGCCTCCGCACTGAAAGTCCAATCCATGGTTTTTTTCTGCTTTGCAGTCTTTGCGGTTCTGACCAGGGACGTATTAGGGAGTCGAAAAACATACACTGAATTCACAGGTAAATCAACACCGTGGGCTGTTTTGCTGCGCGAGCGCGGGCGGCGCGCCCTGCGCCTCAAGCGCGCCGCGGTTGCTGCAACGCCGCCTTGAATTTTTCGCGCGCCGCGGGGCTGTGCATGTAGGTGAAATCCTGCGGATAACTCTCGCCCGGTTCGACTTTGAGATCGACGAACACCGGGCCAATCGCGCGCAGTATGCCGGGCAGCGCAGCTTCCAGCACGTCAAGCTCCGAGAACTCGTGCGCTTCGCGATAGCCTGCCGCACGGGCAAGCCCGGCAAATGTGACCTTGTCCTTTCCCGGAATCGGATGGCCGCCGTTGACCTCGTACGTTCCGTTCTCGCAGACGAAGTGCAGCAGATTGCCGGGCGCGGCGTTCGCGATGGTCACCAGACTGCCCAGGTTCATCAACAGGCTGCCGTCGCCATCGAACACGATCACTTTGCGCTCCGGCAAGCCCAGCGCCAGTCCCAGCGCCAGCGATGACGCCTGGCCCATCGCCCCGACCGCGATGAAATTCGGCGCATCCGGCTTGATCACCAGCCATTCGAACGCAGCCTGGTACGCCGGCACCACGATCTCGTCGCGGTGGTATTTCGCGATGAGCTTCAGGCACTGGTCACGCTTCATCATACCGGGCTCCTCCCGATCAGCAGCGCAAGCGGGGTGGAATTCGCATAGGCGCGTTCGACCGCGGGCGCGATCCGCTGCTCATCGCCGGCGCGATGCAGGAATTCATACGCGATTCCCATTGCATCGAGGATCGGGGCGACGATACGCACACCGTAGCTGCGCGACTGTGCCGGCACAGCATCGGATTCGTGGCCAAGCAGGCCCACCATCATGACGACCGGCAGCCGGTATTCGACGGCGATCCCCCGCAGCGCGTTCACCGAATCGAGCAACCCGGTATGCTGCATCAGCAGTATCGCGCGCTTGTCGCAGAATGACAGTGCGGCGCAGATCGAGACGCCTTCGTCTTCCTTGCATACGCGCACCAGCCTGAGCGCGGAATCCGATGCGACCTGGCGCAACACGGTCTCGCTCGTGACGCGGTCGGGTACCGAGACGACAAACTCGACGCCGCTGCGCTTGATCGCGTCGACGATGGCCGCACCCTCGACGCTCGCGCCGATACGATGGCCGTCTTCTTTCGTCACTGGATCACGACCCTAGCAGCTTGTCGGACTTAGCAGTCCGTACAGGCTGCTAAAAGCAAAACCGGCTGACCATTCATAATGAACTCCTAGGCTATTCCGCGACGATCTTCCGCTCGACGATAATCTTTGCCAAGCGCGTCCGGTCATTCTGGATAAGTCGCTTGAATTCCTCAGGCCTCGACGAGGCGGACTCGACTCCGGACTCCGC
>JACQOI010000356.1 GCA_016202615.1 Betaproteobacteria bacterium
ACGGCACGTGTACCATCTTGGTTCCGGTCATCAGCTTGAACAGCTCGGCCGTGAGATGGTTCATCGCACCGCTGCCGCTCGAGCCGTACGTCAGCTCGCCCGGCTTGGACTTGGCGAGCGCGATCAGGTCCTTGACCGTCTTGACCGGCAGCGACGGATGCACCACCAGCACCTGCGGCACCTCCGACAGCCAGATGATGGGCGCAAAATCACTCTCCTTGAACGGCATCTTGCTGTAAATGCTCGGATTGATCGCGTGCGTGCCGGCATAGGCAAACAAGACCGTGTAGCCGTCGCGCGGCGACCGCGCCGCGATTTCGGCGCCGATGTTGCCCGTCGCACCGCCGCGGTTGTCAATCACGACCTGCTGGCCGAGCGCCTCCGACAGCTTGGGCGCCAGGATGCGCGACAGCACGTCGGCCCCGCCGCCGGGCGGAAACGCCACGATGTAACGGATCGTTTTGCCGGGATAGGCCTGGGCAGACACGGTGCCGGCAATCAGCGCCGCGCACAATGCGGTCAAACCGTGTTTCAACAGTTTCATGGCTGCTCTCCTCGTTGCGGTACGATTTTCCGGGAGCGATAATTTTCAAACAGCCGCGCAAAAACGATAAGAAATTCAATCCCGCTCTTTTCGCGCGTCCGACCGCTGGCGGCGGTTTCGCGCTGATTCACCGCTGCCGAGCAGTGCGCCAGGAAGCATGTTGCGCCTGTGGTCGGCCGATTGCAATGCCGGTTACGTCAAGATGGCGCGAGTCATCACCCGCATCGGCCCCATGCACTTCGGACGTTCCAGGGATGGGGCTCGATCACGTCGGCGATCCCCGCGCCAGTTCGCGGTGTTCGGGCGGAGGTGATTCGCGCAGCCGGCATCCGGAAACCAGGTGCGGAGGCACGGACCTGGCCTTGCATCAGCCTACATCAGCGCAAGACCTGACTTCCAGCCCCTGCGCGGGCCGGCCATTTCCTGCAGGAAGCGGCGAACCTCGGCGACCATCGCATCGGGCGCGAGGAAGTGCAAACCCTGCTCGTAACCCTCGATCTCGACCAGCTTCGCGTGCGGCAACGCGTCGCGCATCTCCGCCATGTTCTTCTTCCGGCGTTGCGTGCACTTGCTGCCCAGGATCAGCAGCGTCGGCGCCTGGATTCTTGAAAGCAGCGGAGTGAGATCTACGGTCGAGAACAGCCTGAACGCTGCGACCGCCACGTGCGCGGGTGTCTTCGCCATCTCCGTGGCGATCCATTCTCCGATGCCTTCGGGCGCGTGTTCGAGATCGACACGCCAGCGAATCGTCTGCCGGCACCACTCCGCGACGCCGTACTTCTCGATCGCCGCTGCCTGGTCCGGCTGGTCGAGGGCATAAGCTGTCGTCGTCTCGGCGCCCATTTTGGCCGCAGTGTTGAAAACCGTCAGCGAGGCGATGCGGTCCGGAAACGCATGAGCCGCTACCAATCCCACCGCGCCACCCGTCGACTCGCCCACCCAATGCACGCGCTCGAGCTTGAGCACGTCCATCAGGCCGATGGCATCTTTGGCGAGCATCTCAGCCGTGATCGCTGATCCCACCGGCGGCTTCGATGTCTCGCCATAGCCACGCGCGTCCAACCTAAGCACGCGGTAGTCCCGCCCGAGCAGCGGCACCCAGGCCCGCCAGAACTCCATGTTGCGACAGTAGCCGGGGTAGAGGAGGAACGACTCCGGCTCGTGGCTGCGCCACGGCTCGGTGTAATCGGCGAGTTCGTAGTGGATTCTCAGGTCACCGACCTGCGCGAACTGCTTTGCCATGAAACTCTCCCAACCGTAAGAAATCGAGCGCGCGGCGCTCATTCATCAGGCTTGACGCCTGCCTGCTTCACCACCTTGCCCCACCGGTCGAACTCGGATTTCAGCATTGCCTTGAATTCCTCCGGTGTCGTCGTGGCGACGTCGAGCGCGGCCGCCGAAAACTTCTCCTGGGTGTCGCTCGCACGCACCGCCTTCACCACCTCGTCGTGGATGCGGGAGACAACGTTCTTCGGCATGCCTGCCGGTCCCATTACACCCACCCAGTTGATCACCACCATGCCGCTCACGCCGGATTCCCCGAAGGTGGGCGCATCCGGGAGCGCCGTCGAGCGCCTGGGGCTCGCCACCGCCAGCGCCCGCAGCCGACCAGTTCGTACGTGGGGCACGACGCCGGGCAAGCTCGGAAAGGCGGCATGGATCTGGTTGCCGAGCAATTCGGTGATCGCGATGCCGATGCTCTTGTAGGGGACGTGCGTAAGGTTCGCGCCGACGGTGAGCTTGAACAACTCGGCCGTGAGGTGCGTGAGCGATCCGCTGCCCCCGGAACCGTAGTTGTAGGTTGCCGGTTGCGCCTTGGCGAGCCTGATCAGATCCTTCAGCGTTTGCGCCTGGAAGCCGCCATTGACCACGAGGGCCTGCGGCGTCGTTGCCAGCAGCGTGATCGGATCGAAGTCGTTGATCGCGTGATAGGGGATCCAGCGCATTACGTGCGGGGTGACTGCATGGGTCGAGTCGCCAATGAGCAGCGTGTAGCCGTCGGGTACGGCCTTGGCGACTATGCCCCGCCCCAATGTTCCCGCGGCGCCCGGACGGTTATCGATTACGAAACTGTGCCCCAGCGACGCGGAAAGCTTCTGCCCGAGGATGCGGGCCACCGAATCGGAAGCGCCACCGGGGGCGTAAGGGATGATCAGTCGCACGGGCCGAATCGGGTAGGCCGATCCAGTGCGCGACGGCGTTGCCTGCGCGACCGCATCGATGGAGGGAGTGAGCAGGCACCCGGACAAAACGCCGATCAAGACCGACGCTCTGACCATCGTGCGTCGGTCGAAGGCGCCCCCATGTGCTTTTCTGGCCATGATTGTTTCCTCCAATGCTTTGAATTTGATCTGATCATGCATTGCGCGATTGATACCTCGACGGGCAGGCACGAGCCGAATGCAAGCTGCGACCTTGCAAGGGACGTATGGAAGGAAACTCAATCCGCGCTGACACGCTCGCACTGCATTGCGCCAGCTCGCTCAAGCATATAACCCCCGCCAATCGCCTCCCCGATTAGATTATCGTCCTCACTTCCCTCCGCCGCAAGCCGCATCACAAACGCATCACAGTCTACAGCGCACGAGCTCACAATAGCGCTTGACTTATTGCTTCTTATGCCAAATAGTACAATAATGTCGCCACTTGAATTTCATCTGCCTCGCGCTGCAGCTTCAAGTCCGACAGGACTGCTAGGGGGGCGTACTCCGGTACGCCGACGTGGAAGGAGCTCGGCATCAATGCAGTTTCCTCAAGCTACCGCAGCATTCTCGCGCCGAAAAGGATGCCAGACGCTGCCGTGGTGTACTGGGAGCGCGTGATGTCGAACGTCGTGTAGAATCCCGACTGGAAAAAGAAACACGAGTGCTCACAAACGGCAACCAAGGAGCCGTGCAGATGAAAGAAAAGCTGGAAGTTGTCAGTCCCGTCGGCGGCGAAGTCGTCAAGCAGAACACGGTCGCGCCGCGGCTCGCGGATCTTGACGGCAAGACCATTTGCGAAACGTGGACGGGACTCTTCAAAGGCGACGCGACGTTTCCGGTGCTGCGTGAATTGCTGAAGCAAAAATATCCCGGCGCCAAAGTCATTCCGTATTCGGAGTTTCCCGTTTGTTGGGCCGATACGCCGGCGAGCCAGAAAGCGCTTGCGAAAAAAATTGCGGCTCTGGCCAAGGAGAAAGGCTGTGATGCGTTGATCTCGGGCAACGGCGCCTGAGGGGTCTGCACCCCGGCCGCGGCGCGGCCGGCAGTGGAAGCAGAAAATCTCGGCATTCCTTCCCTCGTCGTGACGACGACCGGCTTCACGGCACTCGCGCGGCTCACCGGGAAAGCATCAGGCATCGAAGAGCTGCGCACGGCGGAGTACCCGGGTCCGCTCGGCGTTCACGAGCCCGATGAAATCCGCAAGAACGTCGAGCGCGTGCTCTTTGACAAGATCATCGATGGCTTGACCAAACAATCCGCAGCCGCATCGTCAGCGGCGAAGCGCAGCACCTGGAATCCGGGCGAGATCGTGTTCTCCGGCACGTTCGAACAGGTCAACGATTTCTTCAGCACGCAGGAATGGAGCGACGGCCTGCCGATCGTTCCGCCGACGCGAGACAAGGTCGCGCGCTTTCTCGAATTCACTAGCCGCGCGCCGGACCAGCCAATCGCGATCCTGCCGTCCGCAAACCTGCAGGCGGTGCCTTGGAACATCGCCGCGAACGGGGTGATGGCGGGCTGCCGGCCCGAGCATATGCCGCTCTTGGTCGCTGCCGTCGAAGCGCTTGGAGACGAGAGGTGCGCTTTGGGCGACATCGGCAGCACGTCGGGACTCGTGCCGTTTCTGCTCGTGAACGGGCCGATCGCCAGGCAGCTCGGAATCCATCATGGCCCGCAGCTCATCTCGCGCGGAGCGAATCCTGCGATCGGCCGCGCGGTTGGTTTGATCGTCAGAAACATCGCCGGCTACAGGCCCGGCAGAAGTTATATGGGGACGTTCGGCTACCCGCTCGTTTTTACGTTGGGAGAAGACGAGGGAGCGAGCCCGTGGGAGCCTTTCCATGTCGAGCAGGGATTCGCTCGTAGCGCGAGTACCGTCACGGTCGGCATCACCAACAATTGGGGACCATCGGCGACGCCTTACAGCGCGCCGGACAAGAATGGCGCGCAGACCACGCTCGACCTGCTGTGCAAAGAGCTGCCAAAAAAAGTACGGCTCCTGGTCTTTCCTGAGCGCGGACCCGACGCGCAACGAGCGATGCTGACGATCCTGCTTTCGCCGTCGCTCGCAAAGTCGCTTGCTAACGCCGGGTACTCGAAACAGGACGTCAAAAACTATCTGTACGCAAACACCCGCATCTCGCTGCGCGAATTCCACTGGCTCGCGAAATACACGAACCCGCGGGGCGACACCGTGCGCGAGCAAGCCGAAGCGGGCGTTTACTCTGAGGAATTTTTAGGCAAGCCGGACGACAAGGTGCGGCTGCTCTCAGGCCCTGAAATTCTGCACATCGTCGTCTGCGGCGATCCCAACCGGAACCGGATGATGTCGTTCGAAGGCGGGCACACTCAGCCGACGACGAAGGAAATCAAGCTGCCGCCGCGCTGGCATGAGTTGCTGAAAGCGAATTCGCGTGCAACTTGAATGGGGCGCAGCGACACCTCACTCGATCCGAATGCTCGCCGCCCTGATGATCTTCGCCATGAGCTCGGTCTCGGCCTTGATATGCCGCGCGGACTGCTGCGGATCCTTGACGGTGATGTCGAGCCCCTGCCGCTGAATTGTCTGGCGCACGTCGGGCAGCTCCATGATCTTGCGCCCCGTCTCGTATGGCGTCGTCACGATGTGGCCCGGTGTGCGTGCTGGGACGAGCAGCCCGTACCAACAACGCGTAGCGCAGTGCGAGGGGTAAATACGGCCGCACTTGGCCGCGCACCGCTATCGTTGCCGCGAAGGTGACCAGAAATACCTTGCCGTGTACCACACCAGCGAGCTACGCGTCGTCGATTCGCCGGCCTAGTTGGAGGCGCGCAAGACACCCTGGACGTGGAGTATACGCCCGCACATGCGGGATCGCATGCGCATCGTGTGCGAACGGTACCATCGCCTCGTTTGACGGCAATGGATACTTGACGCGATCGGGCTTGTGCTCGCGGCCAACTCGATTGAGTTCGGGCGCAGCGCGAGATCGGCCGCAATCTCGATGGGGGCGGGAGCAAGTCGCATTTTGGGTTTCGGCGAATAGCATCGAGCAGGCGCGCCACTGCGCCCACTCTCCCCTCAATCCGCTCTCGCTCCGGATTGTTTGATTACTTTTTCCCATTTAATAATTTCAGCTTTGATGTAAGACGCGAACTCTTCAGGTGTAGTGCCGACCGGATCTGCTCCATCCGCCGCCAAGCGATCCCGGACATCAGGAAGCTTGAGACTCCTGGATATTTCTTCGTAGAGCTTGGTCACGACTTCCCGCGGTGTGCCAGCCGGCGCCAGCAAACCTTGCCATCCATTGACTTCGTATCCGGGAATTCCGGCTTCCGCAACGGTCGGAACGTCGGGCAAAAGAAACGAACGTTTGATGCTGGTCACCGCTAACGCCTTCACCTTTCCGCTCCTCACATGAGTCAGCCCGCTAGGCATCGACACTATAGATGCATCGACGTGTCCTGCTATGAGGTCGATTATCGCCGGTGCGGCTCCTTTATAAGGCACATGCACAGCGTCAAATCCTGCGAGTGTTTTGAGTAGTTCCATCCCTAGATGGCCAGCCTGTCCCATGCCTCCAGAAGAGTAGGTAATTCCGCCTTTCTTCGACTTTGCCAACGCGATAAACTCTTTGACCGTTTTCGCCGGCAAAAAAGGAAAAGATAGAAAAAGATAGGCCTGCGCCGTGACTTGTGTAATAGGCGCAAAGTCCTTTACAAAATCATATGAGAGCTTGCGATATAGACTCGCGTTGATAGCGAGAGATGGTGGGGTCCAAAGCAGCGTATAGCCATCTGGCGCCGCCTTGGCCGCAAGTTCTGCCGCGATATTTCCGGCCGAGCCCCCGCGGTTATCTATAATCACCGGTTGTTTGAAGGCGGCCCCAAGTCTTAGTCCGACTATCCTCGCACTAACGTCGGTCGAGCCGCCCGGAGGAGCCGGCACAATGATCCGAATGGATTTGTTTGGATAAGACTGCGCTAACGCTGCACCCGCAATGGATGCGCACAAGACTAACGGGAAAACAGTACACAATTGCCGCAACAAGCGGTTACTGATCTTCATTTCCCCTCCTTGAGTGATAGCGATGGCGTGAGGTCATTGGCTAGGGCGTGTTAACAATCATGCCAGCTAGATGTAGGCACAGTAATGTTTATGAAATGGTATGGTTGTTCTTGGAGAGTGATTGATGCGGAAGTTGTTGGACGAATGATCCGAGCGGTGGAAATTTCGAAAGGTTGAATAGGTTTGTAGCTGGTGCGGATAACAGGATAACATGTAAGCGACGTATACATTAATTGCGTGTATGCCTGTACCCGTGCGCTGTGTAATGCCCATTATCTGCGCGAACTCATCTACCTGGAGGAAACCACCGAACAGGCCTTGGCCGCGCAAGATGATCGACTTCCGGTGCCGGGCCAAGGACCAAGCCGATGCCGCGAAGCTGGCCCAACGCCCCTTGGCAAGAACGCGGCTCTCCAGTCTGCGCCACCAATACGAAGCCATCCTCGCCCAAGGCGAACGGGACAATCCGCCCCGCGCCCATACCCAGAGGCAGCCTGGCCGTATCAAGCAATCCCCCGCGGTCAATCTTCTCCTGCCTCTCGCGCTGGCACGCCGACGCGTGTCCTCGCGTTTTCTCGCCGACTCGCGTGTGCCCTTCGACAACAACCAGGCCGAACGCGATATCCGCATGCCGAAACTCGAGCAAAAGACTTCCGGGTGTTTCCGTACCATCACCGGCACCGAGTCCTTCTGCACCATCCGTTCCTGCCTCGCCACGCTGCGCAAACAGGGGCGCAACGTCCTCCACGCCCTCACTCTCGCCTTTCAAGGTCAGGCACCAGATCCTCTGCCATCCGGGTAAGCTGAATAGTTACGAAATGACTTCTAGTCATATCAAAAGGCCCGTCGACTTCTTTCCTTCAACAGCGTATCCCAGTTCGGCGGCAGTGATATTTCCTTCGTTGTGGGCTCGGCGTGACCGGCCTCAAATGAAATAACCCTGTTTCTATGTGCATCCCCACACACGACAATGTGAACGATTTCTGGACTGGGCAGTAAGCGGCGCCTCTCGTGAGGCTGCTTTCGGCATTGCCGTGCAGCAACAGAACAGTCGGGGGCTTGCGCCACGGATCGGTGTAGTCATCCACCAGATAGTGAATCTGGACACCCGGTGAGGTGTGAAAAGTCGGCACGCCTTTAATCCGCGCGGATCCCTGTGTCCTTGATCACTTTCGCCCACTTCGCGGTTTCGTCTCGGATAAAAGCGTATGTGTCCTCCGGCGTGCTCGACAACGCGTTTGCTCCCTGGTTGCCCATGAGTTGCTTCATGTCGGCGGTGCGCATCATGCCCATCACTTCGCCGCTGAGGCGGGTGACGATCTCTTTCGGCGTGCCTGCAGGCGTGAGAAGCGCGTTCCACGGCGCCGCAGTCAGGCCCGGAAGACCCGACTCCTCCAACGTGGCGACGTCGGGCAGCAGTTCGGAACGGCGCGCGCCCGCCACGGCAATCGGCCTCAGCCGGCCCGCCAGTATGAACTGGCGTATGGTAGGCAGGTTGATGAAGGACATGTGATTCTGTCCGGCGACCAAGTCGATCATTGCCGGGCCGCCGCCGTTGTAGGAGATGTTCACAAAATCGATTCCGGCGCGCCGTTTGAACAGTTCCGTCAGCAGATGCTGTATCGAGTTGGTCCCCGGCAAGGCTGCACTGAGCTTGCCGGGATGCACCTTGGCAAGGGCTATCAACTGCTTGACCGATCTTGCCGGCAAAGAAGGATGTACTGCGAGCACGATCGTGATGTCCGCAAGCAGGGAAATCGGAATGAAATCCTCGAGGACGTTGTATGGCGCTTTCGAATAGAGACTCACGCCGACGGTGAGCGCACCGGCATTGCCGACGAGCAGCGTATAGCCATCCGGGCGCGCGCCCGCAACGACTTTAGTTCCGATCAACCCGCCCGCTCCTCCACGGTTTTCTACGATGACCTGTTGCTTGAGCGCTTTGGACAGCCTGTCGCCAACGGCGCGCGCAACGATATCGTTGGTGCCGCCCGTGGGAAACGGCACGATGATCTTGACCGGTCTTACCGGATAGTCGCCAGGCGCCGCCGCCTGCGCGCAAACGAATGAGGCAACGAACAAGACCATCACCGCCGCAGTGCTAGCCGCGTTTTTCATGGGGACATCCTCTGTTTATTGCGTTCAGTCCAGCCGAATGCCGGACTCCTTGACGACTTTGGCCCATTTGGCTGCCTTGCGCTTGATGTTTGATCATCGCTGCGGCGCTGCCCCGGCGATTTTTCCGTGGCTGCCGAGGCTGCGCAGTGCCAGCGACGCCGCCGCGTCAGGATAGCACGGCGCGAGCAAGCCCACGGCAAAAAGAACGTAATCGCGGTCGACCAGCAGCGTGGGCGCTTCGGGAACCAGCCGATCGCCCCGCCCCGCCGCTTCGCGCACGGCAGCCTTCAGCAGCTCGAGCGCATCGGCTCGCGCCGCGAATACGCCACCGCTGCCGATCACCACCCCGGCGCGCCGCAGATCCTTGCCGGTCTGGACCCACACATCGCGCCGCAAAGGAAGCTTTTCGAGCCGGCCTGCGTGTCGAGCCAACGCCTCGGCCACGGCGGCGACCGCAACCACACGATCGAAAGCATCCTCTTCCGCGACCGTGCCAGGGCATTCGACGCGGCTCTCTGCCTCTTCGCGCAGTTGTTCGACACTCACTCCCATATTCCGCGCCAAGCCTTCCGCACCCAATGCATCGGCGGCGGCGGCGGCGCTGACGCGCAGTCCGAGATCGCCTTCCACCGTGCGCTTGATCCTGGGCTCAAGCAAGCCTCGCAGGAGCGTTCCGGGCTGCGGCTCCGATCCGCCGATCGAATGGACGTCGGTCGTCGCGCCGCCGATATCGATCACGACGGTGGTGCCGAAACGACCGGGCCCGTCCGCCACAAACGCGGCCGCATCGAGAACCGCTTTCGGTGTCGGCAGCAGGCCCCCGCTCGCCCAGTCGCGAAGCTGCTCGATGCCGCGAGCGACAACGATGCGTTCGAGGAACACGCCGCGGATCCGGGCCTGCGCCGATTCGACATTCAACGTGTCGATGGTCGGCAAAACGTTGTCGGCGACGTGCACTTCGCAGCCCCCGGCCTGCAGAACGGCGAGTGCTTCGGCGCGTGCCGATTTGTTTCCCGCGAGCACGATCGCGGCGGGAAGCGCAGCGCTCGCGAGCCGCCGCGCGTTCTCGAGGATCACCTCGGTGTTGCCGCCATCGGTACCGCCGCTGAGCAGAACAATATCGGGCCGCTGGCTCCTGATGACCTCGATCTCATCGGGCGCGAGCACGTAGCTGCCAGTGAACACCACGCGAGCGCCCGCCCCGAGGCTTGCCTGCCGCGCGGCGGTTACGGTGAGGTCGGGAACGAGCCCGATCGCGGCTATTCTGAGTCCGCCCGCGGCGCTGCTCGTGGCCGCCCTGAACACGACCGCGCCCTCTATCGCCTGTTCGAGGCTGGAGACGACGACGTCGACGCCCTCCATGATTCCCGCCGACAGCGTCGTCGGATGCTGTCGTCGCGCCAACAGGCGGCCTTCGTCGATCGATACCGCAAGGCCCTTGGTCCACGTGCTCCCGACGTCGATAAGGAGCGCGACCCGCGGGGTAATCATCGGTCAACGTATCAACGGCGGCGTATCGGCGGCGGCGACGCAGCAGGCTACGCAATTTCGATCGGGTACAGCAGCACGTGTTGCTGCGCCCCGTAGAGATCGGTATCCATCAATGATCCGGCGGGCGCCGCGCGGACGATGCTGACCTTCATCGCGAGCGCGGTCGGGTGGTGGTAGACCTGCACGTTCTCAACCGGCTGCCGATAGAGCGCCGCCATCTTTTCGCGCGTGATGGCCTCGGCGGCAACAACGCGCCTATACGACGGATCGTCGCCGAACAGGATATCGAGCGTAAGACAGAACGGACCCGCGTTCTTGCTGCGGATGACCTTTGCGATTTCGTCGAGCCTCGCCATGTCAGTCGTTCACCAGGCAGCCGCGGCTGATCGAAAAGATGTCGTCGACGATCGTCTGATAGTCGATCTTGCGCCGCCGTCCCGTCTCGCGCCGTTCGAGGCAGGCGCGGTGGTACTTGAGCACTTCTGGGGGCACCGGAATCCTGCCCGCGTCGAGGTAGCGAACCGCTCCCTCCGCATCGCGCGCGACCATGACCTCGTTCTTGCAATGGCGGCTGGCGGCGAACGGAATATCGATCAGGCCGTGGCGAAATCCGAGCTCGGTGGCCCGTGCGGGATCGCCCTCGCCCAGCTCGAGCACGGCATCGAGGATCGCGTTCATCTCGAGCTTCATCAGCCGGATCTCGTTTTCCACCGGCTCCGCCTGGAGCCCGGCACGCTGCCCTTTCATCATGCCGACCACCTGCCGGATCGCCTTCAGCGTGTCGGCATTCGACTCCTTGAGGGGAATGCCGACGCCTTCCTGAACCGAATTGGCGATGAACTCGTTCGCGCCGGCCAGCATGCCGCTCATCGCGTTATAGCAGACTATCCCATAGGCGCGGGCCATGTCCTCGGGATATCGGCCGGACCAGCTCTTGCGGTCGATCGTGATTACCGCATCGCGGTAACCGAATCGCCCGCAGACGTAGTCTTCGGCGACCTCGCGGATCGCGCGCACGCCGGCGACGTCCTGAACCATGTTGCCCATCAGTCGGGCATCCAACGAAAAGCTGCGAGCGCCCTGCGCCGCAGCGATCAAAGTCTCGAGCACGCAGCAGGCGCCGAGCAGCGTGTTCGGAAACGGCGTCGACGTGCCGATGCCATGGATCTGCAAACCGATCGGGACTCCAAGTTCGGCGTAGCGTCCGATCAGCCGGAACACGTACTGCCAGTTGGCGATGGTCTCCGGCAACGACGTGTCGCGCGAGTAGTGTGCGGTATAGTAGATCGGGCCCGCGGTCACCGAGGACATGCCTCCCGCGAAGCCCACTTCGACGGCGAGCTGCGGGAAGACGGTCCCGATGCGCATCTCGACCGGGACGTCGACCGCCTGCACCAGTTGCCGCGTGCTGGCGACGCCGTGATTGACGATCGGGAAACCGTTCAGGAGCTCAGCGCCTTGCCGTTCGCTGGCGCGGAGCGCTTCCTCCGCCGCCGCGTACTTGAGGTTGCGCGTCTGGCTGTCGATCGTGGTCGGTACGATGTCCGCGCCTCCTTCCGTGGCGACATGGCGGATCAGCTCCGTCTGTCCGGCGAGCGTGGTGACTCCGCCATAGGGTTGGAGCAGGACGTTCCCGGTCTGCTTCGCCCACCCCCGCTTACGCGCAACGTTGGTGAGCGCCGCGCGCGAGCGGTGAAACGCAGCCGCATCGTTCAGGTCGACGTCCGCACCGGTCTTCCACGTCGCGAGTATCTTTGCCCGCTCTTCGTCGAAGCGTGAGTCGTCCCAGCGTTGCGCCGACAGCGGCGGCGTTGCGCCGCGTGGCCGGATGATCTCGTTCATGCGGTTTCCTTCCTTGATTTGCCGGCGCGGCGCGCGCCGATATCCGACTCAAGATCGTGGATCGGCGTGTCGGGATTCACGTCGGGCGGATAGATCCGATCGAGCCCCAGCTCGTCGACGAACCGTTTACGCACCTGTTCCCAGTCGGGACGCCGGATGGTGAGCTGTCCCCCGGCGTATATCAGGATATCGCCGATTCCGGCTTCGACGCACGCGTCGCGCAAGCCCGGGATGTGCAGCTCGGCATGGCCGTTCAGCGAGGAGACGAAGAGCGCGTCGGCGGCGCTTTCGATCGCGGCGTCGATGAATTCCTTCTGCTGCGCGAGCGGCCCCAGCGAAACGACGGCAAAGCCGTTTTGCTTCAGCGCGTACTCCATCAGACGGATGCCGATGACGTGGACGTCGTCGCCGATCACACCGGTGACGATCGTGCCCTTAGTCGATCTCTGGTCGCTGCTCACGTGCCGCCTCCGATCGTTCGCATTTCGATGGGAAAGAGCTCACCTGGATCACCCGCCGGCATCAGATGGTAAATGTTGAACTCGTAGACCGGGCCGGCCGATAGCACATCGGGCGAGAACGGGTGGGCAATGTTGCCGCTCGTGCAGAGGATTCCCGGGTAACGCAGATGCAGGAAGAACTGCTTCGCCACCCCGCATACGCTCTTGGCGATCGCCGCGGTTCGTCCGACGACATCGATCAACACGAAGATCTCATGCGATTGCGCCATGCCGGGAGTGGGCTCTGCCGCGCCGAGTACCGCGTCCTTTCCATAAATGCGGAATTGCACGGTATATTCGGACGGGTCGATCGAACCGGCGAAGGTGCGCTCGACGATCTGCCGCGTCTCCTCGGCGACCGAGTCGGTCGCGGCAATCATGCGCGGATCGCGGATGCCACCCATCGCGATATACCGGTACCCGGTGTGTCGGGCGCCCTCGAGCTTTACGTGGTAGCGGCTGGTCGGACGCCATACGGACCCGGTGACACGGACCCGGCGTTCGTCGATCTGCTCGTATCGGGAATCGGTCAGGTCGATAATCCCGCCCGGCTCCTCGAGCTGAAACGGGTTCGACTGCTCGTACAGCGCGTGCGCGGCGACCGACACCGGCGTGCACCGCTGGCGCGGATGCATCGATTCGACGATGAAATAGCCTTCGCCCATCACCCCCATCGACGCGTCGCGCCCGCCGGGATCCGCACACGCCGACGCGCATTCGATCAGCTTCGCCATGTGCATCGTCAGGCCCTTGTCGTAACCCTTCAGGAGCGGGATCGCGGCGAACATGCTCGTGTCGCAAGACCGCCCCGCGATCACCACGTCGGCGCCCATCTTGATCGCGCGCTGGAACGGCTCAACCCCCATCTGGGCGACGATACCGGTGGCGCGGTCGAGCTCCTTTTCCGTAAGCGCCGGGACGATTCCACAGGGTTCGATGTCGCCCGCGCGCAAATGCTTGCGCACGACGTCGACGGGAATGTCGGCGGCGATTGTCGCCAGGCGAAACGAAAGGCCGCGCTCTTTGGCGATGGATTCGACGACTTCGATGACGCCGTCGAGTTGCGAACGTCGCCCTGCCGTTCCGGCGGAGCCCATCAGGAGCGGCGCTCCGGTCTCCTTTGCCGCCTCCAGCACCATGCGCAGATCGCGCCGAAGTCCTTCGCCCGCAACGACCATTTCCCCGGAGCCGAGGCAATACGGTCCGGGGTCGATCGACCCCATGTCGGCGCCGATCACGTCCGGCTGCCGGGCGACACCGCGTCGAAACGCTTCTTCTGGAATCCCGTAGCCGAGCTGTCCCGACGCGGACAGGACCTTCATCTCGGGCTTCATCGATCAGTCATCCGCACAGGAAGGACTTGATTGACGGTCGCAGCACACTCAAAGCACCATGGGGTTGGTGCCCGACTTCGCAATCCTTTCCTGATGCTCCTTGGGCAGCAAGGCCTCTACCTCGAACGTGGCCGGCACGCATTCGGCCCACTGGTTGACCAGCTTGTGCAGAGTCTCGTGGGAATCCACGTCGAATATGATGACGGCGCCACGGCCGAGCTTCGTATAGACGTGCTTGGCCGTACCGCGCTCCACCAGCGGATTGAGCCAGTCCCACCATTGCTTCTGGTTGTCCCGCGCAGCCGAGGGTTTTTCAGGTTTTGGCGTACTGATAACTAGAAAATGCATGCTGCCTCCGAAAGGTTACAACCAGCTGAGCTGGCATGAACGCGAAACGTGTGGCGTTACGCGCGGTAGTAGAGCGGCAGTCCCGGCCTCGGCCAGTCCATCTCCACGAGCTGCCCGGCATACGACAAAGTGATGTAAGCCGTCCTGAGACCCGGCCCGCCGAAACAAATTCCAGGTCAGTCCAGCTTTGCGCCGCTGGCTTTCACCAGCTTCGACCACTTGTCGAGCTCAGCGGAGAGAAAGGCGCGAAACTCCGCTGGACCCAGCAAGTCCACTTCCAGCGCCTGCTTCTGCAGCAGCTCGATGAATTCTTTGCTTTGGGCGACATTCACCACATCGGCGTGGATCTTCGTAACGAGCTCGTCGGCTGTGCGCGCCGGCGCCAGCAGGCCATTCCACGCGGACACGTCGTAACCACGAATTCCCGCCTCGGCTACCGTGGGCACATCGGGAAACACCGAGGAGCGTTTCGCGCTGGTGATCGCCAGCACTTTGAGCTTGCCTGCCTTGAACTGCGAAAGCGCGGTCGCCGCCGCCGGGGAAGCGAGCGGAATCTGGTTGCCAAGGACATCGGTCATCATCTGCGCGATCCCCTTGTACGGCACGTGGGTCATGTCGATGCCGGCGCTTGCCTTGAGGAGCTCGAACGAGAGGTGCGTGACGCTGCCGTTTCCTCCGGAGCCATACAGGATCGCCTTGGGACGCGCTTTCGCCAACGCGATGAGCTCCGGGATCGAGTTCGCCGGGAAACTCGGGTGGGCGATGATCGCCAACGGCGCAACGGCAACGCGCACGATGGACTTGAAGTCGCGCAGCGTGTCGTAGGGCACGTCCTTGTAAAGGCTCGGGTTGATCGCGTGGTTGATCCCGAACATGACCAACGTGTATGCGTCCGGCGCCGCTTTGGCGACGGTCGCGGCGCCAATGACACCGCCTGCGCCGCCCTGGTTCTCGATGACCACGCCTTGGCCCCACGTCTCAGCGAGCCGCGACCCGAGTTGGCGGGCCACGATGTCAGCCGCCGTGGCGGTGGAGAACGGAACGATGATCCTGACCGGCCGGTTCGGGTAGCCTTGTGCGAACGCCTGCCCGACCCACGCTGCGGCGATAAGCGCCGAAACAAGCATCATTTTCAATAGTGTCAGGATTTTCACTCGGTTCTCCTGCGTGCCAGCGCTGGAATTCCGGGCTCAGGCGGTTGCGGGCAGCAGCGCGTCCGCAATGAGCTACAAAAAACCGCAGAATTATGACACCGGGCCGGTCGCAGCGCTAATCATGATTTTTCGATAAGCCATAACTTATTGTGATATGATTGCTTGAGACGCGCTACCCTCTACGACCCGCTAACCCGGCCGCGTGCGAAGATCACATGGTTTCGACGGCGCCGCCTTTGCGTCGTTCCCCACCGTTCGGTCACGCGCCGCATAGACTGTGAACCTGAGACAGCTGGAAGTCTTTTACGCGATTATGCGGGCGGGCTCGGTGACAGGCGCCGCTCGAAATCTGAACGTTACTCAGCCTGCCGTGAGCAACGTCCTCAAGCGCGCCGAGCAGCAACTGAAGTTCAAGCTCTTCGAACGCATTGGCGGGCGGCTGCATCCAACGCCCGAGGCGAGCGATCTATTGCCGGACGTCAACGAGATCTTCGGCCGCGTCGGCACTTTGAATCGAGTCATGCAAGAAATGCGCGACGGCAGGACCGGCCGGCTCGTGATCGCCACGTCGCCGACACTGGTCCACGCGTTCCTGCCGCGTGCAATCGCGCTGTTCCGGAGCCGCAACCCCGCAGTGCACGTCTCCATTCAGTCGCTGCCGACGCCGCTCGTGGTCGAAAGAGTCGCACGCCGCGAAGTCGATATGGGAATCGTGTATGCGCCTGTTGCCGATCCCGGCGTGGACGCCGAGGAGCTCGTTGTCACCGAGATCGCCTGTGTGGTCCGCAAGAAGCATCCGCTTGCAAGAAAGCGCCATATCGGCGCCGAGGACCTCGGCGGCGAATCGGTGATCTCCCTGGGTGCGACGACACGGCTTGGCATGCTCATCGAGGACGAATGCCGGAAAGCAGGCGTCCCAATCCCGGACGTCGCCATCGAAGCGAGTTCCTCGTTGGCGGCGTGCCTGCTGGTCAGTGAAGGCGCAGGCATCGCGCTGGTCGACCGGTCAACCTCGTTGTCGGGCAAATTCGGCGATCTGGTATTCAGATCGTTTCGGCCACGAATCTCCGTGCTGGTGCAGTTGATCTATCCGCGCGACCGGGCGCGATCGCGCGCCACCGTGCATCTTTCGGAAGAGCTGCGGCGCATGGCGCCAAAGGATCGGCGCTGAGCGGGAGAAGACACCATCACGCTTAATCCGCAACAAGAGTATCATTGAAGTCACACCACGCTAAACCGATGAACGTTATGGATATGAAACTTGTCGTCTGTTCGATAGTCGTCGTATTCAGTAGCCTCTTTCCTACCGTCGTGCTCGGACAAGCTTATCCCACCAGGCCGGTAAGGATCGTCGTAGGCTCCGCGGCAGGAGGACCGATCGACCTGGTTGCCCGGCTTACGGCCCAAAAGCTGTCAGAAGTTTTCGATCAGCAGTTCGTGATCGAGAATCGTACCGGTGCGGGCGGCACAATCGCCGGTGAGTACGTTGCAAGGTCGGCTCCCGATGGCTATACGCTGTCCATGGGCAGCGCGGCGACTCTATGCATTGCTCCCGCCCTTTATCCAAAGCTGCCTTACGATCCTGTCAGGGATTTTTCCCCTATCAGCGTAGTCGCGGCCACTTCTTTCGTCCTGGTCGCGCATCCCTCGATACCGGCCCGCTCAGTAAAAGAGTTTATTGCGCTCGCCAAGGCAAAGCCCGGCCAATTGCGTTTTGGATCCGCGGGCAGCGGCTCTGCCACACATCTCTCTGCGGAGCTGTTCAGGAGCATGGCGAAAATCGATGTCGTACACGTGCCGTATAAAGGCGGGTCGCAAGCGATCATCGACGTGCTCAGCGGACAAATCGATTTCATGTTCGACACGATACCCAATTCAAGGCAACACGTTAAAGCCGGAAAATTGCGAGCGCTGGGCGTAACAGGATCACAGCGCTCCCCCGTGATGCGCGATTTGCCAACGATCGCGGAGGCGGGCATAGCAGGCTCTGAGGCGACGACGTGGTTCGGCTTGCTTGCTCCGGCTGGAACACCGCGCGACAGCGTGAGCCGTCTAAGCGCGGCCTCCCGCAAGATCGTCGCCAATGAGGACATGAAACAACGGATGCTCGGCCAGGGACTCGAGCCGGTCGGCAATACGCCGGAACAGTTCGCTCAGTTGATCAAGCTCGAACTGCCAAAATGGGCAAAGGTTGTGCGATCGTCCGGCGCCAGAGTCGAATGATATGTCATATCGAACTATCCGAGTTGGCGACATCGACATACGTTGCGAGCTTGCGGATTACACGCGGCCGTGGAGGAATGCCCCGCCCGATACGGTCCTGCTCTTTCACGGCTACGCCCGCAACCTGCTGTTCTGGCAGCCCCTGGTACCGCTGCTCGCCGCGGATTACCGCGTACTGCGATTCGATGCGCGTGGGTGCGGCGAGACAACCAAGCCGCCGCCCGGGAGCATCTATTCCTTCGAGCAATTCGTGGACGACGCCGTCGGGCTCATGGACGCGCTCAAGATCGAGCGCGTACATTGGGTCGGAGAATCGTCGGGCGGCATCGTCGGCCTGACTGCCGCACTGACGCATGCCAGCCGGCTGCATACGCTGACCTTGTGCGACACGCCGTTCAAACGGCCCCCGGATATCGCTTCCACTTACACCGTGGGCGAAACCGATCGCGCCGCCGCGTTCGAGAAATATGGCGTGGGGGGCTGGTGCCGGAAGACATTGTCCTATCGTCTCGATACCACAAAGGCCACGCCTGAACTTTGCGAGTGGTACATCGCGCAGATGGACAAAACACCTAAACATATAGCGGCGGCCCTGGAACGGATGATCGGACAGGGGGATTTGTGGCCGCGGCTTCCCGAAATTGCAACGCCGACGCTCATCCTCGCGGGCGAGAAAAGTCCGATCGCCAAAGAGGCGATGATGAAGGAGATGCAACAACGTTTGCCCGCGGCGAAACTGGTCGCGCTTCGCGGTTATGGACACGGCATTCACTTGCTCGCGCCTGAACAGTGTGCGCGTGAAATCAGGACATTCATCGACGGGTATCGCGACACCGCTGCGGCATGAACCGATTGATGCCCGGCCCCAGTTGACAATACGAAACCGCGCGGGCAGCGCGGTGCCGCTAGGAGTTTATCGGACTTAGCGCCGACAAACTCCTAAGCTCCCCTCGCCCTCCGGGAGAGGGACTGGGGGTGAGGGACCGAGCGTAACGGATTTATGTTAAGCTCGATGAGCTAGAATATTCTTTTTTGCTTACTATTCACCCATGAGAGCGCTCGGTCCCTGGCTGTTCCTGTTTGCATTGCTCGCAGCGCCATCGGTCCACCCCGCCGACAACTATCCTGTGCGCCCAGTGCGGATCGTCGTGCCCACCGGCGCCGGCGGTATCACCGATATTCTCGCGCGCGCGATCGGACAGAGACTCGGCGAACAGCTTGGTCAGCAGGTCATCGTTGACAATCGGCCGGGCGCAAGCGGCATCGTGGGCTCACAGATCGTGGCCGCAGCCACACCGGATGGTCACACATTGCTGATGGTGTATCCATCGCACCCGGTGAACCCGAGCCTGATCTCCAAGCTGCCGTATGACACGGTAAAGGCCTTCGCCCCCATCACCATGGTGAGTGCAATCGGTCTGCTGCTCGTGGTGAACGCAGCCCTGCCGGTCACGTCGGTGCGCGAGCTCATCGAGCTGTCCAAGCAGCGTCCGGGTCAGATCAATTACGGGGCGGTGGGCACGGGCAGCCTCGGCCATCTCGGCGCCGAGTTGTTCCGCTTCAAAAGCGGCGCCGACATTTCCTTCGTCGCCTACAAAGGAGCGCCCCAGGTATTCACCGCGCTCATCGGCGGCGAGATCAGCGTCTACTTCGTGGCGACGATGAGCAGCGCGCTACCGCTCATCCGGGCCGGCAGGTTACGCGTGCTGGGCGTGAGCACGGCACAGCGCGTAGCGGCCTTGCCCGATACCCCGCCTATCGCCGACACCGTGCCGGGCTACGAAGTTCGGGGATGGAACGGGCTCTTGGCGCCAGCCGGCACGCCGCGGCCGATCATCGAGCGGCTCAACCGGGACATTGTACGCATCGTACACACGCCCGAGTTCGCCGAGCGCCTCGCCGGCGAGGGCGCGGTCCCCGTGGGCAACACGCCTCGGCAGTTCGATACAATCATTCGGGCCGACATCGAGAAGTGGGCGAAAGTGATCAAGGACGCGGGAATCCGCGCCGAGTAAACGGAAAAAACACATCCCATGCCGATCGCGACAATTACGCCCGATCTGGAAATGCATTATGAGGTCGACGACTTCGCCGAGCCCTGGCGCGAGCACGACACGGTACTGCTCATGCACGGCAACGCAGAAAGCAGCGAGGTCTGGTACGGCTGGGTGCCGCAGCTCGCGGCCGAGCTGCGGGTGGTGCGCCCCGACATGCGCGGCTTCGGACGTTCCACCCCGATGCCCCGGGACTACGCATGGTCGCCCGACCGCATTGTGGACGACTTCGTCGCGCTGATGGATCAACTTGGGATCGAGCGTTTTCATCTCGTGGGCGCCAAGGTGGGCGGCACCATGGCGTTGCGCTTCGCCGCGCGCCATTCCTCGCGCGTGCAGACGCTAACCGTGCTTGGCCCTCCGACGCGCGGCGCCGACTCGGCCGCACGCTACCTCTCATGGGTCGCTTACATCGAGCAGCACGGCATGGAGAGCTGGGCACGCTCCACCATGTCGGGCCGGCTCGGCCCGGGCTTTCCGGCCGAGGGTTCGGCGTGGTGGATCAAGCTCATGGGCCGCACGGCGCTGTCGACACAGCTCGGGTTTCTCTCCGCCGTTCCCAAGGTCGACATCACGCCGGACCTGCCCAATATCTGCTGCCCGACGTTGGTCATTACCACTCAGGACAATCCTCTTTATCCGCTCGAGAAGGTGCAGGCCTGGCAGAGTCGAATCCCGAATTCGGAGTTGCTCACGGTCCCCGGCGACTCCTATCACATCGCCGCGACCGCGCCCGCGCAGTGCGCCCGCGCCACGCTCGAGTTCATGCGCAGCCGATCCGAGAGCGCGAAATCCCGTTGACCCGGTTGACCATGAAACGATAGGAAAGTTTGTATTCTTGGGGTGATCCGGCGGGTGTCAACCGGAGACACGCGCCGGTTGTGGCACAATAACCGCCACATCATAAGCGGACTGCCCATGCGCGTAGCCATCATCGGCGGCGGAACCATCGCCCGCCTGTTCCTGGAGCACATCAAGCGCGGCGACCTCGGCGACACCGAGACGGTCGCGATCGTCAGCCGCAGCGGCAGGTCCCGCGGCAGGCCGCTTGCTCGGGAGTTCGGCGTCGCTTTCGTCACCTCGCTCGCGGACCTGCTCGCACGCAAGCCTGATGTCGTGGTCGAAGCGGCATCGCATGAGGCGGTGCGCGAATATTGCGGAGCACTGCTCGATAAAGGCATTGCGGTGATCGTGTTGTCGGGCGGCGCGCTATGCGACGATGGGCTGCGCGCGCAACTCGAAGCGAGCGCGAACAAAAGCGGTGCGCTGCTGTATGTGCCGTCAGGCGGTATCGGCGGGCTCGATGCGCTCAAAGCGGCATGCGTCGCGGGCGTCGACGAGGTCGAGATCGCCGTCACCAAGCCGCCCGCCGCATGGCTGGGGATTCCGTACGTCGAGAAGATGAAAGTGGACCTTGGCGGCCTGCGCGAGCCGAAGACGTTGTTCGAAGGCCCGGCGCGCGAGGGCGTGCCGCACTTTCCGGCCAACGTCAACATCGCCGCGGTATTGAGCATGGCGGGCATCGGCTTCGACCGCACGCGGCTCAAGGTGGTCGCCGACCCGGCGCTCAGATACAACACCCATTACATCACCATCAAGGGCAGGACCGGCAACATCAGCATCAAGCTCGAGAACGTGCCGGCGCCGGAGAATCCGAAGACCGCATGGCTCGCGTGTTACAGCGCGCTGGCGGCATTAAAGCAGATGACTACACAGACGCGCTACGGCACCTGAGGTGGCGCGTCACCCCGGCGCAGGCTGGGAAAATGATGATATAGTGCATACTTCAATGCATGTGGTCCGTGTGCTGTTTGTTGGACGGGAGGAAGCAAAATGAAGATCAGTAACCGCTTGTTGCGGCAATTGTGTACTGTTTTCTCGTCAGTCTTGTGCGTATCCATTGCGGGTGCAGCGTTAGCGCAGTCCTATCCGAACAAATCCATTCGGATCATTCTCCCGGCCCCTCCGGGCGGCGGGAGCGACTTTGTTGGGCGGATAATCGGACTAAAACTTGGGGCCGCCTTCGGACAGCCGGTGATTATGGATAACCGCGGGGGCGCGGCCGGAAATATCGCGGCAGAACTTGTGGCCAAGGCGGCGCCGGATGGCTATACGCTGCTTTTGGCCACACCATCTCACGCTATCAACCCGAGTCTTTATCGCAAGCTCTCGTATGATTTTGTAAAGGACTTTGCGCCCATTACACAAGTCACGGCGCAGGCCTATCTTTTCGCCCTACATCCTTCCGTGCCGGCGAAAACGGTCAAAGAGTTTATCGCGCTGGCAAAGTCGAAGAAAGGCAGAATTACCTACGCCTCATCGGGCGTCGGACAGGCCCAACATTTGGGGATGGAACTGCTCAAGACGCTCGCGGGATTTGACGCTGTGCATGTGCCTTATAAAGGAGCCGGACCGGCGACAATCGACCTCATAGCAGGACAGGTCGATGCATCTATGATGTCGATGCCTGGCGGGCTGCCTCACGTGCGGGGCGGAAAGAACGACAAGATAAGAGCAATAGCGGTGACGAGCCTCAAACGTTCGGTTCTCTTGCCCGACGTTCCGACCGTTGCGGAAGCTGGATTTCCCGGATACGAAGTCAGCGGATGGTTTGGCTTGCTAGCGCCGGCCGGCACCCCGCGGGAAGCCGTGACCAAGCTCTACGAAGAAATATCCAGGAGTCTCAAGCTTCCTGATGTCGGGGATCGCATGGCGGCGGGTGGAGCAGACCCGGTCGGCTCTACACCTGAAGAGTTCGCGGCTTACATTCAAGCTGAAATTATTAAATATGAAAAAGTAATCACACAATCCGGAGCGAGAGCGGATTGAGGGGAGAGCGGGTCCTATTGAGCGAGCGACATCGCCGTCGAGCACGCAGGGATGCGCGGGACTATTTTCCTGGTGTGTCAAGTCTTGGCTACGTCGCTGTGTTTTCGCAGTTCCACGAAGCTTGGTGTGCGAGCAGAAACGATTACTGTCCGTTCACGAGGAGGAGATAATGCGAACGCAACACGCTGTTGTCATAATATGCATCACGTTGATTGCTTACTCTGTGACGGCCATACCTGCCGAAGAGAGATTCCCTGCGCGACCAATCAGGGTGATAGTGCCTGCTCCACCCGGGTCCTCAGCGGATCTGACGTCCCGCGCTTTAGCCAATATGACCTCCAGCGCTTTGAAGCAGCCCATTATTATTATCAATCGCGCAGGCGCCTCCGGATCTGTTGGGCTGGCCGAACTGAAGAACGCGGAATCTGATGGTTACACACTTGGCACTTTGACAGCCGGCGGATTGATAAATGCCATCTTGTCGAAAGTCACATATCACCCGTTAAAAGATTTCGATGCGATTGTGCATTACATGACAGTTCCGGAGGCACTCGTAGTAAACGGGGACACGTCGTTTACTACGCTAGACGATTTGCTGAAGTATGCGAGAGAGCGCCCTGGCAAAGTCACTTTCGGTAGTGCCGGTCCTAGCATCGCGTTGAACATGGCGCGCCTAGGGGCACAAGCAAATGTTCAGTGGGTGAATGTTCCGTACGCTGGCGGAGCGCCAGTTGTGATAGCGCTGCTTGGGGGGCATATCACAAGCGCTGTATTGACTCCTGTGTTCAAACCTCATGTCGCTACAGGTAGGCTTCGTTTGTTGGGTACCTTTACAGTTAAGAGACTCGAAGCATATCCGGATGTCCCAACATTGAAGGAGCTGGGCTACGAGGTAGAAGGAAGCGGTGGCATTTTCGGTATTTTAGGGCCAAGAGGGATTCCAAAGGAAAGGATACAAATAATCCATGATGCCTTGTATACCGCGATGCAAACTTCTCAGTTTAAAGAGGTTTTGGCGCAGTTCGATGCAACATACGATTACCGCGGGCCCGAAAGTTTTCAGCGCAAAATCAAAGAGCTTTATGAGAGCAGGATTGAGTTGGTGGAGAAATATGGAAAGGTGCTCAGGTAATAGGATCATGAGTCAAACGTCGCGTGTGTGGAATATGGGAAGATCTTTCTTTGTTTGGAATCTGCGTGGAGACCAGGAATCATGATGCCTTCTAGTTCGCGTGCCGACGACGTAGTGGAAAAGATTTCAGGTGAGGGATATCACTATCACTTGATCAAAAACTTCAAGTACCCCAAGGGGATACGCATTGCGGTGAACTTCACTTTTGACTTTGATTCCATGCTCAAGCTCCGGCTGTCCAATGAGCCCATCATGGAACTAACCGAGGGGGAGTTTGGGGGGCGTGTCGGGATATGGAACGCTTTGGATCTTTTCGACAGGCAGAACATCAAGTTCACTCTTTTTACTCCCGGCCGCATTTGCGAACTTTATCCTGATGCTGTGAGAGAAGCGCAGAAGCGCGGCCACGAGATTGCGAATCACACTTGGGAACATCGGGTTCCAAAAGAGCCAGAGCTGGAAAGGGACCATCTTCGCAAAGCGACGGATGCACTCGAAAAGCTCTGCGGTAAAAAACCGGTCGGCACGAGAAGCAACCATAAAATATCGTCCCTAAACGCCGAGGGATATCTGTATGACTCCCAGCGGTTTAAGGATTCGGACGAGATCCCGTACTACGTTCTGCAAGATGGCGGGCAAAGCTGCATTTTGAACCTACCGTTCCACCTGGTGACGGATGATGCGATGTACTTCCGTTTTGGCTGGCAGGGAGCCACAAACGCTGGGAACCGCTTGGCGGATCCAGAGCATGTTTACCAGATTTTGACCTCCGCCTTCAGACAGTATTACAAGATGGGCAAGTATTTTAACGTTTGCTGTCATCCCTATATCTCTGGACGATCCATGAGAATCGCGGTGCTGGAACGACTCATTGTCGACATGAAAAAGATGCCTGGTGTGTGGTTCTGCACCTGTGAAGAGCTCGCCCGCTACTGTTTGGAAAACTTTCCTGCGCCTACGAAGTGAAATGATGGACTCCACAAGGGAGCAATAGACTATGCCGTGGAAAGACGGTTACACAATTAGTGATGAGAAAGGCCTCAGGGACGACGAGCTCGACTGGCCAGAGAAGCACAGGTGCGCAGTGATGGTTGTTGTAGATTTCAGTGTGCATTCAGGTCCGGACGGAATTGGACCCGACGACGTGTGGAGGAGGTGTGGGGACCTTGGGGCAAGGGAGGGAACAACCAGACTGTTTGAGCTATTCGAGAACTATGGCCTTAGAGCCACATTTGCCGTGCCCGGCATTATGGCTGAGATGTATCCAGAAAGAGTTAAGGAAATGGTGCGAAGAGGTCATGAGGTCGCTGCGCACGGGTACCGACATGAGGATGTCACTACCTTAACGTTGGAGGAAGAAAACAGGCGCGTCGGCCTCACCACCGAAATTCTGAGCGATGTTTGTGGAAAGAGGCCCGTCGGTTGGTATTTTCTGCCTAGGCAGGGCGATCGGTACCCAGGCGTGCCACTTAGCTCCAAAAGCATAGATTTCTTGATTGACGCTGAGTACGAGTACTTGGGGAATGGTATGGCAGACGATCTTCCCCATTACTGGGTAACTGATTTCGCCTCGAAGCGCAATATATTAACGCTGCCGTATTACTACCATTTCGATGACCTGTACTTCCTTATGTTCCCTGCTCAGGGGACGGCGACTGGTTTGGAGAATCCGATGAGTCTTTATCGGAACTGGACAAACGAGCTTGAGGCTAGTTACAGGCGCGGAAGACAGTTCACTATTGTCGTCCATCCGTACCTCATTGCATTGGGCGGACATTTGGAAATCCTAGAAAACATTCTCATCCAAATAAGAAACCTGCCCTTGGTTTGGAATCCGACGGGAAATGAGTGCGCTCAATATTGGAAAAGCCGGTACCCCGCAAGTTCCTTTCTGAAGCTGAAGGAGAGCATATGGAAAGACTATCCCGGTAGTCTCAGCTAGTCCGATGATCGAGCATTATTGCAGCCGTTGATTCAACTAAAGAGGAGACTTTACAGACAAGAGTTACTACTACTACTACGAGGAGGAGCTTATGAGGGCGTATCTAGGAGTTTTCTTTCTTTGTTTGTTTAGTTGAGGCGTGCTATGGGTCGCATTGGCGCATTAATATGCTGTTCGGCTAATTCGACCATTTATTTCCTTCGCGGCCGGTACAAACAGTAACGACATGATCGGGCGATTGGTCGTGCAACGTTTGTCCACCGCGCTTACTCAACAGGTTCTGGTCAATAACCCGCCGGGCGGAGGCGGCAACTTAGGTTCTGGTCTTGCGCGAAGGCGAGGTATACGCTGTTGTTAGGCGTTACCGGTCCGCTAGCGATCAGTCCAAGCGTTTACTGCACGCCGAGATTACCAAGCGGAAAAGATGGTCAAAGCTGCGAATGTGAGGATTGAATGAGCGTCAGCAATGGCTGTATTGGGTACACCACTGTGCGATAGATATCCCGTGGTTCTGGTCGCTAATGAACGGCACGCTAATGTGAGACGTACCGGTGCACTACGAGAGCGGGTACGCAGCTCCTCCTTTGACGCGCGCTACAGAACGAGGCGGGCGACGGGGGCTCAGATCATGCCGTACCTCAATAGCGAATTCTCTGTCCAACGTGAATTGACGTTTTTGAATTGTTTCTGTGCGTAGCGATTATTTTTAGAGAAATACTAAGGAGCGAATGAGATGCTATCCAATGTAAAAGAAACGGCTTTCGAGGCCATTGATCGCAATAAGGAAGAAATCGCGAAAATTGGTGATTCAATTTTTCATTTCGGCGAACTGGGGATGCAGGAGATTGAGACCTCAAGCCTATTAGTACAAGTCTTAAGGGACATTGGTTATAGCGTAGAGACCGGCATCTCCGGGTTTTCAATGGCATTTTTAGCTACTTACGGATCTGGCAAACCGGTAATTGCTGTGCATAGCGAATATGACGCGCTGCCTGGCGGATCACAGATCCCGGGCTTCACGGATGAAAAGAAACAATATGTGCCCGGTGCTCCAGGTCATGCAGAAGGTCATAACACGAATGCTGCCGCGATGGTGGGCGCCGCATTCGGTCTAAAAGAGGCGATTGACAAGCATAAGCTCACAGGAACTATTAAGCTCTTTGGCGCCCCTGGAGAGGAGCAATTGGTAAGTAGGCCATTTTTTGTCAGGGACGGGTACTTTAAGGATGTTAATGCAGCATTCCACGTGCATATATCCCCCGAGTTTGTGGCCACCTATGGAATACGAAATAACGCCATGATGTCAGTAGAGTTCGAATTTTTCGGCAAGTCGGCTCATGCGTCGACGGCACCATGGATGGGCATCAGTGCAGTAGATGGCGTAAAGCTGATGGATATTGGTTGGGACGTTCTGCGAGAACATCTTCAGCCGACGCAGAGAAGCCACTCTGTGATCACGCACGGGGGAATGCAACCCAACGTCGTACCAGACTACGCTAAGATCTGGTTCTTCTTCCGAGAGACCACAGCAGAAGGCGTTCGGGAGCTGTATACCAAAGCCAAGAAGGTAGCGGAAGGCGCGTGCCTGATGACTGGTGCCACCTACAAATGCACTGTCTTGTCAGCAGTTTGGCCCGTCTGGGAGAATAAGGTGCTGGCAGAGATTGCGCAATCAAATATGGAATTGGTTGGCATGCCTCGCTGGAACGAAGATGATCATGCTTTAGCAAAGCGCATCCAGAAGGCGGCGGGGGTCAAGGAGGAGGGCCTACCGAAACAAGTGACCGCATTGGCGCCGGCTAAGCGAAGCAGTGGATCCAATGACTCCGGAGATATCACATGGGTTGTGCCTCATGTCTGCATCCATTTCCCCGCAAACGTTCCGGGGGCTAAATACCACCATTGGCTAGCAGCCGTTGCCCCGGCTACGCCTATAGCCCACAAAGGAGAGGTCGCAGCGGCAAAAGCGTTAGCGGGTTCTTCGATCGATCTGATGACAACTCCGCAACTCGTGGTCAAGGCTAAGGATTGGTTTCAGAGGGAGCTTGCCGCGATGGGCATCCAATATGAGCCACTCTTGCCCGCAGAAACCAAGCCGCCTTTGCATCTGAACGTAGAAGAGATGGTGAAGTATCGGGAGCAAATGAAGGAGCACTATGTTAATGCGACAATCAAATTTAAGTAGTGAGTGACTGCGAGCAGCTACTTAAATATGAACAAGTAATCAAACAATCCGGAGCGAGAGCGGATTGAGGGGAGAGCGGGTCCAGTCAACTTGACGGCACCGCCCGATTTCGGGTAACAAAGATAAGCGGAGGTACGAACGATGTCCAGCATGCATGCACTTCATAAAATTCTTGTCGAGCATGCTCATCCAAGACCATCCAGTGTCAAACCCGGCGAGTTCCTTGAGGTCGAGCCCGATGTTTTTGCTATCCAGATGGCCGATAATGCGGAAGAAGTAGACAGGCTCGAGGCCGATCTAGCCGAGCTCGGCGTAAAGAAGCTGCCGCTCAAGGATAAAATGTTTGTATTTCTGGACCACTCAGCACCGGCGCCGACGGCGGGCATTGCAGCGGGGCAGAAGCGATGGAGGGAGTTTTTTCGTTCTCACGGCGTTTCGATGACGGACATGACGGACGGAGGCGCGGGAATCTCCCATCTGATCATGACGGAGCAAGGCGTTGTTGTTCCGGGGTCGGTCGTGGCGACGCGTGACTCCCACACGCCCACAATGGGCGCCGTCGGCGCTTTTGCCGCCTCTCTGGCTGGCGGAAGGCTTTCTTTGATGGCGCTCGGGCGCTATTGGATAGACGTTCCAAGGGTAAGCCTTTTCAGGATTGAGGGAAAGCT
>JACQOI010000350.1 GCA_016202615.1 Betaproteobacteria bacterium
GCTCGGTGCGCCCGATCGGGGCTGCCCGCGCGTGCTCCACCGTCCGATCCGCGCTGCCGAGGCGCGTCGCAACGCCCGTTGCGGCATATCAGGCGGTCCCCGGGCGCGCCAAGTCAAGGGAGCGGGGCGCACCGCCCTGCTCTTAGGCGATGTCAGGAACCGGGTAGTAGGTGAGCGGCTGGCTGGCGTGCACCGGCTAAGCCTCGGCACCCAAAATCGGCGTAACATCTATGGCGATGTATTCGTAGGCTCCCGTGTTATTGCAACGGGGCTATTCACGATAGCAAATAAGCACAGGGGTAAGATGAACTACTACCACTTGAAGTCGATTCTGTCGACGGGGAAAAAACCGATCGCGATACGGAGCTCGTCCTCTTCGTTTTTCGTCGCTGGGAAACCGTCTAAGCCTTACATCGAGCCTACATTTCAGAAGGTCATTTTTGAGAGTGAGAAGCCGACGATTATTCTGATTTCCGCTGTTGGAGCCACCGGTAAGACAGCTCTCGCGGAACAGCTTTCTCGCGATGCCGGTTTGCCGCTGCTTGATCTCGGAAAGCATAAGCCTGTGGGAGATAACACCCTTACCGGTTTGCTTACACACTCCTTCGATGTCAAGGACATCACCCGCGTATTGTCGGGGCTCTCTTCCGGCACGTACGGAGCCATTATTGACGGCGTCGACGAGGGCCGATCGAAAACGACTGAGAAGGGATTCGAAGCATTTCTTGACGACATTGCAGATCTCTGTAAGGCAGATTCTGTTACGACGTTCCTGCTGCTAGGCCGGACACAGATTCTCGACGATTGCTGGTCCTATCTCACAGAAAAGGGTATTCCCGCAGCCCTGATCACCATCTTGCCCTTCACAGTTGCTGAAGCGAAGAAGTACATCGACACGTTTACAGGCGTAACAGCAGCAAACCATACCCCGCAGTACGTTTCTGCACGGGACACGATTCTTGAGAAGCTAGGTAAGGCCTTTGCAGGCCCTGCGGGCCAGGAGGCTGTGGACTTTCTTTCCTTCATAGGGTACCCGCCAGTGTTGGACGCGATAGTTACCCTGCTCACGGAGGAGAAGAATTATTACAAGTTGCTCCAAGAACTTGGAGCATCAGACGGACGCAACGTCGAGGTATCGCTTCTAGACCGCATCGGGCAGTACATCCTTCTGCGTGAACGTGAGCTGAAGGTGGTGCCGAATATCGTGGACCCCCTTCTCGAAAATGCGCCTGATACGCTGCGGCGGCTTGTCCGCGCAAAAGCGTTCTCCGTCGAAGAGCAATGTATCCGCCTAGTGGCTTACTGTCTCGGCAGACAGTTGACGTTGTCTAGCCTTGGCGAGCCGATACTCGATGAAAAGTACGAGGCAAATCTCGCGACATGGATGCCGGAGCACCCCTTCATCACTGGTCGTCAGTTTCGCAACGCAGTGTTCGAGGCTTTGGTGCTCGCGACGGTGATAGCGTCAGGCACCAACGAGAACCTACGCTTGCTAACTGAATATCTGGCGTCGCACAAGAACAGTTACCACCTTGTTTACATGCTCGACATAGTCTTAAAGGACCATCGGATCGCGATAGGCGCTCTTGGCCCGTTATTCACTGCGGCGATGGAGTTTCGCTCTGTGCGGTCGCATGTAGAACTCCGGGTTGACGGGCCGGACTGGCATAGCGAACGTCCTGAACAAGGAAGTCTCAGCGAAATCGAGATTGAAATTGGAATTCTCCTGGGAGCAGAAAAGACCGAATCCCAGACTTTCGCATTTCGTGCAGACATCACAACGGACTCCCGTCTGCACTTTGGGTCACGTCTTGGGGGTGCGTTCATTTCAGTCCCGTGCTCAGTGCAGCTTGGGGGCGCTCAGGAGCTGGAATTGACCGCGCCAGTGGAAATCAACGCCATGTCGGTTACGTTTGACGCAAAAACATTGATCTTGAGGACAATGCCACCGAAGGACACTAAAGCAGAAGTCATCATGACTTCCCGGCAACTAGATTGCCGTCTCGAGACAATCATGACAAACGGTGTGCCGTTGGTCTTTGCCTTGGAGAATACAAACGGGGTGGCATACCCCGCTATTCAATATACTGAGAAAACATTGCCGCCGCCTACAGACCCGCTGCTCAGCCAGAAGTATTTCCGGCTTAAACGCATTCTAATGGAGTTCCGCTCGCACAGCAGAGGATCTCTTGCAAAGTACAGAGACAAGATCGAGCACGAGAGAGTTGTAAAGAATGAAACCGGCAGGTCCGTGTTGAAGAAACTAGTTCAAGACGAGATATTGTCGCTGCGCGGAAACATGTATTACTTAGACCCAGACAAGCTCAGCGCTAGTATTGGTGCCTCGTGGCAGGACCTTCGCAAAGGGAAGATGCCGGACTCTTTAGTTCACTACCTCAGCACTGTAGCCTGATCAGGTCCCGCTCAATGTGGCCCTGCGACTGATTGTTCCGTTTCCTACGTAGGCGACCGCCACCTACCGTGTCACGAAATACGGTGATAGCGCGAGTGTGCAGGCCGTAACGCGAGTGAACGCCGAGCAAGCCTCGAAAAGGACGATGATAGAGATAGGAACATCAATGCGTCCGTTGACACCGGCCTTTCAATGGGTGACCCTCTTATTATTAACGGGTATTTGTCCATCAAGGCATAACCAATGAATCAAGCCTCAAATAATCCTCCTTCAAACCAGCTTGGCGCAGAAGTCAATGATGATCAATTACGGAGTGCCATCGAAAAGTCAGGCTATCCGCTTCAGACCATCGTGGGTAATATGCTTCGATCTAAACCAGAAAGCAGCGAGGCAAAGTTCGGGGTCCAAGAAGAATGGGGATTCATCGACCAAGACACAAAGAAACTCCGGAACCTTGATCTACGTGCGGATCTACGACTCCACGACTGGAATTCACAACTACGTGTCCGTCCTCAACTAACCCTTCTAATCGAGTGCAAACAATCTCAGCTTCCCTATGTGTTCTTCGAAACCGGCGACATTCCTTGGTTAAATAACTTCCCAGTGGTCGCTGGACTTCGCACGGGCACGGTCGACATAACTAGCGACGATGATCCTTCATCGTTAGAACTCACGGTCATCGATGCACTTGGCCTCGACCAAGAAACATTTCAAAAACAACCACATTTCTGCTATACCCTGAGCAAATGTGTACGAGACGGCAAGAACTTAGAAATATCTGGGAGCGAGACTTATAACGGTTTGGTGCTCCCGCTCGTCAAGGCACTTCAGCATTTCGTCCTCGCTGAAGCGCCGGTTAACACAGCTTGGTATTTCGATGGCCATCTGACTGTAGCTCTGGCCGTCTTAGACGCACCAATGATCGGAGTCAGCGTCAACGCATCTGCGCCCACTCTTACCATGCGTCCGTGGTTACGCATAATTAGGCACGAATACGATGAGGATGCCGAGAAATTCGATCGAAACCATGTATTCGCACTGGACGTAGTCCATAAGGATTTCCTCTCAGACTATCTCGACAAGCACCTACTTCCCTTCGCAGCATGTTTTGCTGAACGTGTACTGCGACACCCTACAGAATTAGCTACAGGCGAGGCCTTCGTTCGTGGAATGGCTGCTGACATATCGGATCTTGAAACACGCATGCAACCGCGCTCCACGTTGATGCGCGTTTTAAGAACTGCGACTACCGAAAGAATCTTGAACTGGATTCACCCAAAGAATGTGGACTAAATATGCGAGGCATAAATAGAGAAATAGGAAAATCAATGCGACCGCCGCCGGCGTCCTGTGACTACGCAACGCTGCAGTGATGCCGGGTCGGTTGCTCGGTGCGCCTGATTGCACGAGGCTGAAGTCCCGTCGCGCGCTCACGCGCTGACTGTCGGACGAAACACATCGGCGGGTTCTTCGGTCCAGCCGTGGTCGCGGCGAATGCGGGCGCCCATGGCGAACGCGTGTGGCGCAACTTCGCACAGCAACGCAAGCAGCGTGTCGTTTAGTTTCAGCCCGGCGCGCCGCGCAAGTAATTCGACCTGCGCGCGCGTCGCGGCGTCGACGGGGACACCCAGGAGGCAAGGCGGCGGCGTGACCGGCGCGCGCGGCACGCCGGGAATGAGATTGGGCCGCCGCCCGCGCCATGGCGTCGCCTGCTCGTACGCGTGCGCCACGCGCAGCACTTCCTGATCGGCGAACGGCGCACCCGCGATCTGCATCGAAAGCGGCAGACCGTCCGTGGTGTAGCCGTTGCACAGCGCGATCGCCGGGCCCGCCGTCACGCTGAATGCGACGTGGATGTTGGGCTTGAGCCACATGGTGAGCGGCGAATACTGATCGAACCTCGGTGCGGGGCTGGAGCTCGTGGTTACCAGCACGTCGTAGTTCTCGTACAAGGGCCTCATCTCGGCCAGCATCCGCCTGCGCTCGCGCTGCGCGGCGACATATTCGGGCGACTGGAAAAGGCAGCCAGTCAGCGTCTGCGCGAGGAAATTCAGGCCGAACTCGTCCGCCCGCGCGATCAGGTCTTTGTGGTGCACGCAGAAGATCTCGGTCTCGGAGATCACCATCTTGACGTCGACGTAGTCCTGCAGCGGCCGCATGCGCGCGTCCTCGACCTTCGCGCCGAGGCGCTTGAGCACGTCAAGCGCATCGTCCATCGCGCGCGCAAGCTGCTCGTTCGTTTTCACGTCCTCTTCCCAGAAATGCCGCACGACGCCGACGCGCACGCCGCGGAGGTCGGGCCTGAGCGCCGCGCGGTAGTCGGGCACGGGACGATCGACGCTGCCGGAATCGCGCGCATCGTAGCCCGCGATCGCGCCGAGCATGATCGCGCAGTCCTCGACCGTCCAGGTCAGCGGTCCGCAGTGGTCGAAGGTGAACGAGTTCGGGGTGACGCCGTAGCGGCTCACCAAGCCGTAAGTCGGCTTCAGGCCGACCGTGCCGCACATGGCGGCGGGGATGCGCACGGAGCCGCCGGTGTCCGAGCCGAGCGCGCCGGGAAGAAAGCCTGCGGCGACCGCGGCGCCGGACCCGCTCGACGATCCGCCGGTGAAATGAACCGGGTTCCACGGGTTGCGCGCCGGCGGCCACGGGGCGTCGAACGCGGGCGCACCGTGCGCGAACTCGCAGGTCGCGAGCTTGCCGAGCAGCACCGCGCCTGCCTGATAAAGTTTTGCGGTGGTGGTGGCATCCGCCTTGGGCACATGGTCGATGCGCACCCTCGAATGCCCGGTGGTGAGGATGCCAGCAGTCGCGTACAGGTCCTTCAGCCCGAACGCAACGCCGTGCAGTGGCCCGCGGTAGCGTCCCGCAGCGATCTCCGCCTCGGCCTTTCTCGCTTGCTCGATCGCAAGCTCGCCAGTGAGCGTGATGAATGCGTTGATCTGCTCATCCAGCGCTTCGATGCGGCGCAGGTAGGCTTGCGTCAACTCGACCGGCGAGAGCTTGCGCGCCTCGATCAGTTTCGCGGCTTCGGCAAGGGTGATGAAATGTAATTCGGGCATCGTTTGCTCTCCAGCTATCTCGTTTCGAAAAATCGTTCGGCCTTGAAAGCCGCACTTCGCCCGCACCCTGTCGGGCGCCGCCGCGTGAAACGGCGATCCGCGCCCTTTGCTGACGAAACGGTCAGTCGACCTTCATGCCCACTGCCTTCACGACCTTGCCCCAGCGCTCATAGTCAAAGCGGATCTCCTTCGCGAACTCCTGGGGCGTGCTGGGCGACGGAGTCAGACCCAGTACCCGGATGCTTTTCTGAACTGCCGGATCTTTCAGCGCAGCAACGAACCCGGCGTTTAGGGCGTTGATGATGGCTTCGGGCGTCCCCGTGGGGACGGCGAATCCAAACCACTCCGGGATGTCGCTCAGTTCGGGATAGCCCTGCTCGAGTGCGCTCGGGACATCAGGAAGGGCTTCACTGCGTTCTTTGCCGAACACCGCGATCGCGCGGACCTTCCCGGTCTTCACGTGCGGAGCGACCGAGGTGGAACCGGAAATCAGCAGGCCCACGTCACCGGACAGCAATGCGATTACGGCCGGCGCCGAGCCCTTGTACGGAACATGCAGCAGGTTCGTGCCCGTGGTCAGTTTGAACAATTCCCCGACCAGCTGCGGGCCCGCTGCGGACGATGCAAGTGTCAATACGCCCGGCTTGCTCTTGGCCAAGTCGATCAGTTCCTTGAGGGTCTTCGCGGGCACGTTGGGATTCGCCGACAGCACCTGCGACTGCTCCGTGCCTCGCGAGACAGCGGCAAAGTCCTTGATCGGATCGTAGCCGGGGTCGCTGTAAATGTGCGGGTTGATCGCCAGCGCGCCCTGAATCACCAAAGTGACCGTGTATCCATCCGGCCGCGCTTTGGCACCGATGGCTGTCCCGAGGTTTCCCTGCGCCCCGCTACGATTGTCGATGACGACCGGTTGCCCCAAGATCTCGCTCAGTTTCTTGTTCAGGATGCGAGCCAGTGTGTCGGTCCCGCCGCCCGGGGGGTAGGGGACGATCAGCCGCACAGGCTTGTCGGGAAACGGCGCCGCGGCGTAACCAGGCACGACCGTTATGGCCAGACACAGTACAAAAGACCTAATCAGGTTCTTCATGATTCTCCTCCTCGTTATTATAGCCTTGTCCACCTCTAGAAGGAGTTTGTCGGACTTAGCCCCGACAAACTCCTAATGCAAAACCGGGGCTAGTAGAATTGCAAAAGAGGATAACAGATATGCGAATATGCCAGCGCTTTTCCCCAAATTCGACCGTTAGCAGCCTGTCGGGCTTGGCACTCCGACAGGCTGCTAACTGCGCATTCATGGTCGGGGAAACCGCAGGACTTGCGCCGCGATGATATTGCGCTGGATCTCGTTGGTCCCTGAGTAGATCGTCGTGACCATCGCGTTCATCAGCGGCGCAACCGCGTTCACGGCGAAGCCGCCGGCGCCCGCCACGGGATGATCGCCGCCGTGCTCTTCAGCGGTCTCGACCAGCAACGCGCATATCCGGTTATAGGTCTCGGTCGCCCAGATTTTCAGCATCGAGACGCTGGAGGGTAGTTCTTCACCGCGCTTGACGATGTCGGCGAAATAACTGTAGGCCGCACTCAGGTCGGCGACGTCGAGCTGCAGCTCCGAGAAACGCGCTGCGAAAGCGGCATCCCCATACAATTTCAGCGCGGTCGCAAGCGCGTCCAACTGCGCCAGAGCGTACTGGCACGTCTTCGGACTGCCGACGAAGATCCGTTCGAACCCGAGCAGCGATTTGGCGATGGTCCAACCGCGATTGAGCTCGCCCACCAGGTTTGCTTGCGGCACCCGCACCCCGTCGAAGAAAACCTCGCAGAACTCTGCGTCGCCCGCCATATTGGGGATCGGCCGCACCGTCACCCCCGGCGACTTCATGTCGACGAGCAGCATGCTGATCCCTTCCTGTTTCTTTGCGGCGGGATCGGTGCGTACCAGCAGGTAAATATGCGTGGCATCGTGGGCAAGGGTCGTCCAAATTTTCTGCCCTGTGACCACGAACTCGTCGCCATACGCGACGGCTTGCGTCCGAAGCGATGCCAGATCGGAGCCCGCGTTAGGCTCCGAGTAGCCTTGGCACCAGATGTGCTCGCCCGACAGGATTTTCGGCAGGAAGCGCTCCTTCTGCTCCGCCGTTCCGTAGCGGACCAGAATTGGGCCTATCATCAGCAGCCCCTGATCGGGCACGCGGGCGACGCCGTATTGCTCGAACTCCTCGAAGAACGCAAGCAGTTTTGCCGGGGGAAGCTCCATGCCGCCGTACGCTTTCGGCCACGCCGGCGCGAGCCAACCCTGCCGGGAAAGCGTCATGTACCAGTCCCGGATCTCATGCCAGCGCAGTCTGCGCGACGGAAATCGCAGATGCGAAGGATAGTTTCGCTTCAGGAAAGCGCGTACCATCGAGCGAAACTCCGCCTCCGGCATAGCCGCCCAATCCGCGGCGCGCGGAAAGCTGCCGGGCTCGGCGGTGGCAGCTTCGGTACCTGTCGGGCGCGGAGTAAGATTGAAGTAGCGCCGGCGATGCGCCGTCACGCCGCCCAACCAGCTGCAGAGGTACATCGCGCGCTTGGTGTAAAGACCGATGTCGCACTCGTCAGTGATGCCGATAGCGCCGTGAAACTGGATGGCGAGCCGCGTCACGGACGTGGCCGCATGCGCGCAACGGGCCTTGACGCGGCTCGCCAGCGCGGCGAGGCTGGCGCTGCCGGATTCGTAGGCGTGCAACGCGTCGGCCAGACAGGCGCTGGCCAGTTGAACCTGTATGTAGGCATCGACCATCCGATGCTGCAGCGCCTGGTTGCTGCCGATCGGCCGACCGAATTGCACGCGCACATTCAGGTACGAAAAAGTAAGATCGAAAGCCTGCCGGGTAATGCCGAGCAGCTCCGCCGCCTGGACGAATTGGGCCGTCTCCAGCGCCTGTTCGAGCGCCTCTCGAGCCGCGGCCCCCGACGCTAGGCGGTTAGCCGCGGGGACTTCGGCGTCCAAAATCAGATCGGCCATGAAGGTCCCGTCGACCCTGGCCCCGTTCTCGATGCGCAGACCCGGCGTGTCGGCGCGCACCCAATAGAGCGCTGGCCCTTCCGGTTCGCGGGCGGATACCAGCCAGCCATCGGCGCCGTTGCCGGGCACAACCCATCGTTTGCAACCTCGGATCTGGACGGTCGCACCCGACCGTGTCGCGACGGTTTCAAGCACCGATGGATCCAATTGTCCGAGCTGTTCCTGCCAGGCAAGGCCAAACAACGCCTGGCCGGCAATAAGGCTCGCAGTCAGCTCCGATTTGAGGGCAGAGGCCGGCGTGGCCTGCAAAGCGACGACGGACTGCACCGCGCCCGCTATATACGGCTCGGAAAGGGGATTGCGCCCGACTTCTTCCGCGATCGCACAGGCCACGCGCAATCCCAGCCCCAAGCCGCCATCGGCTTCGGGCACGAGGATGCCCGTCCAACCGGCCTCGGCGATGGACTTCCACATTTCGCGCTCGAACCCCGGGGCGGTGCCGCGCAGCCTGCGCAAGCGGGCAAGCGGCGCCTGCGACCGAAGGAAGTCGCGCGCGCTGTTCTGAAACTCAGCGATCGAATCTGCCGGGGTTAAGACGTCTGTCTGCGCCATCGCACGGGTCCGCCGTGTAAGTATCGGATAATTCCAATTTGCGTTCAAAACAAAAATAATTTTGTAGGGTGCGTTCCACGCACCATGACTGCCGGTGCGCACGGCGCACCCTACGATATTTCATTTTTGATTGCGAAATGGAAAAAGCCTGGACATCCAGGAGTTTGTCGCACTTAGCA
>JACQOI010000345.1 GCA_016202615.1 Betaproteobacteria bacterium
ACCGCTTACCGCTCACCGCTTACCGCTCACCGCTTACCGCTCACCGCTCACCGCTTACCGCTCACCGCTTACCGCTCGCCGCTTACCGCTCACGCTAAAACGCAAGGTAGAACAGCAGGCCGGTCAGCGCGACCGCCGCCACCGCGATGATCGCGAGCAACACGGTCTGCTGTTTTTGCTCGTGCAATAAGTGTTCCAGTTGCTGCTGCTGGCGCTCGCCGCCGGTGTCGTTGAGGAAGCGGTGCACCAGGCGCGGTATCTCCGGCAGCAGTGTGCTCCAGTTGGGCGCTTCGGTGCGTATGCGCCGCAGCAGCCCGCGCCAGCCGACCTGTTCCGACATCCAGCGCTCGAGGAACGGTTTGGCGGTCGCCCACAAATCGAGCTCGGGGTCGAGCTCGCGACCCAGGCCCTCGATGTTGAGCAGGGTTTTTTGCAGCAGTACGAGCTGCGGCTGCACTTCGATGTTGAAGCGGCGCGAGGTCTGAAACAGCCGCAGCAGCACGCGGCCAAACGAGATTTCCTTGAGCGGCTTGGAGAAAATCGGCTCGCACACGGCGCGGATCGCGGTCTCGAAATCGTCGACGCGTGTTTCCTTTGGCGCCCAGCCCGATTCGATATGCGTTTCGGCGACGCGCCGGTAATCGCGCCGGAAAAATGCAAGAAAGTTCTGGGCCAGATAGTTCTTGTCGACTTCGGTCAGCGTGCCCATGATGCCGAAGTCGAGCGCGATGTAATGCCCGCTGGTTGCGACGAAAATATTGCCCGGGTGCATGTCGGCATGAAAGAAGCCGTCGCGGAATACCTGGGTGAAAAAAATCTCGACACCGGCGCGCGACAGCTTCTTGATGTCGATGCCCTGTTCGCGCAGACTGGCGATGTGCGATACCGGCGTGCCGTGCATCCGCTGCATCACCATCACTTCGGTCGAGCAGTAGTCCCAGTAGATTTCCGGCACCAGCAGCAGCGGTGAGTTCTCGAAATTGCGCCGCAGCTGGCTGGCATTGGCTGCCTCGCGCATCAGGTCGAGCTCGTCATCGAGATGCTTGGCGAATTCGGCGACGACTTCGTGCGGCCGCAATCGCTTGCCGTCCGCCCACAGCAGCTCGATCAGGCTCGCGCCGGCGTCGAGCAGCGCGACGTCTTTGTTGATAACCTGCGTGATGCCGGGGCGCAGGATCTTGACCGCGACTTCCCTGCCATCGTGCAGCCGCGCCAAGTGCACTTGCGCGACGGAGGCGCTGGCGACCGCAACCGGCTCGAATTCTGCGAACACCCGAGCAACCGGCTTGCGGTAAGCGCGCTCGAGCGCCGCCAGCACCAGCTCGGGCGCAAACGGTGGCACCTGGTCCTGCAGCTTGGCGAGCTCGTCGGCGATGTCAGCCGGCAGCAGGTCGCGCCGCGTCGATAGCACCTGGCCGAATTTGACGAAAATAGGGCCCAGTGCTTCGAGCGCAAGACGCAGCCGTTCGGCGCGCGGCGCTCCGAGCCGGCGCCAGAACAGCAGCAGCTTCAGCAGCCAGCGCAGCGCGCGCACGCGCTCGTGGCCGAGGAAAAACTCGTCGAGCCCGAAGCGCAGGCTGACGCCGATGATTTTCAGCAACCGGAAAACGAGCATCCGCGGATTGTACCCGCGAAAGACAGGAGAGGGGAGAGGAGAGAGGAGGAGCGAGGTGGAGGAATTTCGCCTCTCGCCTATCGCCTCTCCCCTCTCGCAGCGAAGCGGTCAATGCGTTGTTCGATCCGCGCGACGTCGTCGCGCAAAGCGTCGACCTCGCGCACGAAGCGCTCGACGTCCTGCCGCGTCGCAATCAATGGCCGCTCCTCGGTCCAGTAGGCGGCCGCCGAGCGAGCGAGATTTTCGGCGCTTTGATGCTGCCAGCGCACAAAGTCATTGCCGGCCTGTACCATGCGGTGCGCGGCAATGTCGCCGAATACGCGGCTCAGATCTTCCTCGACATCCCAGCGCAGGTTTTGCGCGATGGCGAGGATTTCGCGCGCCAGCGCGGTGTCGCCATTGACTTGCACGTCCCGCCACGCGCTTTCGTCGGCGGCGAGCATGCGCAACACCTCACCCGGCGTCAGCGTGAAGCTGGCATCAGGAGGGCGCGCGGACTCGTTACTGGCGCAGCCAGCCGTTTGCGGGTAGCGCGCCTCGGCCCCCGTTCCCGCAACCGGGCGTTCCGCTAACGTGTCACGGGGGTTGTTTGCAATGGAGTCGTCGACTTCGCCGGAAGCGCGGATTGCAAGCGTCACCGCGAACGGCGCGAGATTGAAACGGGCGGTCTTGCCGGCAAACGGCTTGAGCCGCTCGCGCGCCCATGACGCGCTCTCGAGCAGATGGTTGATCGCGGCGGCGACCGGCGGCGTGAATAGAGTGGTAAGCCGGGGACCGGCGCCCGCCGCGTCGTGTGCCGGCTCCGACATCCGGCAATCAGTCTTGCTGGATGCCGCAGATCAGCCAGCCGGTGCTGCCGTCGCTCGGTTTTTCCAGATGCCACACCTCGCTGAACGGCTCGGCGGCAGCATCAGCTTGTTCGCGTATCATGCCGCTGAAGCGTACGCTCGCGACATAAGCGTCGCCCTCGGTCACTACCTCGAGCACTTCGGCGTTGAGCGTGACGACATCGGTTTTCTGCGGCGCGTCGCCTACCGCATTGACCTGTGGCGATCTCGGCATACAGCTCAGGCGTCATGAAGTCGCGCATGGTCGATACGTTGCGCTGGTCGTTACACGTCTGCAGCCGCGTGAAATTGAGCTTGGCGTGGCGCACGAACTGCTCGGCGTCGAACCCCGGCGGGTAGCGGTTGGCGGCTACTGCCGGCGCTGTCGCAGCGGCGCCCCCGCCGAAACGGGTCGAGAGGTCGGATTGCGCACCGGGTGCACCGGCGCCCGCGTATTGCAACGGCCGGGGCTGCGTCTTGGACCGCAGCAGGCGCATCACAAATATCGCGGCCGCGACGATCAGCATGATCATCAGGATGCCGCCCAGCGCGCCGGCCAGACCGTTGTTCAGGAACAGCGAGGCCAGACCCGCGCCGAGCGCGAGGCCGGCGAGCGGCCCCAGCCATTTGCTCATGCCCGACTGCGGTTGTTGCGCTGGCGCCGCGGCCGGTGCCGCCTGTTGCGCGGGCGACCTCGGCGCTGGCTGCGTGACCATCTCGCGTTGCCGGCCCAGATTCCTGCCGCCTCCCAGCCGCCGGGCTTCGCTGTCTTCGGCCAGCAGGCAGAAGCCCAACACGGCTATTACGGTCATCAGGGTCTTTTTCATCTGTCCTCCAACGGTTGTGCCCAGGGCGCTATTGTAGCGCTTGCGGCGGCTCAACGTGCTGCCGTTGAGACGCTGTCGGGCCGCGGCGCGGCACTGCTGGCGGAGGTGCGCGACACCAGTTCGTAAACGTTCCAGTCACCGCGGATCGGGGGGCAGCCGCTGCGCAGGCATTGGCTGTTGTCGATATACTCGGATTTGCTCTCGCTACGCACCGGGCGGCCCAATGCGGGCGCATACCACTCGGTTTCCATGATGTTGGTTTCCAGGCGGAAGCCGTCCCAGTCGCCGACGTAAACGAGGCGCCTGATCTTGATGGTATCGAATTCACCCGCCGGCACGCGGATGCGCTCGTTGCCGAGCACCTTGCCGTCGACACGCACGCTGTTGCGTTTTCCGGTGGTCGGGTCGGTGGCATTGACGCGCATCGACCAGGACTTGCCCGCGTCGAGCGGGAACGCATACGCGGGGTAAGCGGGCGCGAATTCGAATTCCCGCAGCTGGTCGTGACTGGTCAGCGTCCCCCGCAGCCAGTTGCCTGCGCTCGTGTAAATCTCGGTGCGTGCCGTTTCCGTGGCCGGGCTGCCGGTGCTGACCGACATCGCAATGCGGTCGGGACCGACTTTGTCGACACGGTAGATGATTTGTGCCAGCGGCTCGTTGTTGTAGCCGTTGGAAAGACGATAGAGATAAGTTTCGCCTGCGACCGGCGCGGCGGCATGGGCAGGCGCCAGGGTCGCGACAACGACCACGGTTGCAACCGATTTCAGGACATCTGACCAGCGGGAGAGTGCGGCTACGGGGAAATTCGCAGTGCTCATCATGATGACCTCCCTGCGCGCCTGCGCGCGAAAAGCGGAACTTAAAGCCGGTAGCCGCGGTGCAGCGCGACGACGCCGGCGCTCAGATTGAAGTATTCGACCCGCTCGAAACCGGCTTGTTCCATCATTTTTTTCAACTGCTCCTGGTCGGGATGGACGCGGATCGATTCGGCGAGGTAGCGGTAACTGTCGCTGTCGTTGGTGATGAGCTTGCCGAGCAGCGGCAGCACCTTGAACGAGTAGGCGTCATACAGCGGCTGCAGTGGTTTCCACACGCGCGAGAACTCGAGCACCAGCAACCTGCCGCCGGGGCGCAGCACGCGCCGCATTTCGGCCAGCGCCTGTTCCTTGTGGGTCATGTTGCGCAGGCCGAATGCAACGCTCACGCAATCGAAGTGATCGCTCACAAACGGCAAACTCTCGGCGTCGCACTGCACCGCGGGCGCGGTGACTCCGGCATCGAGCATGCGGTCGCGGCCGAGCGCGAGCATGGCGCCGTTGATGTCGGTGAGCACCAGCTCGCCGCTTTCGCCGACGCAACGCGCGAACTGGATCGCGAGATCGGCGGTGCCGCCGGCGACGTCGAGCGCGCGCTGCCCCGGCCGCAGTCCGCTTTGTTCGACCGTGAAGCGTTTCCACAACCGGTGCAGACCGGCCGACATCAGGTCGTTCATCAGGTCGTAGCGCGCAGCGACCGACTCAAATACGCCGGCGACATGGCGCGCCTTTTCGTCCTCGGACACCTTCCTGAAGCCGAAATCGGTGGTTTTGCTCATTGAAGCTCGGGGAATGGTGAATAGCGAATGGTGAACGGTGAATGGTGAAGTGTCTAATAGTTTGTTAAAAATCGACCCGTCACCCCGGGCGGACGCCGGGGGCCAGAGAACGCGCCTCAAGATTCACCATTCACCATTTACGGTTTCTCGCGGTTGGCCGCGGCGTGTTTTTGTCGAGTCCGGCCATCGTTACGGCAGTCCCGGAGACATTCAGCGGACAACAATCATAACCGAGACGGGGCGAAACAAAAACACTGTCTCGGTAGGGGCTTCGCCGCAGCAGCGACGCCCGCTTGCCCGGAAATACGCTAGACGGCGGTGGTCACCGTGCAGCGCTCGAAGTCGCTGCCTTTTTCGAGCAGGTTGACGAGCTTGGCGACCTGTTTCTGCTCGCCGTGGAGCTCGACGAAGCGGCCGGGCTGGTACCAGCCAGTGGGCAGGATCAAGGTTGCCGGCGTTGACGGCGCAGGCAGCTCGGGCAGCAGCAGCCCGCGCTCGAAGCCCTTGATGCCCGAGGGCGCGTTGAAATTTGCCGGCTTCATGGCGACCGCGCGCGCGATGCCGGGAAACAGGCGCACGCCGACGAACAATTCGTTGTTTTCCCCGACGCGCAGCCACTGCACGAGCCCGAGATAGAACAGCTTGCTCGTGCCGCGGCGCACCGCGACCAGCTGGTTGTGTCCGATGCGCATTTGCGCATCGGGTTCGCGCAGCATGCACATGAAGCCCGAATTGCTCTGGTTTATGAGCTGCCACGATTCGACGGCCGAGCTCTCGCTCGAGGCGAGCGAGCGCTCGGTGCGCTCGCTGATATGGCCGAACAACTGCATGTCGTGCTCTTCCTGCCGCGACAGGCTCGCGCCGGGGGCGCGGAACGCGCGGCCGCTGATGTAGAAATGCGCGGCGTGCATGCCGAGGCATACCTGCGCTTTTTCCTCGGTCGGATCGCGTAGTTCGCCGCGGCCGGTACCGGCGCGGCACCACTGGATGTAGAGCAGCATCAGCAGGTTCTCGCAGCCGGGCTGGCGCGCGTCCTCGCCCAGGCCGAGTTGCGCCGGCGTCTGGCCCTGCTTCAACAGCGTGATCACCTGGCGCAGGGTGCGGCCGATCTGCTCGAGGTCGAGATAGCGCAGGCTCGTCAGCGGTTCGAGCCCTTCGGCAAACACCGGGCCGGCGCCGCCGGCGAGATCGATCGCCAGCACCGGGATCGCCGACGGCGGCAGCGGCTGCGACGCCAGACTTGCCAGTCCCGACCATTTTTCGATCCAGCGCTCGAGAAACTCCATTTGCCGTCCGGACATTGCAAACGGATTGGCGAGCTGCGCGAGCAGCGCCCGGCAGTAGGCGGCGGCGCAGCTCGAATCCGTTTCCTCGTGGTTGAAGGTATTGGCGACGGTGGCGCGCGCAAAGCCGCTCTGTTCCGCGAACACGTACAGCTGATGCAGTTTTCTCCACAACTCGGCCGGAACCTGGCGGTAGATGCGGTAGTGCTCGAACATCGCGCAGGACGTGTAGCGCAGGCAGCGCATCACGACGAGCGCGCCGTGGTTCTTCAGGCCTGGGTCGCCCTGCACGTGCGCATCGCGGCACGCGAGGTAGCCGTCGATGAGTTCCTGCCACAGTCCCAGCGTGCGCGTCCACAGCGCGGTTTCGCTGGTCTCGAGCGGCAGCGGTCTGCCGGTGTATTTGCGCGCCAGCTCGTGCTGCACGTAAGCGACCGGCTCGCGCAGCGCTTCCAGCACGCGCAACAACTCGGCCGGAGCGATGCCCGCCTGCCTGACCAGCGCGATTTGCTGTGTCAGCGCATTTTGTGCCGACTGCACGTTGGTGAGTGGCAGCGATTCAATCCAGCGCTTGCAGCTCGCGCCGTCGTTGAATTGCAATTGAACTGTGCCCGGCATGATCGGTTGAGTAGCCATCCCGGCCCCGCCTCCAGAAAGCGATGAATTCGGTACTGCATCGTCGTATTGCCGGTTATTGTTGGCAATCACACGCAGCAGCGCAGCGGATCCATCAGATTTAGCGCGAGCTTAAAACCCCGGTTTGCTGACGGCAAGCCCGCCTGACGAGAGGAAGATTAGCCGACACCGGCGGCGCGCGTATGTGAAGGAGTTCACGTCCTTACACAATCTTACAAAAAACGGAACTAATTCACGTTCAAGCAGTTAGGGTGCAATTTTTGCTTTTACTCCTCACTCCTCTCCCCTCTCGCCTTACGCTCGTCAGCGTCAGAGCAATACCCGCTCGATGCCGCCGCGGTTGGCTTTCGCGACATAGTCGGCCAGCCAGTTGGTGCCCAGTAGGTGTTTGGCCAGCTCGACGACGATGTAATCGGCGCTGGTTCCGGCGTCGTCGTCGTAGCGCGCCAATCCCTGCAGGCACGACGGACACGAGGTGAGGATTTTCACTTCGCCGTTGAAGCCGTCGGCGCGCAGCTGATCGGCGCCCTGGCGCATTTCCTGTTCCTTGCGGAAGCGCACCTGGGTCGAGACGTCGGGGCGCGTGACGGCGAGCGTGCCCGCTTCGCCGCAGCAGCGCTCGTTGAGCGCGACCCGCGTTCCCATTAGCCGATTGACGACCTTGAGCGGCTGCTGCGCCTTGATCGGCGTGTGGCACGGATCGTGGTACATGTAGCGGACCCCTTCCACACCATCGAGCTTGACGCCTTTTTCGAGCAGGTACTCGTGGATGTCGAGCAGCCGGCAACCGGGAAAAATTTTCGCGAATTCGTATTGCTCGAGCTGGTCCATGCAGGTGCCGCACGACACGATCACGGTCTTGATGTCGAGATAGTTGAGCGTGTTGGCGACGCGGTGGAACAGCACGCGGTTGTCGGTGATGATCTGCCGGCCCTTGTTCTCGTTGCCGGCGGCGGTCTGCGGATAGCCGCAGCACAGATAGCCGGGCGGCAGCACGCACTGCGCGCCGATTTCGAAAAGCATCGCCTGGGTGGCGAGCCCGACCTGGCTGAACAGCCGCTCCGAGCCGCAGCCGGGGAAGTAGAACACCGCATCCGAATCCTCGTTCACTTTCTGCGGATTGCGGACGATCGGCACGATTCGCGCATCCTCGATGTCGAGCAGCGCGCGCGACGCCCGCTTCGGCAACCCGCCCGGCATGGGCTTGTTGATGAAATGGATCACCTGCGTCTTGAGTGGCGGTTTGCCGACGGTGGCGGGAGGCTGCCGCGTCTGCCGTTGCGGGAGGCCGAGCACTTTGGCTGCGCGGTGCGCGAGACGCTGCGCCCGGTAGCCCCAGTCGATCATGAGCTTGCGCGCGAGCTTGATCGTTTTTGGATCGGTCGCGTTCAAAAACACCATCGAGGCCGCGGCGCCGGGATTAAACTTGCGCTTGCCGTGGCGGCGCAGGAAGTTGCGCATCGCGATCGATACGTCGCCGAAATCGATGTCGACCGGGCACGGGTTCAGGCACTTGTGGCACACCGTGCAATGGTCGGCGACGTCGCTGAACTCGTCGAAATGCTCGAGCGCGACGCCGCGCCGCGTCTGCTCCTCGTAGAGAAACGCCTCGATCAGCAGCGACACCGCGAGGATCTTGTTGCGCGGGCTGTAGAGCAGGTTGGCGCGCGGCACGTGGGTCGCGCACACCGGCTTGCACTTGCCGCAGCGCAGGCAGTCCTTGACTGAATCGGAAATCGTGCCGATTTCCGATTGTTCGAGGATCAGGCTTTCCGCGCCGAGCAGGCTGAAGCTCGGCGTGTACGCGTCGTCGAGGTTTGCGCCAACCAGCAGTTTCCCCTTGTTAAAACGCGCATCGGGATCGACCTTGTTTTTATACGCAGTGAATTCATGGATTTTCCGGGAATCGAGAAAATCCATCTTGGTGATGCCGATGCCGTGCTCGCCCGAGATCACGCCGTCGAGCGACTGCGCGAGCCGCATGATGCGCGCTACGGTGTGGCCCGCTTCCTGCAGCATCTCGTAGTCGTCCGAGTTGACCGGGATGTTGGTGTGCACGTTGCCGTCGCCGGCGTGCATGTGCAACGCGACGAACACGCGGCCGCGCAGCACCGCTGCGTGAATCGCGTCGCACTGCTCGCGCACCTTGTGGAAGTGCAGGCCGCTGAAAATGTCGGCGAGGGGGGCGCGTACCTCTTCTTTCCACGACACGCGGATGGTGTGGTCCTGCAGAAGATGGAACAAGGTGCCGGCAGAGTTGAATGATGAATGATGAATGATGAGTGATGAATAAAACCCCGCGGCCCCGGTTTCCCCACCATCCTGCTCTGCATTCTGCATTCTGCATTCATCATTCAGCATTTTCAGCGGCGCGTCTAGATTGTCTGCCAGCCATTGCCAGCGCTTGCGCCTCTCGGCGAGCAGCGTGAGCGCGCGCTCGACGCGGTCGCCGATCAGCTCCGCCGGCGCGAGGGTGACTTCCGGGTGGTGCAGCGGCAGATCGCCGCGCAGGAACTCTTCGAGCGCGCCGAGCAGCTTCAATTTGTTTTTGATCGACAGCTCGATGTTGAGCCGCTCGACGCCGTCCGAATAATCGCCGAGGCGGTCGAGCGGAATCACCACGTCTTCGTTGATCTTGAACGCGTTGGTGTGCCTGGCGATGGCGGCGGTGCGCGCGCGGTCGAGCCAGAATTGCTTGCGCGCTTCGGCGCTGACCGCAACGAAACCCTCGCCCGAATGCGCATTGGCGATGCGAACCACGTGCGACGCTGTCGCGGCGACCGCGTTCTCGTCGTCGCCGACGATGTCGCCGACCAGCACCATTTTCGGCCGCCCGGAGCGCTTGGCCTTGGTTGCATAGCCGACCGCCTTGATGTAGCGCTCGTCGAGATGCTCGAGGCCGGCGAGCATGGCCTGCGGATGCGCGTCGATATAGTTTTTGATTTCGACGATCGACGGCACCGCTACTTTTACCTGACCGAAGAATTCGAGGCACACGGTGCGGATATGGGGCGGCATCCGGTGCAGCACGAACGTCGCCTCGGTGATAATGCCGTCGCAGCCTTCCTTCTGCACGCCCGGCAGTCCCGACAGGAATTTGTCGGTGACGTCCTTGCCGAGTCCGGCCTTGCGGAATTTCGCGCCGGGAATCTCGAGTATCTCCGGTTCGCCGCGTGGCGCCTTGCCGTCGGGCGCGAAGCGCGTGATGCGGAAACGCGCGACCGGCGCCGCGTGGATCTTGCCGAGATTGTGATCGAGGCGCTCGATCTCCATCCATTCCGCGTCCGGCGTCACCATGCGCCAGCTCGCGAGATTGTCGAGCGCGGTGCCCCACAGCACCGCCTTCTTGCCGCCCGCGTTCATCGCGACGTTGCCGCCGATGCACGACGCATCGGCCGAAGTCGGGTCGCACGCGAACACCAAGCCCGCGGCTTCCGCCGCTTCTATCGCGCGCCGCGTCACCACACCCGCGCCGCAGCGCACGACCGGCACCAGCCGCTCCACGCCCGGCAGAAGGCGCTCTTCGATCGGGCCCAGGGTGTCGAGCTTTTCGGTGTTGATCACCGCCGAGTGCTTGGTGAGGGGGATCGCGCCGCCGGTATAACCCGTGCCGCCGCCGCGCGGGATGATGGTGAGGCCGAGCTCGATGCACGCCGCGACGATCGCCGCGATTTCGTCCTGCGAGTCGGGGTTGATCACGACGAATGGATACTCGACGCGCCAGTCGGTGGCATCGGTCACGTGCGACACGCGCGCCAGGCCGTCGAACTGGACGTTGTCGCGGCGCGTCACGCGCGACAGGCGGCCCATGATCTTGCGCCGCAGCACGAGCGTCGCGTCGAAGTCGGCGTCGAACGCGCCGACCGCGGCGTGCGCCGCCTTGAGCAGGTCGCCGACGCTGTCGTCGCGGTTCTGGCGCCGCGCCGCGATTTCGACGAGCCGGTGCCGCATCGACTCGATAAATGCGTCGCGGCGTTTGCGGTTGGCGAGCAGATCGTCCTGCAGATAGGGATTGCGCGACACCACCCAGATGTCGCCGAGCACCTCATACAGCATGCGCGCCGAGCGGCCGGTGCGGCGCCGGCTCCTGAGTTCGTTGAGCAGGTCCCACAGCGCCGGCCCGAGCAGCCGGATCACGATCTCGCGATCGGAAAACGACGTGTAGTTATAGGGGATTTCCCGCAGCCGGGCGGTCATGGTATCGCGCGATGCGCTTTGAACGGGCAGCGTAGAATTCTACTGCATCGCAGCAAGGTGCGCCTGCGCACCACAGATGCCGGTGCGCCCGACCGTAGGGTGTGCTCCGCGAAGCGGAGCGCACCACAGATGCCGGCGTGCCCGACCGTAGAGTGTGCTCCGCGAAGCGGAGCGCACCACTCGATGCATTTCGGTGCGCAGATGCATTTCAGTGCGCAAGCGCACCCTATTTCGGTGCGCAAGCGCACCCTACTAAACGCGATGCCTTAAGTGATCCAGCATGTCACCACCGCTACAGAGGGAAAAATTCGGAAACATGCTGCGATATTTACGACGTTGTGTTTAGCTCAATTGCCCGATTACCATCGTTGCCTGCGTCACGCCGTGACAGCCGCGATTGCCAGATAACGCACGAATTTGCCCAGCGCCATAAACAGCGCCGACAGCCACGGATTGACGCGCAGCCAGCCGGCTGCGACGCACAACGGGTCGCCGATGATCGGCACCCACGCGAGCATCAACGCGGGACTCCCGTAACGTTTGATCAAGTCCAGACCTTTGATTTCCGCGCGTTGTGGAATGATGCGGCCGATCAGATACGACGACATGCCGCCGAGCGTATTGCCGAGCGTGGCAATGCCCAGCGCCGGCCAGTACTGCTGCGGATTCAGTTTCAGCATGCCGAACAGCACGGCTTCCGAACCGCCGGGCAGCAGCGTCGCCGCCAGAAAGCTGCTCGCGAACAGCGCACCGAGGCTCAACGATTCGTCCATGATCGTGATTGTTACACGGCAATGGCAATCGCCAGGAGTTTGTCGGACTTGGCTCCGATAAACTCCTGGTGAGTTTAATATGAAAGGTCAGCCGGTTTTGCTTTTAGCAGCCTGTGCGGACTGTTAAGTCCGACAGGCTGCTGGCGGTTTGACGCGCTGGGCGGCTATCGCGGATAATCCACGCCGCTCCACAACCCGGGCTTCGCCACTGCGCGCGGATCGCTCCAGAATCGTCCAAAGACGCGCGCGTAACACTGCGGCAGCGCATGATGTTCGTCAACAAACTCTTCCACTGCGCAACCGTATCGCTCCGACTGCCCGGCATCGATCATAATCAAGTCCTTGTCGCGTGCCCATGCATCGAAGATTTGCTTGGTACGGCGCAGCGCGCCGCCGGTATGCGGCGAATCGAGGAGCGCACGCTCCATTCCCGGCAACAGCGGCGGCAGGAATAGCACGACGCCTCCGCCCGCCCGTTTCATGTCGTGCGCGAGGGCGGCCAGGCGGTCGAGAACGACCGGATTGGGCTCGCCGCCGGTCTTGATCAACTCCACCGCATACTTGGAGCTCGGCACAACCGCGCTCGCGATCAGCGCGTCGGCGCGACGCGCCGGCACCGGCTGGAGGTTGGCGAATGTCGCGCTGCCATCGTAACGAAAACCGGTGCACGCGCCACGAAATATCGTGTCGAAGTCCTTCGCCGGCGTGCCGTCCGCGCAGCGATAGTCATCGCTGGCTTCCTGCAAATACATCTGCCGGAACGCTGCCGGCGGCGACGGCGCGCGTGCGAGGTCGCCCAGGATGGCGAGCAGGTTCTTGACGCGCGGCAGCGACATTGCGTCCTGCAGCTGCCCCCCGATCGTGACGGTCACTTCCAGAACGCCGGGAACCGGGGGCGCAAGCTCTACCCGGCCTGGTTCACCCGGCTGATAAATGAACCCGAGTGACCAGTCAAGCGGGATCACCAGCCACCTGAGGTTGGCCTGAGTGCGCTGCAGGAACTCGGCCTCGGCGATCACGGTCGCGAGCGAGTTGCCGGTTTGCGCGAAATTGTAAACCTTCATGCCGGAGGGAAACATGTCCTGGGTGATGCCCATCGCGGTCGACGAGCCGAACACCACGCTGTCGATTTCCGGCAGACGGTCGAACAGCCGCGCCGACTTGAACGCGCGGTTGTCGCTGAGGGGGGGAGCATAGGTCACGCCGCGCGTTGCCTGCTGCCAACGGCTCGCCCTCAGCGCGACATCGCTGCGGCCGAAGGTACGCTCGCCGAGCAAGTAGTTAAGCGTCAACACCGGCAGCAGCAGCACCGCCACGACCGCGACGAAGATCAAAACGTATCTGATGTGCTGGCGGTCCGGACTCATCAGAACTGGAAGTAGAGAAATTCCGATTGTTTATGCAGGTTGAAAATCGCGAGCAGAGCGAGCGCCGCGGTGAGCAGCGCGTAAAGCGGCGTCGGCCGCCACGCCAGTCGCCCGCGGTAGCTCTCGGCGAACAGCGCGAGCGCCGGCCGCCAGGCAGCGAGCAGCTGTTGCGTGTTGGGCGCGAACCACACCACCAGCAGCAGGATCCAGATCCAGTTCACCACGCCGCCGCCGACGAGATCGTGGGTGTCGCCGAAGCGCACGCCGTGCGCGGCAAGCCATTCGCCGAGCGCGCCCCATTTCGGCAGCCAGAAATCCGGCAGCACCAAGCCGTTCATTCCGGCCATCGCCTTCAGCATCGCCGTCGCCGCCGTGATATCCGCAGCGCGAAATAACACCCAGCCGATCACTACCGCGACAAACGTGACCAGGCAGGCGCATGCGCGCCCCCACCGCGTCGCGCGCCTAAGGTCGTGGCCGAGCCGCGTGCGCAGCGCCCGCCAACCGTAATTGATGACGAGATACAAGCCGTGCAGCGTGCCCCACAGCACGAACGTCCAGCCCGCGCCGTGCCATAGCCCGCCCAGCGCCATCGTGATCATCACGTTGAGATAACGCCGCGTCGCGCCCTTGCGCCTGCCGCCGAGCGGGATGTAGAGGTAATCGCGCAGAAAGCGCGACAGCGTCATGTGCCAGCGGCGCCAGAAATCGATGATATTGACCGCCTTGTACGGCGAATGGAAATTGAGCGGCAGCACGACGCCGAACAGCCGCGACAGCCCGATCGCCATGTCGGAGTAGCCGGAAAAATCGAAGTACAGCTGGAACGTGTAGGCGAGCGCGCCGCACCACGCTTCGAGCGCGGTCAGCGTGATGCCGGCGGCGGCCGAGTCGAACACCGGCTTGGCGTAGGCGCCGACGTTGTCGGCGAGCATCACCTTCTTGAACAGCCCGATCACGAAGATAGTGATGCCGACCGCCGCGTTCTCGAAGCTGAAGCGGTACGTCACCGGCTGCTGGAACTGCGGCATCATCTCGGCGTGGTGCAACACCGGTCCCGCGATCAGGTGCGGAAAATAGGTGACGAACAGGCCGTAATGGACGAAGTTGTACTCGCGCACCTTGCCGTAGTAGGCGTCGGCCAGAAACGCGATCTGCGTGAAGGTAAAAAACGAGATCCCGAGCGGCAGCACGATCTCGCCAAACGAAAGGCCGGCGCCGGTGACGTGATTGATGCTGGTGAGAAAAAAGTTCGAGTACTTGTAATAAGCGAGCACGATGAGGTTCACCGTGACCGCAAAGATCAGCGTGCGCTTTCGCGTTTCCCCGTCACCGCGCATGCCCGCGCGTGAGATCCTGATACCGCATGCATAGTTAAAGACGATCGACAGCGCAAGCAGCCACACGTAGACCGGATTCCACCAGCCGTAGAAAAACAGCGATGCAGCCGTCAGCCATGCCGCCGCCAGCAGCGGCTGGTGGCGCCCCAGCAGGAAAAACCCCGCCAGCGTCACCGGCAGGAACGCGAAAATGAAGACGTAGGAATTAAACAGCATGTGATGACATATGCCGCGTCAGCCGCGCAACCTGATCTCCCATGCCGACAACGGGATTCTTTCTCCCTCGATGGGAGAGGCGCGCCTGATCCAGCGTAGGGTGCGCTTGCGCACCACTCGGAAAGGATGCGTGCATTCATGCGGCACCATCACATCGGTGCGCAAGCGCACCCTACGCACCTCAGGGGGAGGGTCCCGCCGACACGGCATCCGTGGAACGGTCCGGGGCGGGAGGCGGGACCGAGGCGCGCTACCCGCAAACGGCCGACCTTGTCGGTAACGAGTCCGCGCGCCGAGGTGGGGGTGGGTCACGGAGTCACGCAGCGCGCTGTTTTGATCCATCCCCTCCCTATCCGTCCCCTTGAAGGGGAGGGAGTTATGCGTTTCTTCGTTGCGGGCAGACGATGCGGCAAAGCGGAGCGAGAATAAAAGCAAGTCGTCGTCATTCCGGTTTACCTCAAGCGCGCGCCTTGTAAAATCCGCGCACCGCATCGATCACGGCGTCGACCTGCGCGTCGGTGATGCCGAAGTAAATCGGCAGCCGCAGCAGGCGATCGCTGACATCGTCGGTCACCTTGAGCTCGCCGCTCGCGCGCCCCCACTTGCGGCCGGCCGGCGATGAGTGCAGCGGCACGTAGTGCGATACCGAGAGCATATCCTGCGCCTTCAGATGGGCGGCGAGCGCCAGGCGCGCCGCCAGCGTGCCGGTCAGCACATAAAATATGTGCCCGTTCGGCACGCGGTCAAGGTAGGCGGCTCGGGGCAGTTCGAGCGCGCCGGATGCCGCGAGCTCAGTCAGGCCCGCGTGGTAGCGCCGCCAGATCGCGCGGCGGCGCGCGATCACCTGGTCGGCGTGGGCGAGCTGGCCGTCGAGAAATGCCGCGACCAATTCGCTCGGCAGGTACGACGAGCCGATATCGACCCAGGTGTACTTGTCGACTTCCCCGCGCAGGAAACGGCTGCGGTTGGTGCCTTTCTCGCGGACGATTTCGGCGCGCTCGGCGTAACGCTCATCATTGATCAGCAGCGCGCCGCCCTCGCCGCTGATCAGGTTCTTGGTTTCGTGGAAACTGATGCAGCCGAGATGGCCGAGCGTGCCGAGGTTGCGGTTTTTATAGGTCGCGAGCAGCGCCTGCGCGGCGTCTTCGACCACCAGCAGGTTGTGGCGCCGCGCGAGCGCCATGACGGCGTCCATTTCGCACGCGACACCCGCATAGTGCACCACTGCAATCGCCCTGGTGCGCGGTGTGATCGCGGCTTCGATCAGCCGTTCATCGATGTTGAGCGTGTCGGTCCTGATGTCGACGAATACCGGCATCGCGCCGCGCAGCACGAACGCGTTTGCCGTCGACACGAAAGTATAGGACGGCATGATGACTTCGTCGCCCGGCACGAGATCGCACAGGATGGCGGCCATGTCGAGCGCGCCGGTGCACGAATGAGTGAGCAGCGCGTGTTTGCACCCGAGCCGCCGCTCGAGCCACTGATGGCAGCGCCTGGTGTAATGGCCGTCGCCCGACAAATGGCCGCGCGCCAGCGCATCGGCGATGTTGTCGAGCTCAGCGCCGACCGCGGTCGGCCTGTTGAACGGGATTTTCATGGATATGCACTAAAAAAGTGTCGCGAAAAAAACAAAACGGAAATTAACCGCAGATAAACGCCGATCATGTGGGTGAACGAGTGAACAAGTGAACGAGTGAGCCCCCTCACCCCGCGCCCGCGGAGGGCGGAACAGGTTCCATCGGCTTGCCGATGGATGTGCGCGTCGTAGCGCGGAAGAGGGGCCCCTCTGGGGATCTGACCGCGAAGACGCGCATAGGGAC
>JACQOI010000034.1 GCA_016202615.1 Betaproteobacteria bacterium
AGACGAATCGAACGTCCGACCTGCCCCTTAGGAGGGGGCTGCTCTATCCACTGAGCTACCGGGGCGTGGGCGGGTATTTTACTGCATCGGGCGTAGCCAGCAGCGCATTGCGTGGCGCCGGAGCGCCCTTACTCGAACTGGCACGCTCCCGGGCCGCCGGGGTGGCCGCAGCTGCTGCATGGCGCCGGCAAATCACTATGGATCGCAGCGGCATCCGAAATGGCAGCGAAGGTTGACAGTTTTTTTCTTAATGCCGTGCCGTGGCATTTCGGGCACTCGGGCGCCGGGACGGATCCGCGAACCAGCGTTTCAAATTCATTCCCGCAGGAACTGCACGCGTATTCAAATATCGGCATGGTTTCGATACTCCAACAAAACGACTTGAAGTAAGAGTATAAGACAACTTGAGTCAACGGTGTGAGCGCGCGATCCGGCGTAAAATAAGTCTCCTTTCATGTCCCTCGCCAAGGAGGCCCCGTGATCAAGTGGTTACTGATCGCATTGGTGGCCGGCATCGCGCTGCTTGCCGACCGTAATGGCGTGGTGGCGGCACGCTATGGCGCGCTGCTCAATCTCGGTGTCGTAAAGTTCGCCAAACGCAATACCTTTTTGGTCGACCCGCAGGGCAGGGTGGAAAAGGTTTACCTGGGCGTCAACCCCTCGCGCAATACGCGGGCGGTCATCGAAGACCTCAAAAAACTGGCGGCGTGATGATCCGAGGCCTCGATCATATCGTGGTCGCGACGCGCGATCTCGACTTTGGGGTTAATCTGTGTTCATCTGTGTTTATCCGTGGTTCCCAATAGCTTTTTATGCCTTTAATAACCCTTGACGGCGCGTGTCTCGCATTCGGTCACGCAGCGCTGCTCGATCACATCGATCTGGTGATCGAGCCCGGCGAGCGCATCGGCCTGATCGGCCGCAACGGTACCGGCAAATCGAGCCTGCTCAGGATCATCGCCGGCGAGATCAGCGCCGACGACGGCAAGCTGTGGCGCGAGCCCGGGCTGCGTCTCGCGCTGGTCGCACAGGAGCCCGTGCTCGACACTGACGCGACGGTATTCGACACGGTGTCGTCCGGACTCGGCGCGGTATGGCAACAACTGCATGACTATCACGGGCTCTCGCAGCGGCTCGGCGGCAGCGGTGGAGGCGATGCGGCGCTACTCGAGCGGCTGCATGAGCTGGAAACCGCGCTCGAGCACGGCGACGGCTGGCGCGGCAAATCGCGCGTCGAGACCACCATTGCGCGGCTGGGCCTCGATGCTGACGCCTGCGTCGGTGCATTGTCGGGGGGTCTCAAGAAACGCGTCGCGCTGGCGCGGGCGCTGGTCGCCGAGCCCGAGCTGCTGCTGCTCGATGAGCCGACCAACCATCTCGACATCGCCGGCATCGAATGGCTCGAAGAGCTATTCCCCCGTTTTGCCGGCAGCGTGCTGTTCGTGACGCACGACCGGCGTTTTCTGGACAACGTGACTACGCGCGTGATCGAACTGGACCGCGGCCGGCTCACGAGCTTTCCCGGTAGTTATGCAGCCTACCAGCGGCGCAAGGATGAAATACTTGATGCCGAAGCGCAGCACAGCCGGAAGTTCGACAAGCTGCTGGCGCAGGAGGAGGCGTGGATCCGCAAGGGCATAGAGGCGCGGCGTACCCGCAACGAGGGCCGGGTGCGGCGATTGGAGGCGCTGCGGCGCGACCGCGCCGCGCGCCGCGACCGCATCGGCCGCGTCAATTTTGACCTTGCGGAGGGCGAGCGCTCCGGCAAACTGGTCGCGGAATTGCAGCGCGTGAGCAAGAACTATGGCGCTGTGCGCGTGATCGATGACTTTTCGTGCGTGATACAGCGCGGCGACAAGGTTGGCCTGATCGGGCCCAACGGTTGCGGCAAGACTACGCTGCTGAAACTGCTGCTCGGCGAGATCAAACCCGATGCCGGTGCGGTGCGGCGGGGCGCGCGGGTCGCGATCGCCTATTTCGACCAATTTCGCGCGCAGCTTGACGAGCAGGCAATGCTCGTAGACGTGATCAGCCACGGTTCGGATTTCGTCGACATAGCGGGCGGGCGCAAACACGTGATCTCGTACCTGGGCGACTTCCTGTTTCCGCCGGAACGGGCACGCGCCAGGGTTTCCAGCCTTTCGGGCGGGGAACGCAACCGGCTGCTGCTGGCGCGGCTGTTCGCGCAGCCGGCCAACGTGCTGATGCTCGATGAGCCGACTAATGACCTCGACATTGAAACACTCGAGCTGCTCGAGACGTTGCTGCAGGATTATTCGGGCACGCTGTTCCTGGTCAGCCACGACCGCGCCTTTCTCGACAATCTGGTGACGCAGGTGATTGCGTTCGAGGGCGACGGCAAGCTGCTCGAGTATGCGGGCGGCTATGAGGACTGGCGGCGTGCGAAGGCGTTTCTCGCCGATGCCGCGCGCAGTGACGCCGTTCGTCCGGCACGCGAGCGCAAGCCGGCGGCGCGAGCCGCGGTTCAAACACCGATGCGCGTCAAACTGAGCCACAAGGAAACGCGCGAGCTGGCGGCACTGCCGGAGTGCATTGCCGCGCTCGAGCACGAGCAGACCGCTATCTCGCAACGCCTGGCCGGCGCCGCGCTCTATCGCGATGAACCCGGACAGGTCAAAGTGCTGCAGGCGCGGTTAAGCGCGCTTGGAAACGAGCTCGCCCAAAGCCTCGCGCGCTGGGAAGAGCTCGAGGCGCGCAACAGCGCTTCACAGGCGCCGGTAAAATGAGGTAACAGCCGCTCGTGACGCGCGCGAAAGCTATCGAGTGCTGCTGCGTTTTCGCGACCAGCTGCTCGCCGCCGGCGGCGGCCTCGGCGATCTCGGCAAGCGGCTCTTCGACGCGCAGACGCCGCTGTGCTCGATCGAGCTCGACGTGCTCGACGCCGAGGCCAACGCGACGCTCGACGAGATTTATAATGGCGGTGAGATGGAGGACGAACGCATGAAGCCGCAGAACCTGCTGATGAACCTGCCGCTGGCGAGGCGTGCGTGACGCCGCAGGCCGAGCGCTTCAGGCAGATCGCCTACGGCCCGGACGAAGCGATCAATCTCGCCGAGGCGGCGCTGCTGATCGCGAGCGAGGAATATCGCGATCTCGACATCGCCGCGTATCTCGCGCGGCTGGACGAGATGGCGGCGACGCTCAAGCGCCGGCTGCGCCCCGACATCAGCCCGGCCGACACCATTATCGCGCTCAATCGTTTTTTGTTCGACGAGCACGGCTTTACCGGCAACGCCGCGGATTACTACGATCCGCGCAACAGTTTTCTCAACGAAGTGCTGGACCGGAAACGCGGCATACCGCTCACGCTTGCGTTGGTCTATATCGAGATCAGCCGCCGCATCGGACTGCCGGTGCAGGGCGTAGCGTTTCCGGCGCACTTCCTGGTCAAATGCCAGTTGCGCGAAGGCACGGTGGTGCTCGATCCCTATGCCAAGGGAATTTCGCTCAGTCTGGAGGACCTGCGGCAACGGCTAAAGGGGCTGCGCCACGGCGCCGAGCCGCCGAAATCCCTGCTGACGAACCTGCTTGTCGCCGCCGGCAACAAGGACATCCTGGCGCGCATGCTGCGCAATCTCAAGGACATTTATTCTCATCATAAGGCTTGGCTGAAAGCGCTGGCCGCGACCGACCGCATTATCACGATGATGCCCAACCTGGCCGAAGAGTATCGCGACCGCGGCATGATCTATCTCAATCTCGAATGTTTCCGCGCCGCGTTGTTCGACCTCCAGGCTTATCTCAAGATGCTGCCGGTTGCAGCCGACGCCGACGAGGTGCGGCAGCGCGTGGTCGAATTGCAGGCGGTCGCCGCACGGCTGAACTGAATCGATGATGAGCGTTCAGTGATGTCCAGGGACGAGTGTCCGGCCGGTTTCGCCGCGTCATGGAATCAAAACAAACGATCCGTCCGTGTTTCGCCCTTCGAGATCCCGGTGCGCATTTATTGCGTCCGAGAGGGCGTAACGGCGCCGAACCGCGATCTTCACGGCCCCCCGCTTGACGACGTCGAACAAGTCGTTCGCCGACGCGAGGAGATCGGCGCGTTTCGTGAGGCCTCTTACCGCTCCGACGAAGTCCACCTTGCGGTACTGAATGGGATGGTCACATCCGTTGGCGGCGGCGAGGGCCGCTTTCTCTTCGCTTCCGACCGTGCCCAGCACCGTCGCACCCAGACTCTTGGCCCATTGGCACAGGATGAGGCCGACGCCGCCGGCAGCCGCATGCACGAGAATCGCATCACCCTTCCTGACCGGGTATGCGCGGCGCACAAGCGAGCGGGCCGTCATGCCCTTGAGCATCATCCCGGCCGCCTCGTCGTCGCTGATTTCAGCGGGCACATGGATGGCCCGTTCCGCAGGCAGGTTCCGAATCTCGCAGTAAGCCCCGATCAGCGGCGCGTACGCAATGCGGTCGCCCGGCTTGAACTCGCCGACATCCGGCCCGACCGATTCGATGATTTCCACGGCCTCGCTTCCGATAATCGCCGGAAGGGGTATTGGATAGATCCCGGTCCGATGATAGATATCGATGAAATTCAGCCCGATCGCCGTGTGCCGGACTTGCAGCTCACCCGGGGACGGCGCGGAAACTTCAATGTCTTCCCACCGCAAAACTTCCGGGCCGCCGAGCGTGTGGATGCGGGTGCCTTTGGGCATTGAAACTCCTCTCCAGATAAACGCCAACGCCTGATTTCCGGCAAGCGTGTGCTGAATCGCGCGCGGCGCCAATGAATTGTCGCCGAACACCTGCAACGACTTGCCGGCGCCACGAATGGGCGCGCTGCAAGGCCTGATGCTCAGTCCTGTCGTGGAGTTCCTGATCTATCCGCACGAGGTGTGAAGCGCTCGACGGATTGAAATCGGGATCCGTTCCCGGTTTCCGAGCTTTGTCTGTTCCTTTTGTTAGAGAAGTATTGCAAAAGGAAGCTGAGAACCAGCCCTGCCGCCCCGAGCAGATCCGTTACCAGGCCAGGGTGAATCAGCGCCAAGCCGGAAGCCATCAGAACCACCCGGGTCGCCATATTCGCGCCGCCAAACAGCCACCACCCGGAAGTGGATCCCACCAGTGCCGTAACGCCTATGGTAGCAGTCAGAGCGGTATAGAAAATGGTCAGGCCGGGACCTCGCCACAGAAGCGCAGGACCATACACGAACATGTACGGAACGATAAACGCGGCCAGAGCCAGATTGAATGCCGTCCACCCGACCTTGGTCATGTTGGCGCCCGCGATAGTGGCCCCGGCATAAGCCGCCACCGCCACGGGGGGCGTTACCGCAGACATGCAGGCATAATAGAAAATGAAAAGATGTGCGGTTACCAAATCGACTCCCATCTGGCTGATGGCGGGAGCCAAAACCGCTGCGGCCACAATATACGCCGCGGTAGTGGGCATGCCCATGCCCAAGACAATGGCCAGTATCATGGTAAGGAAAAGCGCGATGATCACGACGCCGCCGGAAAGGGTAACGATAATCCCTGCCATCTTGAGAGCCACACCCACCAGAGTCAGTGTCGCGACCACGATCCCGGCCACTGCCACCACCGCCGTCAGCCCGATCATATCCCGGGCCACATCGAATATGATTTTGCGAACCATCTGCAAACTGAAGCGTTCGCCCTTCCTGTTAAAGAAACTTATGGCGATACAGGTAAGGGAGGCCAGAAAGCCGACACGGATGATCGAATACCTGGCAACCAACAGGGTGTAGATCAGGACAACCAGTGGAAGTAACTTGTAGGATTGTATCAAGACCTCTTTCAATTTTGGTATTTGATCTTCCGACAATCCTTTCAGGCCGCTCTTGGCCGCTTCAAAGTCAACCCGCAAGAAAATCGAATAGAAGTAAAGAAACGACGGAATCAGCGCAGCCAATGCGATGGTGGCATAAGGTGTATTGGTCAATTCGGCCATGATAAAGGCACCGGCGCCCATGACCGGCGGCATGATCTGACCGCCGGTAGAGGCAGCAGCTTCCACCGCTCCAGCAAAATAGGGAGCGTACCCAACCCGTTTCATCATGGGGATAGTCACGCTGCCGGTGCCCACCACGTTGGCTACGGCCGAGCCCGAGATACTGCCAAAAAACCCGCTCCCGATCGTGGCCACTTTGGCGGGGCCACCTCTGGTTCGTCCGGTCAAGTAGTTGGAAAGCAGGAGCAGGTACTCGCCGACGCCGGTGGCGGCCAAAATGGCGCCAAACAATATGAATACGAATACATACGTTGAGGCAATCCCGATAATCTCACCGTAAATCCCGGTTATCCCCAGGTAAGTGCCAAAAATCCGGGTGGCAGAGTACGGCGGGTGGCCAATCAGCGCGGGCAGGAGTTCCCCGAACAGGGCATATACGACGAACGCCCAACCCAGAACCATCATGCCGGCTCCCTGCGCGCGGCGCGCCAGCTCTATGATCAGGCAAACCAGTACAATCGCCGCCACCATATCCAGCGTGGACGTGTCGACCGGCATTCGAATGGACAGGTCCTCGTAGTCCACCATGATATAAATCCAGATCAGGATGGACAGACCGACGCACACCAAATCCGCGACTTCGGGCCGGTCATCGGACGCGCCCGGCCAGCCCTTATACATGACAAACCCCATGGCCATGATGATCACGAGGAAGATCGAACGCTGCATCCAGCTGTCCAGGCCGACAAATCCCAGGACTGTTATCTGGTAGACCATCAGGATCATGCCGAGGCCCAGTACCACGCTTCGCCAAAACGGGTTTAATGCCCTCACTGGAATTTCCTCGTGTCGCCTGCTAAGGGAAAATCAGGGCGAGACCGCGGGTGGCAGGCAATCGAACAGGGTGCCCAAACCGCATCGATGATGAGTGCCGGCACATGGGGGATGCAGAAACCCATTCCTCTACCCGGACAAAACCCAGGTAGAGGAATTCGGTGTAAAACACGTCGAGCTAATAACGAGTGCCCACGATGCGGGCGCTCATCGCATCGCGGAGGGGACGCGGGTTATTTGCCTTCAGGCGGTATCAAACTGGCCGGAAGTTTAACCCCTTTTTCCCGGTAGTACCGAACGGCGCCCCGGTGCAGCGGAACCGGCGAATCAAACATGTTTTCCGCCTTCATGTACTTGTCCCAGCTTGGCAGCCCGCTCTTCAAATAATCCACATGCTCGAACGACGCCTTGGTTATTTCGTAGGCCAAACTATCCGGCATACTCTTGTTGGCAATAAAGTACATCCATAATACGACGGTCGGCATATCTACCTTCACTGACTTGTAGCTGCCGGCAGGTAGAACGCCTTTGCTGAAATAGGGGTTCTTCTTGACGAACGCATCCACCGTGGCGGCATCGGGAGGGACGAGGCGGGCATCGTGGGTTGCTTCCAGTTCGATTTGAGCGGCGTATGGAAGGGCAGCCATATAAGCCACTCCCTCGATCAGACCATCTTTGAGCTGGCTCTGAATGTCTCCGAACGTTCCCAGCACATAGTTCGGCTTCACCCCGAGGATTTCAAAAATCTTGGGGAACTGGGTCTGCGGTGTTCCGCCCCTGGGTCCGACGCCAAGTTTCCTGCCATCCAGATCTTTCAGGGTTTTGACCGAGCTGCTGGCCAACACAGTGACATAGGTAAAAGCGGCATAGTAAGGCACTAACGCCCTGACATTCTGGTACTTTTCGCCCTTGGCCCAGGCCAAACCGTTCCACCCCTCATGCAACGGGCCGGCGGTGGCGCCGCCGAGTTCCATTTCGCCCCGATTGATCAATTTTATGTGGTCGGCCGGGCCGGCCGAAGCCTCGGTGGTGGCATTAACCTTCAGGAACTCCTGCACCATGTTGCCGAACCGGGCCGTCCCCACATACATGGTGCCTCCGATAGACCCCCCGCCAAGTCTGATCTGCTTAGGCCAATTCGAGCGGTCGGCTGAATTCGCGGTAGTTGCAAAGGTTAATGAAAGAATCGCACACAGGAATACGACCTTCCCAATGTTCAGATTGCTTTGAAGGTTCTTAAACATGAGCTTATCCTCCTTTGTGGTAGTGAATCGCCGGGTGCGCCCATCGATATTCCGAACGGCCTGACTCAACGAATCAAGAAACCCGATAAATCGAGTGCATCAAACGATCCATCATCTGATTGAAGCAGATGCTACATCCAGCATAAGCCCCGGTCAACTTCGTGCGCGGCCGCCCCCTGATATTTTTCGGGCGCCGCTTCCAAGGTGATACTCGCCAACCTGCCTGCCCACCAGCTGCGTAACGCGTTTTCCAAGCACCGCAAGAGCATCGCTGCGGCGGGACTCGGCGCCGTTCGGAGTTCCCGGCCCTCGCCAAGGCAGTCATGAAGGCCGCCCATGATGCGACAAAGCGGATCTGCTCGGGTGAACATGGGGTTGACGTGCCGGCCCGGGCGGTTGGATAGTCCGGTGCCTTCTGCGGCTCAATCCGGACCGGTCACTGCCAAGGAAGTCTGCTTTCCCGCGCGGGATGTGCTGCTGCGGCTAGTAAGAGCCGGGCGGTGTGGCGCCCCTGCGGAAATAGGGCAAGTAGACATTGATGAGATCCAGGCATTTCCCGGCCCGGCCAAATTTCGTGATATCGATCTCCGAAATCTGTATAGGGCGCCGCAATTCAACCATGCCTATATAGTACAAGCCGCCGAATTCCGAACGAAACAACCGCAACTGGGCGGTTTCCGGACGACCTTCAAAAAGTGCCTTCAGTCCTTCGAGAATGTCAGGGATTGTGGCATCCGCCGGAGAATTGAACCGAAGGACCAGAACCCGCGCCGACGGCCCCTGATCACCGAGAAGGGCCGTCCCTGGATAGATCTGCACGCCCAGCGTCCGGAAATAGCCATGAGCCATCCCCACCACCCGGCGTGACCAAGGCGACGTGTTCTTCCCCGTGATGGCTTGATAGGCCGGGCTGCTTAGGACGTCGAGACTCTCGAGATCGTACATGGCGACGTAACGGGGCCACCCCTCGATACAGACAAAGCGATGGGCGGTTAAAAATCCGGGAACAACCGCACGGCTCGGCAAATGCTCCAAATCGTACCAATCATGGAATTCGCCTTCCATTTCGGGCGGCGGTTCCATCATGCCCATCATTAACCCGGTCATCTCAATTGCCTCCGCGTGTCATCCAAAACGCCTAACTGAACTGTCTCCGGACGTCCCTCGAAAAGCGCACGCAGTCCGTCGAGAATGTCTGGGATCGCCGACTCCGGTAGGCCACTGTTTGAACATTATCTCATTCGGCTACTTCGAACGTCACTTTTTGGGCCAGCTTGATAGTTCGGGTGCGTTCTTGCTTTTTTGTCAGGCGGTTTGCAGCCTGCGCGCGCGCATCACCTGCCTTGTCGTTGCCCAGTTGGAGGACAGTACCGGGCGCCCGGACTCGTTGCTCAATTGATCGATGATTTCGCGAGTCGGAAGCTGGGCGCAACCGATGAACAGCGCATCGCAATTTGTGTCCATGGTTTCCCGGGCGAGCCGGGCCACCGCATCGGAGCGGATGCGGCCCAACTCGTCGACGTTGGCGGCGTAGAAGCTGTTAAAGCGCCTGACGCGGATGCCGCCGTCGGCGAGAAAAGCCTTCAACTGCTCGTTGACCGCATCCATGTAGGGCGTCACGAGCGCGATGTCCTTTGCCTGCGATTCCTGCAGCGCGAGCACCATGGACCGCGCGGTAGTCACGACCGGCTTGCCGGTGATTTCGGCGAGCTCACGTGCGAGCTGGGCGTCGCCAGCCGGTCCGGAAATGAATCCGGCTGCGGTGCAGCCGTAGGCCACGACGTCGATGTTCGGGATGGCGAACTGGGCGGCAAGCGACAGCGCTTGCGCCTTGTAGGCGGGCAGGCTTTCCGGCGTGAGCAGATCCTTGCCGCGCGGAATGCGCAGCGTGGTGCAAGTCGATCCCTCCGGCAACCAGGCGAGCAGCTCGCCTTCGAAGGTTGTGTTGTTGATCGGAACCATCAGGCCGACGTTGAGGGCTGCAGTCATGTCCGGCGCCTCCATCGATTATTACCGGGCTTTACGTAAATGCCCGACGTCACCCGGCCCCCATCCCTACCCCTTCCCCCGCGAGGGGGGAAGGGAACGTCGAGCGGAAATGGTTTGTCAACCATTTCCGCAATGCTCAATTGGATCTGCACTCTGCGGCATCATGGTTCTCAAGGCCGCCAATAGATCGCAGCGAATGTCTTGATCTTGTGCATAATATTAAATGATCCTACTATGTAACATACAACATACACTGTCAATCTTACCGTATCTCAAGGAGGGGATCATACCAATATTATTCAAGATCGTATTCCTGCCGGCACGGACACTCGTTGCCGGCGCCGCTTTCGCGCAGTCCTTCCCGAGCAAGCCGATCCACATCGTCATTATCAATCGGGGGGCGTCATGCCGAAACGGGTATAGAATAAACATAGTGTCGCGATGACACCTGGGTTGCGTTTTTGAAGCGACGCCCGACTTCTCTAAGGAGATGAATTATGCGTAACATTATGCGTAACGCTTTGCTGTCTGTATTGATGTTGTTTGGAGCTTCGCCGTGCTTTGGCGCCGAAGTTTATCCCAGTAAGCCGGTGCGCGTGATTGTGACCGCCGCGCCCGGCGGCGTCGTCGATGTAACCGCTCGAGTGATTTCGCGGCAACTATCGGAACAGTTCGGGAAACAGTTCATTGTCGAACAGCGCACAGGCGCAGACGGTATCATTGGTGTGGGGTTCGTCGCCAAATCGGCGCCGGATGGGTATAGGCTGTTGCTGTCCTCGCCTAATTTCACGATTTTACCTGGCTTTAACAAGTCGCTTCCGTACGATCCCGTCAAGGATTTCACGCCGATTACGCAGATCATCGGCAACACACAGGTGCTCGTGGTGCCCCTCTCGCTTAAAGCCAATACGCTCAAGGAATTCGTTGCTCTTGCGCAGGCGAATCCCGGAAAATTTAACTACGGGTCGGGCGGCCCCGGTAGCCCGCTTCACCTGTACTCCGTACTTTTCAGCAAAGCGGCCAAGATCGACATCGTACACATCCCGTATAAAGGAGGGGGTGGCGATCCGATACTTGGGATGCTCGCCGGCGAAATTCAAATGCTGTTCGCCTCGATACCGACCGCGCTCCCGAAGGTCAGAAGTGGCATGGCGCGCGCTTTGGCGGTTACGACCGACGGCAAGCGTTTGCCATCAATGCCCGACGTGCCATCGATGAGTAAAGCGGGCGTTTCCGGCATGATAGTCAATGCCGCGTACGGGTTTATCGGCCCCGCGGGGATGCCGAAGGAGGTTGTTAACAAGCTGCATGCCGAAGTGGTTAAGGCGCTTGCGGTACCGTCCGTGAAAGCGCAGTACGCCGCACAGGAAGCCGAACTCGTGGGTAGCAGCCCGGAAGAATATTCCGAACTGCTTCGCAACGAACTTCGACGTTGGGACGAGGTCATCAAGTCCGCCGGCATTACGAAGTAAAAATGCGTGAAAGTCGATGCACGGGGCTGTCCGAAGCATGTGATGTTGCACAAGAAAGACCAGGGAGATGAGCGCTAGACTCAAGCCGGTGGACGTGGTGGTGGTGGGCGCCGGGGTGGCCGGCACGATAGTCTGTAAGGAGCTGGCCGGGACCGGGCTCAAGGTAGCCTGCCTTGAGCGCGGGCGCATGCTGGATTCCAATCACGATTTCGCGATGCCGTACGCGCATGATGAGCTCAAATACGACCGTCATAGCGATCTATTTCAGAACCTGTCGCGCGAGACGATCACGTTTCGCAACGCGATGAACGAAACCGCGCTGCCGATGCGCGAGATGGGATCTTTCAAGCCCGGCGAATGCGTGGGCGGCGCGGGCGTGCACTGGGGCGGCGTAACCCATCGTTTTCTGCCATGGGACTTTGAGACCCGCAGCCGAACGATAGAGCGCTATGGCAAGGAGCAGATCCCGCAGGACTGCACCAGCCAGGACTGGGGAATCACTTACGACGAGTTGGAGGCGTATTACGAGCAGTTTGAGCATATCTATGGCATAGGCGGCAAGGCCGGCAATCTCAACGGCGAGATCCAGCCCGGCGGCAATCCGTTCGAAGGACCGCGCTCGCGCGAGTTTCC
>JACQOI010000347.1 GCA_016202615.1 Betaproteobacteria bacterium
AGGACACCAGCGGGGTGTGGATCATCGGCATGCGCTACAAGATCATGAACGCGGAAACCACCGAGCAGGTCGCGCAGGGCTACACCGAGGAAAAAATGGAAGTCGGCACCACTTCGACCTCCGTGCTCGGCGTTTCCTCCGCCGAGCAGGGCGGCGTGTCGCTCGATACCATGGTGCAGCGCCTGATCCAGAAAACCGTGTGGGAAATCGACAGCAAGTACAAGTAGCCGGTCCCCAGGAGTTTATTATGAATGGTCAGCCGGTTTTGCTTTTAGCAGCCTGTAAGGACTGCTAAGTCCGACAGGCTGCTAGAGGACATCGCGCCGTGAGCGAATCTCCACTCAAGCTCGGCAAGTACGAAATCCGGCGCGAGCTCGGCCGCGGCGCGATGGGGATCGTGTACGAGGCTTTCGACCCGACCATCGAGCGCACCGTGGCGTTGAAAACCATCCGCCGGGACCAGCTCGAGGGCGCCGAGGCGGGAGACGTGGTTGCGCGTTTCCAGCGCGAAGCCAAGGCCGCGGGACGCCTCAATCATCCGAACATCGTTTCCATCCATGATTTCGGCGACGACAACAACACCATGTTCATCGCGATGGAATTCGTGCACGGCCGCGAACTCAAGAGCTACTTCGAGAAAAACGAGCGCTTTCCGATGGCCGAAATCGCGCGCGTGATGGGACAGTTGCTCGACGCGCTCGATTATTCACACAACTACGGCGTTGTTCATCGCGACATCAAGCCGGCCAACATCATCATTCAACCCAATGGGCAGGTCAAGGTCGCCGACTTCGGCATCGCGCGCATCGAATCGTCGCAGTACACGCAGGCCGGAACCGTGCTCGGCACCCCCACCTATATGTCACCCGAGCAGTTCATGGGCCAGACCGTCGACCGGCGCTCCGACATTTTCTCGGCCGGCGTGGTGCTCTACCAGTTCCTGACCGGCGAGCGCCCGTTCTCGGGCGCGGCGACCACCATCATGCACAAAGTGTTGAGCGTGGAACCGCCGCCGCCGTCGATGCTAAACGTGCAGGTACCGAAACCTTTCGATGCCGTCATCGCCAAAGCAATGGCAAAGCGCCCGGAAGATCGCTTTCAGACCGCGCGCGAGTTTGCGGAGGCAATCCGCACGGCGGCCGAGGGCAAGGCCGCGCCGGAGCTGGATGCGACCGTGGTCGCCGGGGCCGAGGCGACCGTCAAGGCCGCGGCCGACCGCACCGCGACGCTCAAAATGCCGGCACAGGCCGCCGGCACCGCCCAAGCGGAAACCGCCGACGTATCTTTTGCGACGCCAACACCGCAGCGCAAAGCGCCGCTGGCTATCGCGGCGGTCGTGGCGGGCATCATCGGACTCGGCATCGCGAGCTATTTCGTGCTGCTGCCCTCCAAATCCGGCGACGCGCCCGCCGCCGCATCCGGCACACCCGCACCGTCGGCTGCCACCGCACCGGCGCCGGCGCCGGCTGTTCCGGTGCAAACCGACCCCGGCACCATGATCATCAGCGCGGTCGGGCTCGCCGATCCGAGCGACCAGAAATATCAAGCCGATAAATCGCTGCTCACTGCCGATCTACGCGCGGACTCCAAAAGCCAGTTGGTGGAAAAAGCCATCGCGCTCTACGTCGAGCGTGCGTCGCTCGCCAAGAACTACGAACTGCTGCGCGCCAAGCTGCTGTCGAAAAGCGGCGACTATATCGCCGGCATCGTTCAGGAAGGCGCGCCGCAGCTTGGCAAGGATGGACTCATGCACGTGACCACGCAAGCCGCGGTCAAGGTGCGGGAAGTTCAGAAATCACTCAACAAGATGTCGCGTGAAGAGCGCGTCAATTTCATCCGCAACAACGGCGACCCGAAAATCTCCGTGACGATCAGCGTGCGCGGCGACGGCGCGGCCGCGACGGCGCAAAATTCGCAGGTCGCGGAGAACCTGCTCAAGGAGCGAATCAAGTCATTCGGCTTCCGCATCTGGTCCGACGACCCGACGGCGCCTGCCGCGCAGCAGAGCAAGGGCGCCGATTTCGCGGTGATCGGCGAAGCCAGGCTCAAGAAGCTGTCGGCCAGGCTTGAGGCTTCCGGCATCACGGTCGAAAAGTACATGCTGACTTCTTGGACCGTGAAGTCCATCGACAAGCAAAGCGGCGAGGAGATCTACTACAACAACAAGCTGCCGGTAGCTGCGGGATCATGGGCGACGGAAGAGCAGGCGCTGGCTGCGATCGGCGGCAAGATCGCCGACGAGTTCTCGCGCAATTTTTTCTTACAGCATTTCAACGCCAGCGAACGGAAAGTCGTGCTCAAGATCGCCGGGCTGCCGGACATGGTCACCGAAGACGCGATTGCACGCGAGCTGGTCGGACTGCAGCCGGTCATCAGCGTTACGCGGCGCGCGGGCGCATCTGCCGTTTACGACCTGCAGCTCTCCGGCGGCACGGGACCGCTCACCGATCTCGTCGCCAGCGCTATCCTCAAGCCGCTCAACGCCAAGCTCGGACAGGCGTGCTTCAGCCTCGGCGCTACGAGCGGCGAGCAGGTCGCGGTCACGTTCGACAAGGCCTGCGGCGATAAGGCAGTGCTGGCGCGGCTCGACACCAACCCGCCCGCGTCGCTTTATGCCGCACCGCCCGCGCGGCAACGTTCCGTGCTCAAGGATCCTAACGCGATCAGGAAGCTGACGATCTAGGAGTTTGTCGGACTTAGCCCCGACAAACTCCTTTAGCAGCCTGTGCGGACTGTCAAGTCCGACAGGCTGCTAACCGCAAACGAAGGTCACGATCTCGGCACCCGGTGCAGCGGACGAATGGCCGAGACTGAGCACACCGCGCCCGCGCAACATCGACTGCTCGCGCTTGAGCATGATCTCGGCGTCGCCCTCGACCGTCATGTAAGTGCCGTTGGTGCTTTGGTCGGCCAGGAAGAATTTGCCGCGGTGGTACTCGATCCTGCAATGCACGCGGGACGCCATCTTGTCCGCAACCACCAGTTCGTTCGTGGCTTCGCGCCCGAGCGACGCCGATGGCCGGGCTGCGCCGAGCGTGAAAGTGTGTTCGCCGTAGGTCAGAGTCAGCGTCGGCTCATGCGTGCTGACAGATGCTTCGCGCGCGGCAAGCGTGGTCAGGTCTTCGCTGTCGCGCCAGACCACCTCGAAGATCCGGATCTCGTCCTGTTTGCCCTTGACCGCCATCGCATCGAGATCGCGCGTCGCCCCGCGCAGCAACGGCGACAACGCCTCGACCGTCGCACCGCTGGTGATGATCTGCCCGCCTTTGGCAAGCCCGGCCATGCGCGCGGCCGTGTTTACCGCGTCGCCGAAGAAATCGCCAGCCTCCTCGATTGCCGGCCCGAAATGGAAACCGGCGCGGATCGCCAGCCGCACGTTCTCTACCGGAGGAATGGCGGCGACGCGGTTCTGCATGTCGCACGCCGCCTGCATCGCGGTGTCGGCGGACGGCAATACCGCCATCACTTCATCGCCGATGGTCTTGACGACGCGGCCGCGCTGGATCGCGACCGACTTGCGCAACTCGGCCAGCACCGACTCGATCGCGGCGAGCGCGCGCTGGTCGCCGAGTTTTTCGTACAGGCTGGTGCTGCCGCTGACATCGGCAAACAGGATGGCGAAATACTGGGGCACGGCGGTCACAGCGAGGGATTATAGCTTGGCGCAGCCGCCGCTCGCTGCGCCAAGTGCCACGGGGATACGGCGGTTAGGATCGGAGACGGAGCGCGCTGCGCCTAGGAGTTTGTCGGACTTGGGTCGGACAAACTCCTAATGCAAAACCGCCTGCATGAATACGGGAGAAAAATGGTAAGGAAAACCTCATTTCCAGCCTGCTCACGTGCTTTTGGGAGCGCAAGAGCGGTTGTTAACTTGGGTTATATTCAAAATCGGTGGGCGGTTCTGCTGTTAGCAGCCTGTCGAATGCTAAGTCCGACAGGCTGCTAGCGGCCGTCCGCGACGAATGGGTTGGCGCGCCGCTCATGCCCGAAGGTCGAGG
>JACQOI010000348.1 GCA_016202615.1 Betaproteobacteria bacterium
AAACGCGGATGAACGCGGATAAGGTCGACGCTAAGAGTCCCAAGCATGGAAAACGTGCATTTCCCTGTGGTTAGCGCCGTGATTTCCGTGTGTGCTGCGGCCTGGAAACGCCTGATTTTTATCAGTGTTTATCTGCGTTCATCTGTGGTTAGCCACTGCTTTTCAGATTTTTGAGATGGGTTCTACTCAGGCAGGCATCACCATGATGCCACCAACAGGGCGATACTCTATTCCCCCTTCCCGTGCAAGGCAAGCGAGAACGATTCGGGGCCACTTGTGAAATGCCAGTAACATTTTTGAGCAAAACCATTCCTGCTCGCTTTAGCTTCCAGTGCTGATATTGGCACTGGAAATGCTCAATGCTCAGCGCTTCTCGATGACGAGGCCTGACTTCTCGCGGTCCCAGGTTGTTGGCGTGCAGCCTTCATCCCGCAGGACGTGCTTCAAGACCTTGCCGAACAAGGTCTTGGGAAGCTCGGACCGGAACTCGATGTACCGAGGCACCGCAAAATAGGGCAGCCGGTCGAGGCTCCAGCGGCAGATCTCCTCCTCGCTGATGCTCGACCCGGGCCGAAGCACGGCGGTAACCTTCACATCGTCCTCTCCCAGCTCGGAAGAGACCGCGTGTACCGCCACCTCCACGATATCAGGGTGGCCAAGAAAAGTTATCTGCACTTCTTCGCTGGAGATGTTCTCACCCCGGCGCCGTAGATAGTCGTTCTTCCGGTCGACGAAATACAGCCAGCCGTCGACGTCAAACTTGCCCAGATCGCCGCCATGAAACCACAGATTTCGGTACGCCGCCGCGGTCGCCTCCGGTCGGTTCCAGTAGCCGCTGAACATGATGTAGGGCTTGAGCGGGCGGATGACAATTTCACCCACCTCTCCGGCAGGTAGTTCGTTGTCGTCGTCATCGAAGATTCTTACGTCGTAATCGTCGTAGGGCTTCCCCGAGGAGTTAGCCGGTGGGTTGGAGCCCGGCGGATTGGCTGTTACGGCCCTCGCCTCGGTCATTCCCCACAAACCGGCGGTGGGCGGTTCGGCCATGCCGAACCGCTCGGCCCATTTGACAGCGGCCGGTTTAGGAAACGGGACACAGAAAACGCGTTTGATCTGTCCCTTGCAGCGGAGCATCTCCGGCGTGTCCTCCATGTTCGCGATGAGTGACGCCATCGTGCCAAGAAGCCAAACCTGTGTAGCTCCCGTTCTCTCTATCTCCGGCCAGAACCGCGAGACCGAGAAGCGAGGATAGAACGAAATCGGAGCGCCGACGGTGGCCGCGGCGAGGAACGCCATCGGGGCAATCAGGTGGAAGAACGGCATCGGGCTCCAAGCCATCTCGCTGCGGCCGCGGGAGGGAGCCTGCCGCTGTGCGGCGTGGTACAGGTAGTTGTGAGGAATAATGCAAGCCTTCGATGGTCCAGTGGTCCCGCCGGTGTAGATGAGACAATAAATATCGCCCGGCTTCGGGGTGCGAACAAAAGGCCGGCTGTCATCCAGCCGATAAGTGTCAAGGGATTCGATGGAAAGACGCCCGTCGTTTGTCACGGGCGCCGCGTCCCGGCACAGAATGCGCTCCAAAGTCGGCACGCCATCGGCGACTTTCAGAACCCTATCCACGTAGTCGCGCTCGGCAATGACGAGGCGAGTCGATGACTCGGCGAGTGGGTGACGTAGAAACTCTCCCTTATAAGCCGTGTTGAGAGGAACGTGGATCCCGCCGAGGCTGGCTGTGGCGAACCAGGAGATCACGGCATCGGGGCTGCTGTCAAGCAGGGTTACAACGGTCGAGCCCGGGCCCACGCCGAGCTCCGAAAGGCCGCGTGCCAGCCGGGACACCTCCGTCCAGAACTGGCCATACGTGAACCGGCGTCCCTGGAAGTCGAGGAAGAGGTTGTCCGCGTACAAATCCGCGGCGTCGGCGAGCATCGTCACCGGCGAACCCTGCGTGGCTGCCTTCCAGCCGTGTTCCACTCTCGACATTCGGTGCGCCTCCTATTTGACCTGCCCGAAGTTTCCAGTCCAACCGGATTGAAAGGTTAAGGCTTGAAAACGTGATGGTCAAGGGAGTTTGTCGGACTTAGCCCCGACAATCTCCTAATGCAAAACCGGCGCCAGAAAAACCTCAAGAAAAGCATGACAGATATGCGATTTCAACTTTTGCTTTTCTTCGCGTTCGAACGATTCGCGTGAGTTTCCCTCCGAATTGTCGGCCGGTTTTGCTTTTAGCAGCCTGTACGGACTGTTAAGTCCGACAGGCTGCTAGGTCAGTGGGACAAAGACTGGTGTACATTTTCGTTACGGTGTATATTTGGCGCGCATTTAATCCAGTCGAGGCGTCTCCAAGCGCATGAGCTTTCGTTTGGGCGTGGACATCGGTGGCACTTTCACGGATCTGGTGGCTCTCGATGAGACGACCGGACGCGTGTCGCGGACGAAATCTTTATCGACTCCACGGCATCTCGCTAAGGGCGTGCTGAGCGCGATACTGAAGGCCGGCATCCCGCTGAACCAGGCCGGGATGTTTGTGCATGGATCGACGATCGCGATCAACGCGTTGCTTCAATTAGACGGAGCTGAAACGGCTCTGATCACTACGAGGGGATTCCGCGACGTGCTCGAGATGGGGCGCAAGAATCGGCCCGACATGTACAACCTCTTCTTTAAGCGGCCGCCGGTTCTTGTGCCCCGCGAACGTCGGTTTGAGGTGGCCGAAAGACTCGACGCAGGGGGAGCCGTCCTGTCGCCCGTCGACCCGGACGAAGTGGAAACGCTCGTCGCAGCGTTGCCACCCACTGTCACCGCCCTGGCGGTTTGCCTGCTGCACTCCTACACCAATCCTGATCATGAACGCCTGGTCGGGAGCGTAGTGCGCAATCGTCGCCCTGATCTTTACCTGTCGCTTTCGAGCGACATCTCGCGTGAGCGGCAAGAATACGAACGAACGTCCACGGCGGTGCTGAATGCGTATGTCGGGCCCAAGGTCAGCAGCTACTTGGTGGATCTGCGCGCGGATCTGACGTCGCGGGGGTTGGGGGAGACGATGTTCATCACCCAATCGAATGGCGGCATGATGACCATCGACATGGCGGTCGAGCAGCCGTTGCGAACAATGGAGTCGGGTCCCGCGGCCGGTGTTATAGGCACTGCCTACATCTGCGATCAGCTTGGCATATCGAATGCGATTGCTTTCGATATGGGCGGCACGAGCGCCAAGGCATGCGTGATCGAGGAGGGCCTGCCCGAGATGGCGTCCGAGTTCTACTTCGGCGGACGGGTCACAGGGCTACCGGTCCAGGGCTCGTTCCTGGAAATCATTGAAGTGGGCGCCGGCGGCGGCAGCATCGCCTACGCCGATGCGACGGGGGGGCTGCGGGTCGGCCCCCAGAGTGCCGGTTCCGAACCCGGTCCGATCTGCTACGGCCTCGGCGGAACTGAACCCACGGTCACTGACGCCAATCTGCTGGTCGGCAAGATTGACGGCAAGTACTTCCTGGGCGGCGAGATGATTCTTGACAGCGCCAGCGCCGAGCGAGCGCTCGACGTACTGGGCCAGGAATTCGGTCAGAGCGCGTCCGAGGTGGCAAACGGAATAATCCGCATTGCCAATTCCATGATGTCCAACGCCATCAGGGCCGTTACGGTGGAGAAAGGCCGAGATCCACGCGACTTCACCCTTGTCGCTTACGGAGGCGCGGGCTCGCTCCACGCGGTGGCGATTGCAGCCGAGCTCCAGATACCGACGGTGCTGATTCCGGCCGGCGCGTCGACGTTTGCGGCATTCGGAATGCTGACTGCCGACGTCAGTCACGATGTCGCCCACACGATGCTTGCCCGGCTCGACAAAGTCGACGGCGCCGAGTTGGCGGAGAACTTCGCCACCCTCGAGCAAGAAGCTCTGAAATTCCTGGTGCTCCACGGTGGGGTGGGTAGCGGTCCCGTACGGTACATTAGAAAGCTGGACCTGAGGTACCTCGGGCAGTTTCATCCTCTCACTCTTCAGGTGCCGGCCGACGAGCAGCCCGCCGAAATCGCGGGCCGTATCAGCCGGCTGTTTCATAGCGCCCACCTCGTGCGCTTTGGCCACAATGCTCCGCGGGAACCCGTCGAGATCACCGCCATGCGCGTCACGATTGTGAGCGAAGTGCCGAAACCTGAAGCTCTTTCAATTGAGTCCCCGGAGAAGAAGCTCGTTGGCTCCACGCGGCGGGTCCTTTTCGAGTCAGGCGAATGGGTCGATTGCGCGGTTTACTACCGTGATCAGCTGAAGGAAGGTGAGATTGTGCTTGGACCCGCCATCATTCAGGAAACCACCACGGCGTTGCCCTTGCGGGCCGGAGACAGCGCGCAGGTCCTGCGCGGCGGGCATGTGAAGATCAGGATTGGATCGACGGGTGATGCGTCATGAAAAGCCTGACACACCGGACTGTTGATGCGGCCACCGTCGAGATCATTCGGCACGCCCTCGTGGCAGCCGCGGGTGAGATGATGATCAATGTCAAGCGCGCCGCGTACAGTCCCAGCATCCACCAGATCCAGGACGTGTGTGTGGGTCTGCATGATGCCGACGGGGAGATGCTGTCCTGCGCCCCCGGTCTTCCGATGTTTCTGGCCGACCTCGGCGAATGCGTGCGGGACGGCCTCCGGCTGCATGGGCGCGATGCCTTCAAGCCCGGTGACGTCTACCTCAGCAATGACCCGTTCACAATCGGAACTCACATCAACAACGTAGCGACCTATATGCCCGTGTTCGTGGATGGCGCTCTGTTCGGGTTCTCCGTGGTTCGGGGTCATATGGTGGACATGGGCGGCGCTGTCCCCGGGTCACGCTCCTCAAAGCTCACGGAGATTTACCAGGAAGGGCTGCGGCTAAGGCAGGTCAAGTTCTACGACCGCGGCGAGCCCCTCGATGATATTCACCGCATAATCGCCGACAACAGCCGGACGCCGGAAGCGGTGCTTGGCGACCTTCGGGCGCAAGTCGCGGCTTGCAGGACCGGTGAGCGGCGACTGCAAGGCATCATTTCCAAGTACGGGCTGGAGGCCGTTCGCGAAGCCGTTCGCGAAATCATGCGTCAAGGCGAGGCTTTGGCCAGGATGGCGGTGCTGAGAATTCCCGATGGGGTTTATTCAGCAGAGGCTTTCATCGACGACGACGGCATCAATCTTGGCAAGACGGTCCCGATTCGAGTCACCGTGCGCGTCGAGGTCGACGAGATGACGATTGACTTCTCGGATTACGCCGAGCAGGTGCAGGGCTCGATAAACAGCGGGCCCTCGGCGGCGGTCGCGATCGCCCGCATGGCCTTCAAGGCCCTGACGACGCCGCATGAACCGGTCAATGAAGGCCACTTCAGACCTCTGCATGTGATCGCCCCGCCGGGCAAGGTCATCAGCGCCAAGTCGCCGGCCGCATGCGGGTGGTGGGGGCACACGACCGGGACGACGCTTGACGCGATTTACAGGGCTCTCGCCCCGGCCATTCCCAACGAGGTGCCTGCGGCCCACTTCGGCGCCATCCCCATGTGCCTGATCAACGGTTATGACCGGCAAGGCAGACGCTTCGTTTACTTCGAGCCTGTGCCGGGCGGCCACGGCGGTCGGCCGAACGAGGACGGAGCGAGTACGACCGTCGGGCTGCATGAAGGTGACACGCCGGACGTACCGGTCGAGGTCCAAGAAATGCTGTTCCCGATTCTCGTGGAGGAATCGAGCATCGATCCGGATAGCGGCGGCCCGGGGCTTTATCGGGGCGGTTTGGGTTATCGGCGGGTGTTCCGCTTGTTGTCTGACACGATTACGATCCAACTCGATGTTGACCGGCACTTCTGCGAACCTTGGGGCCTTTTCGGAGGCAAGCCGGGAAAGCCCAATCGAGCGTACCTACAGGATCGCGAGGGAGGAGAATGGAAGCTGGTTCTCAAGGAGGATGGCCTGCGCGTCGGACCGGGTGCACGGATCATGCTGCTCGGTGGCGGCGGCGGAGGCTGGGGCGATCCTCTTGAGAGGGACCCGGCGCAAGTGAGCCGCGACGTCCGGGCAGGCTACATCAGCCTGGCGTCGGCGGTGGACGACTACGGCGTGGAAATCGATCCACAGACCATGTCGGTTGACAATCGCGCCACCCTCGGCCGAAGAGCTCGTCTCTAGTACCTCCCTGCCAGCGGTTGTCTCTCGCCCAGATTTGCGGGCCGGGCACGGCAGCGTGGAATCGCTCACCTTGCCCGGATGGGAGCGCTAACCCGCAATCGCGCCTGGCGCCGGCACCGAGCCATCCGAAAACATCGCGTCAATTTCGGACTGATTGTAGCCGAGTTCAGAGAGAATAGCCCGGGCATCCTCGGCGAATCCGCGCGGGACGGAACGTATGGTTGCCTTGCTGCGGCTGAGCTTTATGGGATTCCCAATCCCCTGGTAATTGCCCACCCGGACGTGCATTTGTCTATGGGCAGTGTGAGCTGCTTGGAATGCCTGCGGTATGGAATAAACGGGTGCGGCAGCCACTTGCGCTCTCATCAGCGCATCGCTCAAAACCTCGAAGTCGTACTGGGCAATGAGCGGCGCCAGCAATTGCTCCAGAGCCTCCTTGTTCGCAACACGGGCATGAGTCGTGCTGAACCTTGGATCGTCACCCAGTTCGGGATGCCCGAAGAATTGAACGAGACGGCGGAATTGGATATCTTTGGGTGCCCCAATGAAAATATCGCCATTCTTTGCCGCAAACTTGTTGTAGGGAGCCACGTCGGGATGGCCGTTTCCGACCGGCCCCGGGGCGACGCCCGACCCAAACCAGATCGCTGCGTAGGGATGTTGCAGCGCAAGGCCGGTGTCGAAGAGCGAGACGTCGATATGTTGGCCTCGGCCGGAGCGCGTACGCTCATTGAGCGCCAGGAGAATGCCTATGATCGCGTTCAGCCCTGAGGCGATATCGGCGATCGGAATCCCGTGGCGCGTGCCGCCGGCTTCTTTCGAGCCGTTGACGCTCATGAGACCGCAATAGGCCTGCGCCATCGCGTCGTAGCCGGGCCTTCCGCCCAGCGGGCCGTCCGCCCCAAATCCGCTGATCGAGCAATGGATCAGACGCGGAAATCTCAGGGAGAGGACGGCATGATAGCCGAGACCCCATTTCTCGAGCGTCCCGGGGAGGAAATTCTCGAGGAGCACATCGGCGGTCTCGAGCAGCCGGAGCAAAACTTCTTTGCCGCGCGGACTCGATAAATCCAGAGCGATGCACGCTTTGTTCCGATTCACGCCGGAAAAATAGGCGGGTTGGCCGTCTACGTTGTGAATCGAAATCCGCGTCTGATCGCCGGCCGGAGGCTCGACCTTTATGACCGTCGCCCCATGATCGGCCAACGTCTGCCCGCATAAGGGACCGGCAAGCACCGTCGCCAGCTCAACGACCCGCAGACCGGCCAGCGCTCCTCCGTTCGGCGTAGCTTCCTTTACTTCTTTCAAAGTGTCTTCCAACCAGTCAAAGCAAGCCCCCTGCGTTTACCTGCGTCCATCGGGACTCGAAGGCAAGCACACCGTCGCTGTCCCGGTAGCCGTTACCACCTTATTCTGGTTTTCCGACCAAAGATCGAGGCCGACCACGTGCCGTCCTTGCGCATCGATCTGCTTGGTGGTTACTTTTCCTTTGATCCACTGGACGTCGCCTTCAAGATTGGGCTTCCTTAACGCTACCCGCAATTCCATCATCTGGCCATCGTCACCCATCCAATTGGTGACCAAGTGTCCGAACCAGCCTTCCCGTTGCGGACCATAGTCATACCAGCGCGGGACGCCGATAGCTTTGGCGGTGTCCGATAGCATATGAACGGCTTCCGGACAGTCGGGCACATTTAGCCGATTGCGGATGGGCAAGTCCGGATGTCTCTTGACATACCAGTATCGGTGCTCGTTGGCCCGGATGTGGTGTACGAAATGGCTCCCCCAACCCATCTTGAACGCCACAACGTCTGACATCGTGAGGGGTCCCTTGGCGAGGGGGGGTGGTTCGTCTCCGACCTGCACATCCTGCCAGTATCTTGGAACATTCCCGCGTACGGTTTCTGCTTCTATTCCCTTCCAGACGGCTTCCAGTTGTTCCTCCGTATAAGGCTCGATCTGGCTTTGATACCTTTTCGTACGGCTCGCGGTATTGCGCTCAGTACGCATCTGGTTCAAGTACATCGTTGCCAGGAGTTGCTGGTTCTCATTTCGGAAATGCCGGAAATGTGTCTGCAGGTAAGCACGTCCGGCAAACGAGGTCTTCTTTTCGGTTAAACTATGCACTCCCCCTGTGACAGTGATTTTCATGCCAAGGCGAATTGGCCGATAAAAGATCCAGTCGTCTCCAAGGTGCATAGTATGAATTCCGGGAAACCCCTGGAGGCCTGCACGACCACTGCAACTGTAAAGGAAAGTGGGAGGGGCTATAATTCCGCCGTAGCTTGTGGACTTCGCGTAATCATGATCGTGCCAGAGGGGGTTCAGGTCCCCGATGCCGTTAGCCCAGTGCCGGATATTGTCCAGCGTAGCCTCCGTGTTGTACTGATCCTTGGATGGATACTCCTTGCCGATTTCAGCCTGCACTTGGCTGACCATCTCGTCGGTGATCTTCCGCTCGGTCCCGCGAATGACTTCTACTGAAGCGGCCATGTTCTACTCCTCTGTCTATATCTGGCTGCAACCTTATGCGGCGGTGCGCCACCGGCACCGCCGATTACTTAGCGGTCTTCTGGGAAAATGGATGCTCGATAGGGAATGAAACCGCGGACCCGCCGGACAAAGCCGCACCCCGTCGGCGCAGTGGGTTGCCTCACGATCGACACCGGCACCCCGACCCACATGGGCCCCGCCGAATTGCCCAAATTTATCCGCGATACACTTCGCCTGTTCTTACTCGTGAATCAGTCTACGTTGATTGCAACATCGCTGTCAACCTGCAGCCCGCGACAGGTTGTTGAATGTATGCGTACTCGCGAGTATATGTGTTTTGCAGACGGTGGGCTGAAATCGAACATCTCAAATGTTGATTGACACGAGTTCAACAAGGTGACTTCCAAATCGCGAGCAGCCGCGAAAAGCGGCTTTGAAGAATCGCCCTATCAGGTCGTAGAAGTCACGACGACTCATGCCGGCGCGTATGCCGGTCGACAATTGGCTGAGGCGGGCTTGCCGGTTCTCCGCCTGGAACTGCTCGATAAGCCCGGCCAACAACTTCCGCCCATGACGTCGGGCGGATTCAGCGCTCCCTACCTGAGCCTGAACGGCAAAAAAGAAAACGTTCGCGTGAATGGAGCATCTGCGCCGGGACGCGAATTCCTGGCAAGAATTATTGCAAACAGTTCGGTATTCGTTACCGATGTACCAGATCTGTTTACGGCGCGCAGCGCTTTGGTGACTTGCCGTCTACACGTCGATAGCGTTTGTGTTGCGGGCGATTTACCCTCCAACGATATACTCGTCCAGGCCATGAGTGGCGCACTGTCCATGACTGGCCGCCTGGAAGGAGCGCCAACGCCGATTGGCATTCCGGTCGGAGATGTCGCGCCGGGCCTTTTCGCCGCCATAGGTGTTCTATTTGCCCTGGTGGAAGAGATACCACAGACCATAAGTATTCACAGCCTCGACGCGACGGTTTCATTATTAAGCTATTTGGGATGCAGTTTCCTGGTTAGCGGCGCGGAACCGGGTTTTGCAGGATCCGGCCACCCGTTCGTTACCCCGTACGGGGCTTATCGCGCAAAAGACGGCTATATCATCGTGGCGCCGGGATTCACTCAAGTTTTCTGGCAGAATTTATGTCGTATGCTGGGACGCTCGGACTTGATTGACGACCCGCGCTTTCGTACATTCACCAACCGTAAAAACAACAGGGCCGACCTGCAGAAGATATTAAGCACCGCGTTCGCCGAGAACACCGTTGAGGAGTGGGAGGCTCGCCTTGATCAAGCAGACGTGCCAAACGGACCGGTTCGGTCCTTTCGTCAGGCGTTGGAACATCCGGTTACCAATGTGCGGGGGATGATCACGCAAGTTCACGGCCTACCCTTCCTTAACACGCCATTGATCAACAACACCCCGATGGACGGGATGGCAGACCGGCCGTTGGGGGCGAGAGGATGGCGGCAGGCGTTGGGGCGCCTCGGGATGACAGGCGCGGACGTAGCAGCCTTAGGGGAAAATGGGATCGTAAGCCCCGGTTACACGCCGTTCTCGCAACCCACTGAGACTGAAGTTTACAAAGGCTCAACGCCGTCGCAGACGGGCTGACACGGGGAATTAAAGTGGCACGGATTGTTGATCTTACGCGAATGCTGGCCGGGCCGTTCGGCACGATGGTACTTGGCGATCTGGGTTTCGAGATCATCAAAGTGGAAGAGAAAAAAATAGGCGATTATACCCGGCACACGCCACCCTATCGAAACGGGCTCAGCGCCTACTTCTTTGCGGCCAACCGAAACAAGAAAAGCATTATTGTCGACCTGAAGCGTCCCGAGGGCAGAAACATTATCCTTGATCTGGTTAGGACCGCAGATGCTGTGGTAGAGAATTTCCGCCCGGGCGTAATGGAGCATCTCGGTCTCGATTATGGGCGGTTGATGGACGCCAATCCACAGATCATATTGGTTTCCGTGAATGGGTTCGGAAGCACGGGACCGCTTCGTGACAAGACTTCATTTGATCTGGTAGCCCAGGCGATGTCGGGCGCGATGGCGCTGACCACACCCGACGATGGTGAGCCGATCAAGCCCGCCATCCCGCTCGGGGACGTGGGTGGGGGGCTCTTTGCTGCCCTCGGCGTAGTCCGGGCCCTGCTGGAGCGGAAAATAACGGGACGCGGAAAGCACCTGGAAGTCAGCCTGCTGGATGCGATGCTTGCCCAGGCAGCATGCGTCGGAGAACAATTTCTCCTCGGGGCCAGCGACAGCGAGCGACCGGTACGACTGGCGCCCAACGGGGTCTTCCCCACCGCCGACGGCTTCATTGCCCTGGCGGCGTACACGGACATCGCGTGGGCAGCCCTTTGCAAGGCGCTCGGATGTGAGCAATGGCAAGACGACCCGCGATATCGCACCATGGCGGATCGATCCAACGCCGCGGAAGAAATTCGAGCACGCGTGAATTCAATCCTCGCGGGTCGTTCCACCGCTCACTGGCTGCAAACATTCTCTGCCTCCGCGGTTCCCGCCTGCCCCATTGCGAATCTGCAAATGGTGTTCGATAACCCTGAATTGGAAGCGCGTGGGATGCTTCCCAGCATACCCAACATGGTAACCGGGCCGCTCAGAACGTTTGGCAATCCAATCCAGCGCCATGGTCGGCCGTACCGTGCCGAAATGTTGCCGCCTCCCTTACATGGACAACACACCGAGGAAATACTCAGTTCTATCTTGGCCTATTCTCCTGAAAGAATTAAGGAGCTGATGGAATCCGGAGCAGTAGCCGGGCTACAGCCTGAGTCGGCTGGCGCAGTCAAGTCCTAATTAAGGGGATCCTGCGAATGGGGAGCGGGAACCCCTAGCAGCCTGTCGGACTTAATAATCTGTACAGGCTGCTAAAAGCAAAACCGGCAGACAATTCGGAAGGAAACCCACGCGAATCGTTCGAACGTGAAGAAAAGCGAAGGTGAAATCGCATATCTGCCATCCTTTTTTTGGAGCTTTTCCGGCGCCGGTTTTGCATTAGGAGTTTGTCGGGGCCAGGTCCGACAAACTCCTAGCCGGTATTTCGCCGGTAGCAAGGACACGACCGGCCGGCCGGTTTGGCTTGGCTTCCAAACATTGAGACGCGATGGTATCATTTAAGCGGACAAACAATGACGCGACTTGGCGGAAATGGAGGCCTGCCTCTTCGACACGCATGCCAAGCGCGCACGAAAAAAGGAGGAACGGTGATGAAGACTCTGATTAGCGGGATCGCGGCCGCGGAAGTAGGCTTCGTTCTGGCGTTGACCTTGTCTATTGGTAAGGCGGGGGCGGCGGATTATCCGGAGCGCCGGCTCGTAGCCATCGTTCCGTATGCGGCAGGCAGTACGACCGACACGATGGCGCGTCGTATCAGCCCCCCTCTGGCCAAGGCTCTCGGGCAACAGGTGATCATTGAAAATAAACCCGGCGCCGACGGGCGCATAGGCACGGACGCAATGACTAAAGCGGCGCCGGATGGCTATACGATACTGTTTACCGGCGCGGCCATTGCGATGACCCCAGCCATCCGCAAGAACATTTCATGGGATCCAGTGCGCCAAATCCAGCCCGTGGCAGAGTTGGGGGAAAGCGCATATGTTATTGTTGTCAATCCCAGCGTACCCGCAAACAATCTGGCGGCTTTTGTGAACCTTGCGAAAAACTATCCGGGAAAACTAAATGGTTCTGCGGGCGGAGACTCGACTGGCATGGCGCTTGCGTTGTTTCGCATCAAAACCGGCAGCCGCGCAGAAACCATAACGTATAAGGGAACCGGATTGGCAGCCTTGGCTGTCGTAACCGGCGAAGTCGACTTTGCCATCCTGGATGCCTCGGCATGGTTAGCCTTTATTCCCTCAGGCCGCGTGCGCCCTCTTGCGGTGTCCGGTAACAAACGGCTCTCTGCGCTCCCGGAAATTCCAACTACCGATGAAGCGGGCCTGCCCGACTTTGACGTGGGCAGCATGTTTGGCGTCTACACGACGGGCGGAGTGCCGATGAACATAGTTCTGCGGCTCAACGCGGAGATCAACAAGATCATTACGGCGCCAGACATCGCAGGAGGCTTGAACCGATTAGGTCTGGTCCCGACCCCGCTGAGCGTCGAACAATTCACCCGGCGATACATGAGCGATCTCGCAAAATGGAAAGAGGTCGTGAAGCGCGCCAATCTTCCGGTTCTCGATTGAGCATTGCTGCCTGCCTATTCTTTGATCGTCGAAGAATAAGAATCATCGCGTGTTTTCCGCGCGCTCGGCCGGAGAAACCGAGTTGAACGATAGTTCGTCAAACGCAATACGATGCGCGAGCGCAACGAGCGCCGCCGCCATCGATTACTCGCTCAACTCCGGGCGGCAATTGCGCCCAACGCGTCGTATATCCGCCGGTCGATTTCGATCCCTTCGCGTATGAGGCGCGCGCGCTCGCGGGCGGCGCGCTCGCCGGGAATGCGAATCTCCTTAATCCCCTCCTGCGGCGGCGTCGCCTTGATTTCGGCGATAGCCCCGGTCAACTGGCTGCGGAACTCCTCCAGCGGCACCAGAAGATCGGGTTTGATCGCAATGATGAGATAACCGTAGATTTTTTCGAGGTCGAGCGCCGGACTGCATAGCACGCCGAGTGCGCGAACCGCGATCGCGAGCGCATATCCCTTGTGGCCTCCGAACGGCAGGAGGGCGCCGAGGCGCGCGAGCGCCGCATCGGTAGTAGGATGTCCCTGCGGATCGATCGCAACGCCCTCGGGCAGCGGGGTGCCGAGTCGCTCGCGAATTTTGAGGTCGGTAGCCGCCAGCGCGGAGGTGGCGATGTCGATAAGCAGCGGCTCACCTTGCGTTGGAAAGCCAAACGAGATCGGGTTGGTGCCAAGCGTGGCCGTTGCCCCGCCAAGCGGTGCGACTTGGCGGCTGGCACTTACCGTGTGGATGCCCACCAGGTTTGCCCGCGCGATCATCCCGACGTAATAGGAGCCGCGGCCGCTCATCCAACTGTTGGTGAGACCTATCAACGCGAAGCCGTGCCGCTGTGCCCGCTCGATGGCAGCCCGGGTCGCGTAGTACATTGCCAGCATGCCGACATTGTTGCCGCCGTCGAATAGAACCGACACGTTGGTTTCGCGTACGACCCGCATAGGACTACGCGGAGACTTGATGAAGCGCGGATCGTCGGCGATGTTGAGCAGCTTGGCGAGCCCGGAGTACTCGTAACCGCATAGCGCCGCATCCATTACGTGATCGGCGATGATGCGTGCTTCGTCCGCGTCGAAGCCCACGCCACGCAAGGCCCGCTCGGACAGCGCGCGCGCATCGGCAACGGTCAGGTGGATACGTTGAATGGGATCGGTCGGCATGCTGGCCTTGCTCTTCATTGCGTGTCGGCAGCGGATTCGTAATGTCGAAGTTTAGCGCGTGTGAGTGGCGAATTCATAATCAAGTTGAGAAGTAGAGACTCCGCGGCGACAGCTCGTACACCACCTGGGCGGAGGAGCTTCGCGAAGGTGACAAGCAGGTGAATGGCGAGGACGAGGAGTTCGCGCATGGGGCGAACGTTACCACGACCGCCATCGCGTGCAAGACTGCACGGCATAGGCGCATTCCGCCATACTGCGAATTCGCCACCGACAGGTGTTGAGTGTCGTTTGTTGCGTGTGTTGCGTTGACAAGTTTCGGTTTTTAGAGCAGATTCATGTGCCGGAGTTTCGGTACGGCCTGCATGATTTCCTGGCCCACGTGAGTGGGGCGAAGGCGCTGAAAAAGCTCAACGACGCTATTGAGGACGACTACCTGAAGCGTTAGGAAAGTCTGATAGACCGCAAGACCAAGGAACTGGTGATCACGCCCTGCGTGGGAGTGTCTTGTTGCCTCTTTATTCGGAGGCGGTTTTGCCAAAGGAGTTTGTCGGCCCAAAGTCCGACAAACTCCTGGCGCGCACCGTGACTTCATGCGACGTAACTGGTGCCGGGAGCGAGAATCGAACTCGCACGCCATTGCTGGCGCGGGATTTTGAGTCCCGTGCGTCTACCAGTTCCGCCATCCCGGCTGAGCGGCAGATTATCCCGCAATCGGCTATACGCGACAACCAACCGCTGCCCGTTCCCGGTGACCACCCTTGAAGCTTTCCGATTTCGACTACGAGCTGCCGCCTGAGTTGATCGCGCAGTTTCCGGCCGCCGAGCGCAGCGCGAGCCGGCTGCTGCACCTTGACGGCAGGAGCGGCGAATTCCACGATCGCCGGTTTCGCGAATTGTCCGAGCTCGTCAATGCCGGCGACGTGCTGGTGATGAACGACACGCGCGTGATCAGGGCGCGGCTCACCGGCCGCAAAGCGAGCGGCGGGCGGATCGAGGTGCTGATTGAGCGCGTCCTCGATCACGAGCGGGTTTTGGCGCAGGTGCGCGCCAGCAAAACCCCTCGCGCCGGCGGCAGACTACTGCTGGCGCACGGCGCGACGGCCGAAGTGCTCGGCCGGGAGGGCGAATTCTTCGAGCTGCGGTTTCTCGATTGCGCCGACGTGTTCGCGTTGCTCGAGCGCGCGGGCAGCGTGCCTTTGCCGCCGTATATCACGCATGAGCCCGACGCAGCCGACGCTGCGCGCTACCAGACGATCTATGCGCGCGAACAGGGCGCGGTAGCCGCGCCAACCGCGGGTCTGCATTTCGACGACGCGATGCTCGCCGCGCTCAAGGCGCGTGGCATCGTGCTCGCGTGGCTCACGCTGCACGTCGGCGCCGGCACGTTTCAGCCGGTGCGCGTCGAGAACCTCGGCGAGCATCGGATGCACAGCGAGTGGTATTCGTTGCCGCAGCCGACGGTTGACGCGATCCATGCCGCGCGTGCCGCCGGCAAAAACCTGATCGCGGTCGGCACCACGAGCCTGCGCGCGCTGGAATCGGCCGCGGCCGCGGCCGCGGGCGAGCTGCGCGCCGGCAGTGCGGAGACGCGCTTGTTCATCGTGCCGGGCTACCGCTTTCGCGTCGTCGACCGGCTGATCACCAACTTTCACCTGCCGCGCTCGACGCTGCTGATGCTGGTCTCGGCGTTCGCCGGCATGGATAATATCCGCCGCGCTTACCGCCATGCGGTCGAGCAACGCTATCGTTTCTTCAGTTACGGCGATGCGATGCTGATTGAAAGGCAAGGCTGACCGCCGATCGAATGCGGAGGAACACAGATAGGATCAAACTTCAAGAGCTTTCGCCACAGAGGACACAGATGAAAGCATTGGTAGTGCAGCAATTCGGCGCGCCCGAAACGCTCGTAATCGAGGAACGCCCGACGCCTGTTCCGAGCGCGGACGAAGTGCTGATCGATGTACACGCCGCGGGCGTCAACTTTCCCGATCTGATGGTGATCGACGGCACTTACCAGATCCTGCCGCCGCTGCCGTTCATACCCGGCAAGGAGTGCGCGGGCGTCGTCAAAGCCGTCGGGTCGTGCGTCACATCGGTCAAACCGGGCGACCGCGTGATGATGCAGATCGAGTACGGCGCGTTCGCCCAGCAGGTTGTGGCAAACCAGATCAATTGCCACGCGGTTCCTGACGCGATGAGTTTCCCGGAAGCGGTAGCGATGGGTTTGAGTTACATGACCGCGCATTTCGCGCTGGTCGATCGCGCGCAGCTCAAGCCGGGCGAGACGGTGCTGGTGACCGGCGCGGCGGGCGGCGTGGGACTTGCCGCCGTGCAGATTGCGAAGGCGCTCGGCGCGATCGTGCTGGCCGCGGTCGACTCGCCGGAAAAAGCGGCGGTGGCCAAGGCCAACGGCGCCGATCACGTCATCGACACGACGGTCGCCGACTTGCGTAACGCGTTGCGCGAGGAGGTGTTCGCGGTCACGGCAAAGCGCGGCGCCGACGTGATCCTCGACCAGGTCGGCGGCGGCGTCTTCGACGCCTGCCTGCGCGCGATCGCGTGGTGCGGCCGTATGGTGGTGATCGGTTTTGCCTCCGGGCGCGTCCCGGAAATCAAGGCCGGCTATATCCTGGTCAAGAATATAGCGGTGATCGGTTTACAGATCTCCGACTACCGCGATCGCCAGCCCGACAGGTTCCGCGCGATGCGCCAGGAGCTGCTTGATCTCTACAGCGCCGGCAAAATCAAGCCGCACGTCATGGCGACCTATGCGCTCAAGGACGCCGCTCTGGCGCTGAATGCCGTGAAGCACGGCAAGGTGATCGGCAAGGTCGTACTGACCACCGCCTGATAAGCGTCGCGCATCAAGCAGATCGTCGTCGGGAACAATGTGAAATAAGTCCGCTCGCGGCCGGCCTAACGTGGATTTCGGCCTTGCCGGACGCCGCCGGAACTTCCTATCATCGAGCCGGTCAACCTTGTGGCAATACCCGGCAAGCGTAGCGTTGAATCAAGGCTTGCCCGTACTGCCGCGCTTTTGAACGCTGAACCGGCAAGATCTGGCCACGGAGGAGGGCTCTTATGGCGCAGAACGAAGCGGTTACGTACCGCGATTACACGCTCTATCCATTGGCGTTGTACGTGGAGTCCGAACGCAAATGGCAACCCATGGTAATAATCACCCGCGACGTGCAGAACGAGGACCTGACGCTTCCCCGTTCGCAATCGTTCCCGCAGGTGCCCGGTCTGGCCGACGAGGAGGAAGCCGCGCTGAGCAACGCGCTCGAGTACGGCCGGATGCTGGTCGACGGGCGCCAGCAGGGACTCACGATCTGACGCGCGGTTGCGCGGCCGGCAGCGCCAGGCTCGTCATGAACGCCTGATCCACATAGCGGACACCAACATGGAAAACATCAAGCGGCCTAAGTACGAGTCGGGCTGAAAGAGATTGGGCTACGCCATCGTTTTTTTGGCGAGAATACTGAACAAGCCACGAACTATTCGCCCTGGAACACTGCGCCGCGCTCGAAAATAGTACTTGACGTCTAGACGTCGTTACGGCTAACATGCATTTTTCGTTTGGAATTTTCCTGTAAATGAGAAAACGGCCGGGCGAAGTGCGGGACGCGATCGTCAGCGTCCTCAAAGCGCGTCCACACGGAGCCAGTGTCGCGGAGATCACTCAGCATGTGACAACGCTCATAGGCGCGGTTCCGGCTTCGTCAGTCAGATCTTATCTACAATTGAACACCCCCCGGCTTTTTGCGCGAATGAACCGTGCCCAATATGCATTAAATGGATTGGAGTATCAGCCATTAGCTTCCACCAAGAGCTTCACAAGTCGATCCTTCAGCTTCGAAAAAGCCACTTTGTTCCATGGCGATTGTTTCGCTTGGCTGGAGCAGAGCCCATCGAACTCGGTACATGCGGTCGTAACTGACCCGCCTTATGGGCTGGTCGAGTATTCGGAACTGGAACAAAAGAAATTACGAGCGGGCAAGGGCGGAATTTGGAGAATCCCGCCTTCGTTCGACGGCGCCAAGCGATCTCCATTGCCTCGATTCACTGTACTCAAGCAGACTGATCTCGACGGTCTTGAGCAATTTTTTACTGCGTGGGGAGCGCGCTTGCTGCCGGTATTGGTCCCGGGGGCGAATGTTGTCGTTGCAAGCAATCCGCTGCTTTCTTATCTGGTATCGGGCGCGCTGGCTCGCGCCGGGCTTGAGCGACGCGGCGAAATCGCCAGATTGGTGATGACGATGCGCGGGGGTGACCGCCCTAAACACGCTCACGAGGAATTTTCCGAAGTGAGCGTCATGCCACGATCAATGTGGGAACCCTGGTTGGTATTTCGCAAGCCCCTTGAAGGACGAGCGCAGGACAATCTCCGTAAATGGGGCACCGGCGGGTTCAGACGGATTTCGGCAGATCGCCCTTTCGGGGACGTAATTGAGTCGTCTCCAACGCGTTCATCCGAACGCGCGTTGGCTCCTCACCCGAGTCTCAAACCTCAGGGATTTTTGCGGCAGCTGGTGCGTGGTGTTTTGCCGCTCGGAAAAGGCGTTGTGCTTGACCCTTTCGCCGGGGCGGGTTCTACATTGGCGGCATCGGAGGCAATTGGCTACGAAAGCATCGGTGTGGAGAAAGATGCTGCATATTTCAACATCGCTATCAAAGCGATACCGAAGCTGGCCAAACTGTCATTAAACACAGACTAGGAGTTTGTCGGACTTAGCGCCGACAAACTCCTAAGGCAAAACCGGCCGCGGGCAAAAGGGACAAAATGATGACCAACGTGCAAATTTACCTTCGCTTTTCTTGCCGTTCGATTGCCGCGGGGGTTTTTGGTCTGCATAT
>JACQOI010000349.1 GCA_016202615.1 Betaproteobacteria bacterium
GGACACGCAGTACACGGCCGCTTTCCCTCGCACTTTTAACTGCCGCTTTGAGGTCACCCTGGAATCCGGAGCGGTGATTACCGTGCACCAGAAAATTCCCAAGGGCCATCCCGCCAACCCCATGAGCGATCGGGAGCTCGAGGCGAAATTCCTGAAGCAGGTGGATAGCGTGCTTGCCAAAAAGCAATTGCGAGCGCTTCTTGATGCGCTATGGAAACTCGAAGAACTGGACGACATCAACAAACTCTTTTCTCTGATGCGGGCGCCGGCTGCCGCTACATCCGCTGTCACCGGCGGTATAACTTGATCCCGCGGGTTACCACCCCATCCGGCGTCAATTCACTGCCGCTCCGGATTGTTTAGCTACTTTTGCCCATTTAATAATTTCAGCCTGGATGTAAGCCGCGAACTCCTCAGGTGTACTGCCGACCGGCTCCGCGCCAAACACCAGCAGGCGATCCTTGACCTCGGGAAGCTTGAGACTTTTGGACATTTCTTCGTAGAGCTTGACCACGATTTCCCGCGGCGTGCCGGCCGGCGCCAGCAAACCATACAATCCACTGACTTCGGATCCGGGAATCCCAGATTCCGCAACGGTCGGAACGTCGGGCAAAAAGACCGAACGTTTGAGGCTCATCACCGCCAACACCTTGAATTTTCCGCTTTTCACGTAAGGCAGCCCGGAAGGCGACGACACGTATGCGTCGACCTGTCCTGCTATGAGGTCGATCATCGCTGGCGCAGCTCCCTTGTAAGGCACATGCACAGCGTCAAATCCTGCGAGTGTCTTGAGCAGTTCCATCCCCAGATGGCCGGCCTGTCCGCTGCCTGAAGAGGAGTAGGTAATTCCGCCTTTCTTCGACTTTGCCAACGCGATAAACTCTTTGACCGTTCTCGCCGGCACAGAAGGATGCACGACGAGAAAATAGATCTGCGAAGTGACTTGCGTAATAGGTGCAAGGTCCTTTACAGGATCATAAGAGAGCTTGCGGTAAAGGCTGGGAATGATGACGAAGCTCGTCGACACCACGAGCAGCGTATAGCCGTCGGGCGGCGCCTTCGCGCCGACCTCGTAGGCGATATTTCCGCCCGCGCCACCCCGGTAATCGAAGACCGCCTGCTGGCCCCATGCCTCGGTAAGCCTTTGTCCAATCAAGCGCGAAGCAAAATCAGCGGCGCCGCCCGGTACGGACGGCACGATGATCCGAATGTTTTTGTTCGGATAGGGCTGAGCTAACGCCGCACCCGCAATGGATGCACCCAAGACCAACAGGAAAACAATACGCAATTGCCGCAACCAGCGGTTACCGATCTTCATTTTTCCTCCTTATCACGCAGCAGTAATCTCTTCAAATCCGTGACGTTACCGATCGCTTCGATGCGTTCGACTGCCTTCACAATCCCCCTCGCTTGCTCAAGCGTCAGGGCCGCGTCGACAAGTTTGTGGAATTTGTTCTCGATCTCGTCTTGCGAGAGATCTCGATAGGAATACCCTTCTGCATGCACCGTTCGTCCATCCTTGGTCACGACAGTTATCGTGGCCTTGGATATGTCCGGGAAGCGCTTGTCGCATTCCGGGTCGAGCTCGATATGAATGCGGTGGGCCATTTCGCTGACGCGGACGTTCTCAAAGTTTTCTTTAGCCATCGCTTGATACGTAGAGAAATCGTTGGCGCCGAGAACAGCCGACATCGCCAAGGAATAATGCGTGCTGAACTGTGCTCCAATTATGGTTTTCGGCGCAGGGCCGATGGAGCCTACATGCACGACAGCGAATCGATCACCGCCGACCGTTATCCGTTCGATGTCATCTGCCCGAATCTTGTGCCGCGTCATGACGTCTCGTAGGGCGTCGATCTGCGGGTTCAGCAAACCACACGCAGTGTATGGCTTGATCGCGGTTTCCATCAGCGCCCATTGCCCGCCGAGCCCATCAACCAGGGCATTTACATGGGGATCTGCGGAGAATGCCTGGAGGATGCCCTTCTTACCCTCCAAGACAGTGGGGGGACCCGTCATGCCGAACGCAGCCGCGCGAGCTGAACGAATGCCGCCTGCCGCTCCCATACCGGCATGGAACCGCTTGACGTCGCCACCAGTCTGTGAAAACTCGGTCGTGCCGGACGCGTGGCTTCCCGCGAGCGACAGCGCCATCAATATGTCGGCCTCGGAAAGGCCCATCAGACGGCCTGCGGCGGCGGCCGCGCCAAAAACCCCGTGGGCGCACGTGGCGTGGAATCCGCGATCAAAGATCATGGACGGCATGGTGGCGTTCGCGACCCGGGCAATGATCTCAAACGCTATGATCGAGGCAAGCAGCAGCTCTTCGCCGGTCGATTCCTGCTCGAGAGCGATAGCGAGTGTCGCAGGCACAGCGACACATCCTATGTGGGTAGGGGCGGGGTGATAATCATCAATCTCGAATCCGTGGCCGGCCGTCCCGTTTACGAGCGCCGCATATTCCGCATCGAGAGATTCCCCACTGACTACCACGATGGATGCTCCTTCGCGCGAATGGCGCTTGGCATATTGTTTAATCGATCGCGTCCACGGCAAATCGATGGCGACGATCTCAGCTCCGAGTTGGTCAAGGATGAGAGCCTTTATCTTGGATATAACCTCAGTGGGGACATCGCTCAGCGTGATCCGGCTTGCGAACCTCGCGAGTTCTCGGGTAGCGCCTTGCGTCATGACAATAAACCTCTTATTAGTAAAATGCGGCACCCAGTTGAAACGGCTACCTTACACGCGTCGGCAACTGTGTGTCAATCAGCACGTGTTCCGATGATCGTAGCATTCCCACAAGAATATTTGGAGCCGGCATAGACAATATTATGAAGGAAATTACTAGGATAGTCTAATCCGCCGTTGTGCGCCGGGCACCGGACAAATAGTTCGCTCATCCATGCCGCGGCCCGCGGATCGTGACTAATTGACATCCGGTTTCCTTAGCGTGTAATGTTCATGCTATTAGGCACACGCACCAAGGACGCGTGCGTAGCAATCCCGGCGGACACCCTGGATTTGAATCGGCGTAAGCATCATAATTAGAAAGGTCATGCAATCATGGAACTTCGGTTTGACGGCAAGGCGGCCCTTATCACTGGCGGTGCGCGTGGCATTGGTTTCGCGACGGCACGTATGTTGGCAAAGGGCGGGGCGAAAGTCGCGTTGGTCGACATCCAAGGCGACCTCGTCCAAAGTTCGGCGCGCAAGCTGTCACAGGAAACTGGTGCGCAGGTGATCGGCGTGCGCGCCGATTTGACCGTGGAGGACGATGTGCGCAAGATGGCGGCATCGGCGAACGAAAAGCTCGGGGCTGTCGACATATTCGTAAGCAGCGCCGCGATTGTCGACGACAAACTATTTCTCGATACCAGCCCGTCGGACTGGCATCGGATGCTCGATGTATGCCTGTACGGGCCGATGCTGTGCTTGCATGGGTTGTTGCCGGCAATGATCGACCGCGGATATGGAAGAGTCATTTGCCTTGCGTCCGATTCCGCCCGATTGGGACAAGCGCGGCTTTCAAGTTATGCGGCAGCCAAGGCCGGCGTGATTGCTTTAGTTAAGTCCATCGCACAGGAAGTAGGCAAGAGCGGTGTGACGCTCAATATCGTATCGCCCGGCGCTACCGATACGGAAATGCGGCAGGAGCGTGAAACGCACATGCGCGAGCAGATGGGAGAGGAAAAATATCAACGCCGCTTGAAGACCGTTTTGAGAATGTACCCCACTGGGCGCCTGGGCAAGCCGGACGATATCGCCGCAGCCGTCGCCTTTCTTGCGAGCGACGAGGCGTCATGGATTACCGGCCAGGTTTTAAGCGTGAACGGAGGCTTTGCAATGCCGTGACGGCGAATGATAGCGCGGGAGCAAATTTTGCGAGGCACGGAGAAATTGTTCTTGTCAAACAGGAGGTTCGTAATGTTACGAATACTGGTCCTGGTCATTTCAGCTTTCGCGATAGCGCTACCGAGCGCGTCAGCGCAGCAGTTCCCGGGCAAGCCGATCCGCTTTATCGTACCCTACCCCCCTGGGGGCGGGACCGATCTGGTTGCGCGCTTTCTCGGTCAGAAAATGACCGAGGCCTGGGGCCAACAAGTAATCATCGAAAATCGGACGGGCGCAGATGGCACCATAGGCGTGGCCTTGGCTGGCAGAGCACGCCCTGATGGCTACACGATCGTGCTCGGCGTCACGGCGGCGCTGTGCATCAATCCCTTCTTGTACAGCAACGTCGGTTTCGATGCCGTCAAAGACTTTGCCCCCGTCACGCTTGCCACGCAGCAACCCTATTTCATCGTGGTGCACCCGTCAGTGCCCGCGCGATCGATCAAGGAGCTAATTGCACTCGCTAAGGCCAGCCCCGACAAGCTTACTTACGGCACAAGTGGGGGACTGAATCAGCTGGGCCTCGAATTGTTTAAGGCCATGACCGGAATCATCATGACCAACGTTCCTTACGCGGGCGCAGCTCCAGCCCTGTTCAATCTAATCGGTGGACAGCTTGACCTGGTGATCTCAACGCCACCGGGACCATTGCCGTATATCCGCAGCGGCAGATTACGGTTACTCGCGGTGACCTCGAGCGAGCGCCTGAATATTGTGCCGAATATTCCAACCGTTGCTGAAGCCATACCGGGCTATGAGGTCACCGGCTGGTATGGCGTGCTCGCGCCCGCCGGTACGCCAAAGGAAATTGTTGCCAAACTCAATGCAGAAATGGTGCGAGCCCTTAGATCGCCCGAGATTATGGAACGACTGTCGCGAGACGCGGTGAAACCGGTCGGCAGCACGCCTGAAGAATTCGCCGTCTATCTCGGTAAGGAAATTGCGAAATGGAGCAAGGTGATCAAAGACTCCGGCATCAAACCTCTTTAGGGCCACCGCCGTTTTTCCGGTACACCGACCCGGCGTGGCGCATCGGATTCCCGACGCACTGACGCAGAAGTTTCCTGAAGTTGACACCCCGCCCCGTGGGGCGGGGTTGTTTAATCTGCTTTCGATCCGGATTGTTCAACTACTTTTGCCCATTTAATCATTTCAGCTTTGAGGTAAGCCGCGTACCCTTCAGGTGTACTGCCGACCGGATCTGCTCCATCCGCCATAACGCGATCAATGACATCAGGAAGCTTGAGAATCCTGGATATCTCCTGGTAGATCTTGGCCACCACTGCCCGCGGTGTGCCGGCCGGCGCCGCCAAGCCGTACCATCCAATGACTTCGTATCCGGGAAATCCGGCTTCCGCAATTGTCGGAACGTCGGGCAAAAAAGCCCTGCGTTTGAGGCTCGTCACCGCCAACGCCTTCAATTTTCCGCTCTTCACGTGAGGCAGCGAGCCAGGCGGCGCCGAAAAGAGCGCATCGACCTCTCCTGCAATGACGGCAATTATCGGCGCGGCGCCTCCTTTGTAAGGCACCATCACGGCGTCAAATCCCGCGAGCGTCTTGAATAGTTCCATCCCTAGCTGGCCAGAGGATCCGATGCTTGAAGAAGCGTAGGTAAGTCCGCCTTTCTTCGACTTTGCGAGCGCGACAAACTCCTTGACCGTTTTCGCCGGCAAAGAAGGAGGCACGACGAAAAGATAGGCCTGCGCCGTGAGTTGCGTAATGGGCGCAAAGTCCTTTATAGGATCAAATGGGAGCTTGCGACGATAAAGACTCGGGTTGACAACGAAAGGAGTGTTGACCAAAAGCAGCGTATAGCCATCCGGCGCCGCCCTGGCCACAAGCTCAAACGCGATATTTCCGCCCGCGCCCGCGCGGTTATCCATCACCACCGTCTGGGCCCAAGCCTCGGCGAGCTTATGCGCGATCGGTCGCCCGAGAGTATCGGAGCCGCCGCCCGGGGGGGCCGGCACAATGATCCGAATGGGTTTGTTCGGATAGGGCTGAGCTAACGCCGCACCCGCAATGGATGCACCCAAGACTGACAGAAAAACATTGCACAATTGCCGCAACAGGCGGTTACCGATCTTCATTTCCTCCCCTTTATCGATTCAGCTTTCGCTCAAATTTTGTCTTCACACGGTAAGCGTTACGCTAGACGAGCTGCGAGCTATTGTCAAATCTGACGTGCCCCCTGCAATGACAGCCGGGCTCCAAAGTGTTATGCTAAACTCTGGCGAGGGTGACAACGTAGTCGGGAAAACCAAGCTTGGGAGGGAGTAACTTGGACTACACAAGACATTTGGCGCAGTTTGCCGCGCAGCTACGGTATTCCGACCTGCCCCCATCGGTGATCGAGAAGGCCAAGGAGATCGCGCTGCATGCGTGGGGGGTCCAGTTGGCGGGCAGCACGCTGCCGTGGTCCAAGGCGGCGTACCGGTACGTGCGAGGTCAAGGGGGCGTCCCACAAAGCACTGTCGTCAATTATGGCCTGAAGACTTCGGCCGTGAACGCGGCTTTCGCCAATGGCACATTCGGCCATAGTTTTGAAATGGACGACAACCATGCCGCGACCGGAATCAAGGGGGGTTGCGCGGTAGTGCCTGCCGTCCTGGCGGTGGGCGAGCAGCAGCTGAGTACCGGGAAGGAATTCATCCTGGCAATGGTTGTCGCGTACGAGGTCATGATTAGGATCGGTCTGTCGGTGACCCCCGCTCTTATGGGACGGGGGCGCCAGCCCACCGGGTCGTGCGGACCCCTTGGAGCAGCAACTGCTACGGGGAAACTCTTCCGCTTCGACGAGAAAACGATGCTCCACGCGATTAGTGTCGCAGCGGCCCACTCCGCGGGCCTCCTTGAGTCGCCGGCAACGGGGCGTGGGGACTTGAAGCGCATCTATGGGGGTATGGCAGCCTCCAGCGGCGTCCGCTCGGCCCTCCTGGCCGGCGAGGGGTTGACCGGGCCGGAAAGCATGCTCGAGGGGAAACTAGGCTTCTGTCACGCCTTTGGTGATACCTCAAACCTGGCGGCGCTCACGGCCGGCTTGGGGACGGAGTGGCAGATACTACGCGTCCATTACAAGATCTACGCCCAAGATGGGTATATTCAGCCGATGACCGAAGCTCTTGATCGGATCATGAAGCAGCACAGCTTCAGGCCGGAGGATATTGAGGAGGTACGGGCTGGTTGCAGCAGGCACGCCCACGACCAGGTGGTAGGCGTGATACGAGAGCCCAGGGACCTGACCAGCGCGCAGTTCAGCGCTAATTTCAGCTTAGCGCTGTTCCTGGTCAAGGGAGGCGCCGGGTTCCAGGAGTACACCGAGGAGAGCCTCATAGATCCCAGGATCATAGACCTGGGCAGAAAGATCCACACCTATGTGGATGAAGAGATCGAGCAGGAGTGGCAAAAGACAAAACCGCGAGGCGCGCGGGTAACCGTGCGGCTAACCTCCGGTAAAACGTACACCGAATGTATTCCCATGCTGCGCTCGATGACGGCCGAAGATGTGAATGAAAAGTTCCGGCGGCTGGCTACCGTCGCCATCGGCACGGAGCAGTGCGAGCGATTGGTGACCATGGGGCGCAATCTGGATGCGGTGCGGGATGTCTCGAGTCTCGTGCCCCTGCTCAGTGCTTCACCCTGTCTTAAGGATTAAGGGGCAGACCATCCGTCTCGCCTCTTCCCTTGCTCAAGCGTCGATAACATAGTCCGCCGGAGGCGGAAAGGAGAAACAGGTGGCAACATCAATCAAGACTGCATCAGAGATTTCGTTTCTGGGGACCGGAGACTGCGGTCCAACACACGGCCCCAAGGACGGCTTCCCGATCGAGCGCTACTCGGAACTCGTGCGTCCTACGCTTGCGGCAGTCGATTTGCGCTTCTCTAACTGCGAACGCCAGTATTCGGCGCGAAAGTCCGGGTCAGGAGTTAAAGGGCACGAGCATGGCTGCCAGCCGCCGGAAATGGCGCAGATTTTCACCGACTGCGGCTTTGATGCGGTGACCATAGCCAACAACCACATGTACGACTATGGCCCCGAACCCCTGCTGGACACGCGGGCGCTGCTGCTGGGGAAGGGCATCCAGGTGACGGGGGCCGGAAAAAACCTGGAGGAAGCCCGCCGCCCGGCCATCGTGGAGCGCAATGGCATCAAAGTCGGTTTTCTGGGCTACAGCTCCGTCCTGCCCCCTGGCAGCGAGGCCGGCCCAGACAAGGTAGGCATCGCAACGTTGCGCGTAAAGACCTACTACGAACCTCGTGGGGATTATGCGCCGTTGCGAGTCCGGACTGAACCGGATGCGCAGGACATGAAGATGATCCTGGACGATATCGCGTCCCTGCGCAAGCAGGTCGATCTTGTCATCCCCGCCTTCCATTGGGGTGTCGTCTGGGTGCCACGGGTCATTTCGGATTACCAGGTTACCGTGGCTCGCGCTTGTATCGACGCGGGCGCCGACATGGTGCTGGGTCACCACGCCCATGTTCCGAAAGCGATCGAAGTCTACAAGGGCAAGGCCATCTTCTACAGCCTGAGTAACTTCTGCATGACCAAGCCAAGCGGCCCCCATGCCGCGGCGTGGGGGGAAGCGCCCTGGGTTCATGGTACTCTGCGCAACTATACCGAACAGGATCCAGAGTACCCGCTGCTGCCCTATGGCAAGGACTCAAAAAGAACGCTGTTGGCTAAAGCCATTTTCTCCAAGGATGGCGTGAAGCGCGTCTCCTTCCTGCCTATGATGATCGACAAGCAATACCGGCCGGAGGTGCTGCACAAGGGTGATGCGCGCTTCGACGACATGGTGCGTTACCTGGACTGGGCATCGGACGGATTCGACCACAAGTTCACAGTCGACGGCGATGAGGTCATCGTCGAAGGCTGATCGTGGATCTTGCCCGGTTCGTGGAGACGGCCGGCGAATACGACGCTGCCCTCAAGCGCGATGTGCCGTTTAATCCCGGAATCGAGGTTATCTTCTCAATCAAATCCAGAGCAACAGGATCAGTGAATTTCTCGGGTTCGATCGAGTCCGGGCCAAAAGCCCGCTCCTTGATCGCTAGCGCATTCGCATAGAAAGCGCTGTGATCGGCGCTCTCCGCGTTTCTCGGATACTTCTTTGCCGGAGTGGTCGTGTGGCGGCTTTCGCGTACTGGGGCGCTGATATGCAC
>JACQOI010000358.1 GCA_016202615.1 Betaproteobacteria bacterium
CTCCGCGAATACCTGTCCGTGCGTGGTGAATATAAATTTAAGAGTTGGCGGGTGGAATCTGGACTTTGAACCTCAAGAGGGAAACGACCATGCACCAGTTCGAGATGCCGCAGGAGTACGTGAAACGCGTCGTTGCCCGCCAGGGGCGTGCGCATGCGTGCGAGACCTTCGATGGTCCGAGAACCGCCTTGGTGGTGATCGACATGCAGAATTATTTCATGACCGCGCCTTATCAGGCCGCCTACCCGGTGGCACGGGAAGTCGTGCCGAACGTCAACCGGCTGGCCGAAGCGATGCGCAAAGCCGGCGGCAAGGTCGTGTGGGTCCAGAACTTGGCGCCCTGGGAGTCGGAGAAGAGTTGGTCCTTCGCCAGGGCAATGTATACTCCGGAGAAGGCGAAGGCGCGCTGGCAGTCGCTGCAGCGCGACGCCCACGGCTTTCAGCTTTGGCCCGAGCTCAACGTGCGTGACGGGGATGAACGGGTCGTCAAGCGACGCTACAGCGCGTTCATCCAAGGCTCATCGAATATCGAAAACGTGCTCAAAGACAACGGGATCGAAACCATCATCGTCACCGGCGTCGCCACCAACGTGTGCTGCGAATCGACCGCACGCGACGCGATGATGCTCAACTATAGAACGCTCATGGTGTCGGACGGTTGCGCGACAGCGACCGACGGGGAGCACGCCGCCACCTTGGGCAATTTCTACCTCTTTTTCGGCGACGTGCAGTCAACCGACGAGATCGTCGCACGGCTGAAACGCTAGGCGCCGCCGGACGTGAAGGAGGCCGCGAAACCGCATCCGTCCGTGACGGGCAGGATCGGCAGCAGCACAGACCGGATGGCAATGGCGTGCGTCGACGCGACCGGCGAGAACTTGCGCGCTTGAGTCAGCGCTGCAGCTTCGGCGACCAGAGCGGCAAAGCGTTGGCTTGCGCATCGAGCTGTTGGAAGGTGATTCCTGGTTTTGGGAATTGCTCTAGACCCCTGCGCAGGCAGAGGCTAGAATAATAACTCGTTTGGCCGTAGAATTTCTGCTGCATCCTCAACTGCTGGAAATATCATTTCGCAAACTTCTTCGGCTTCATGCGTCTGGGCCGCATCAAAACCCTGCCCAGACACCAGTTCCGAGACACACTCTAAATTTCAAAGGAAATCGCCATGACGTTCAATGAGAAATCGTCGGCCACTTCGAACGCGGCCAAGCTGATGAGCTATGCAGTTCTGCCGGACCGCATGCCCAGAATTCCGCCCGAGAAGATGAGCGTTGCACAGCAGAAGGCCGCCGCCGAGTTGGCCGCCGGCCCTCGTGGCGCCGTAAACTGGCCGAGCGGGAAACCCGCCGGCTGGAGGGGCCCATTCGTGGCGATGATGCGCAGTCCGGAGTTAATGGATCGCACACAGAAGCTGGGCGAATATGTTCGCTTTCACCACTGTGGGCTGGATCCACGGATAAAAACATTAGCGTCCCTCATGACGAGCAGGCATTGGACAAACCAGTATGAGTGGCACGGTCAACGTGGAGACGCCCTCAAGGCTGGACTCAACCCCGCCATCATTGACGCGATCGCTGAAGGTCGGCGCCCCACCAGTATGGCCGATGATGAGGAAATCGTGCATGATTTCATGACGGAACTTATCGCCAATAAGAGCGTGAGTGACGCGACCTACGCGAGGACCGTAGCCAAGTTCGGCGAACAGGGTGTCATCAATTTGCTCGGTGTTGCTGGTTACTACACAATGCTGGCGATGATCATGAACGTGGTCAGAACCCCGGTTCCAGACGGTAAGCCTTTTGAGCTGGCGCCAATGCCACAGCAGATACGCCCAAACACCTAACCAGCCGTTTCCTATGCGACGCGCCGAGTGCATCGGCGCTATTTTTCCTAAGCCGGCGGCGATAGCGGTAGTGAGTTCCATCGGTTCCTGGTTGTTGGAAGCCGCGCGCACCCGTGGTGTCCAGGAACTCGATCATTCGGCCCACATTGCGTCTGCCGCGCCTTTGCAGAAGGCAATTCTCAGTAGGTTGCCCTCCGCAAGAAGACCTACACCATCAGTTTCTCCGTCTTGACATGTCCGGCGCTGTTTTAACGGGGTTGAACGCTTGACAAACTTGGGGCAGAATGCTCGGACGAACTCAGAGGAGTTGGCGGCAATGTTCGACTTGGTGATCCGGGGGGACCGCGTGGTGACGCCGCAGGGTGTGGGCGCGTTTGACGTCGCCGTGGAGGGCGAGAAGATCGTCGCGATGGCTGGCGCCGGTACCTTCGGGCCGGAGACCACGCAACGGCTCATCGACGCCAGTGGAAAGATCGTGATGCCTGGAGGTATCGATCCGCACACCCACTGCTCATGGGATCTGGTTTACGGGGACGGAACGAGTGTTCTTACCGATCCGCCCCTCGTCGTCAGCCGGGCCGCGTTGTTCGGCGGCACGACGACGATCATCGACTTCGCCCGATGGACCCATGGCAACACTATTCAGGGTACCCTGGAGCGGCGCGACCAGGAGTGGGCGGGACAGTGCCACTGCGATTACAGCTACCACGTCATGCTCAAAGGAGGAGGGGGGTTGCCGCCGGAACTTTTCGGGCAGATCGCAGAGGCTATTCGCGCCGGGTATCCGACGATCAAGATCTTCACCACCGATAGTAGGCCCGGCCGGCGGGGACACAACATGGTGAACTTCGGCGACATCTGGGAAGTCTTCCAGGTTGCCGCCCGGGAGGACGGCCTCTGTGTCATGCATGGCGAGGACAACGACATCATCATGCACATGTACGAAAAGCTGATCCGCGAAGGGCGAGTTGGTTTCGAGAACATGGCGGAGGTACGCAACGCGCTTTCCGAGGACCTGTCGTTCCGCCGCGTTATCCGGCTCGCCGAGAACGTGCCCGGCATGGCCCTCTACTTCATGCACGTGAGCGCCGCGACCGGGGTGCAGGCGATCCGCGAAGCGCGCGCCCGGGGCACGCCTGTATACGGCGAGACCCTGCACCAGTACCTGATGTTCACCGCCGAGGACTACAAGCGGCCGAATGGACAGATCTACCACACTTATCCGTCCCTCAAGTCGAAGGCGGACCAGGCGGCGCTGTGGACGGGAATGTCGGACGGCGTGATTCAGACGGTGGGCACGGATGAGATCTGCTGCGCGCTGGCGGTCAAGGTGCAGGGCAAGCGCATCGACGACACGACGGGCGGCAGTGCCGGGGTCGAGCCTCGGCTCGCGGTCATGTACACCGAGATGGTCGGACGGCGCGGCTACTCGCTGCAGAAGTTCGTGGAACTGACCTCGACCAATGCCGCCAAGATCATGGGGCTGTATCCGCGCAAGGGGGCTCTCGCATCGGGCAGCGACGCGGACATCACCGTTCTCGACCCATCCAGAAAGATGACGGTACGCAAAGAGATGCTGCACGAGACCGACTACTCGCCGTGGGAGGGCCAGGAAGTCCACGCCTGGCCCTCGATGACCATCCTTCGCGGCAAGGTGAAGGTCGAGGACGGGCGGTTTCTGAGCGATCCCAAGGACGGGCAGTACTTGTACCGCAAGATCCCGGATGAGATTCGCAGCAGGCCGCTACTCTGAATCGCCGGCTGCGCACCGTGACGGCCTTTGGAAGTGCAAGGATTGCCGCGAGCAATTCAGGGTAACGGTCGGCACGGTTTTCGAGCGTAGCAAGATCGCACTCTACGCCAAGCTGGTCAAATAATTCGGCGCGAACACGGACTGAGGAGCCTGCCTGGCAGGGAAATGGAAAAAAAACTCGGATTAGCAATCATCGGGGCCGGCCGGATTGGCTCGACCCGCGCGCGCGTTGCGGCCCAATACCCCGCATGCCGGATCGTGGCGGTCGCTGACATCAATGTAGATCGCGCCGTTGAACTTGGAAATGCAGTGGGTGCCGAGTTCACGGGTGACGACGTTGGCAAAGCCGTATCGCACCCTGGCGTGGATGCCGTCCTTGTTGCGACACCGGAACACACCCATACGCAGCCCGTCATCGCCGCGCTTGCAGCGCACAAGCCCGTGATGTGCGATACGCCGATGGCACTAAACGTGCGGGACGCAGCGGCGATGGAGCGGGCTGCCAATGCGTACGGGGTGCCGCTGTGTTTTGCGTACACCCAGCGCTTCCAGCGCCAGTATCAAGTAGCGAAGGACAACGTGCAACGCGGCGCGCTCGGTCGAATCCTCGGCGGCACGGTACGCGTTTATAACTCGCGCGCCCCGACTTTCCAGATTCTCAAACGCTGTCCGCAGGTTACTCCGGTCGTGGACATACTCACCTATTGGGTGGACATGGTTTGCTGGTTGATGGAGGGCAACCGGGTCGTTGAAGTTTTTGCGCGTGGCAACGGTGAGGTTTTGCGGTCGGCTGGTTACTCTGCCGATGATATCGTTTGGGCCATCCTCACGTTCACGGATGGAGCAGTTGTGTCTGCCGGTATTGCCTACGCTTTGCCGGAGCAATACCCGTCTCTGGGGCAAAGCCCTCGCCTGGAGCTGATCGGAACTCAAGGAGCGTTGCTCCTCGACGATGAGCGTAAAAACCACTTCATGTATTCCGAGCACGGGGTGATGCACGGCTACGTCCCGAATCATTCCGTGAAGGCAGCGTTCCTTGGAAGTTCCAGCTTCGGGGACTGGGCGCAGGGCACATTATGGGGACCGCTCGCGGATGAAACGCGGGCATTCGTTGATTTTGTTCTTACCGGCCGCCCAGGCACTATCCCGCAGGCGCAGGAAGCGCGTCGCACTCTGGAAATCACCCTTGCGATAGAGGAGTCTGCCAGGACGTGCAAGGTTGTGAAGCTACCGTTTCCCGAGCCCGCGTAACATAATGAAGGCGGTGCGCCGGTTGTTTGGTGATCGCGAACGGGTGGAAGTCACGGCCATGATCGTCGCTTTCAACCTCGTGTCGTGTTTTCCGGTGGCATTGCGGTTCGACCATGGCGACTAGCGGACGTGTTCATGCGGGCATTGGTAGTCTTTATCGACGGTGTAGTAACGGCGCGGGGGATATATGTCAGGCGGCAAGGCGGTAATACTCGTGTGTTTCAAGGATGTGCCGCAGGAGATCGAGGCTGATTGGAATCACTGGTACGAAACAAGGCACATACCGGTGCGCCTTGCGCTGCCGGGTTTTATCGCAGCCCGGCGTTTCAAGGCTTACGACGGAGAGTGCAAATACGTTTCGCTTTACGAACTCGAAAACTTGGGGGCAATTACAAGTGAGCCGTACCTCGCGTTGAAGCGCGAGGAAATGGCGCTTCCCGCGACCAGCCTCGAGGCGCGCACGCGGGGGCTACCGTTAGTCCACGGCGTATATCAGCAGGTTTACCCGGATGCCGAGTACCAAATGCCTGACGCAGACTATCTGTTCGTGGTGGCGCACGATATTCCGGCGCACAAGGAAGACGAGTTCACCGCCTGGTACAACACCGAGCATATTCCGGCCATGCTGCGCGTGCCTGGCTTTGTCACCGCACGCCGCCTCAAGCTCGCGCAACCCCCGAATACACCGGGCGGGCAATCATCATGCCCACAGTACCTGGCGCTCTACGATCTTGCGGACAAGGGTGCGGTGGAAAACGAGCAGTTCATGAGGGATCGCGAGTCACCGTGGAGTACATGGGTGAGGAGCTGGTGTAAGCGACGTCTGCGCATCAAGGCGCAGCAGGTTACGCGGCTGGGCGCGTCGCTGCGCGACCGGGCGAAATCATAATTTTGTCACGCCGCTGGTGCTGATCCTGGACATCGACGCGTCGCAAATTGTGGCCGAGACCCTCCATCCCGGCATCAGGATTCAATGGCGGAACTTGGGACTGTGCATACGGTCGAAAACAGAACACCACGGCTTTAGCCGTGGATGAATGAGCGAGGAGGCGGTACGATGAGGCGGTGGAAGTCCATCGAACTCCGTAGGGAGTTGTAACGGCAAGAACCCCGGCTTTAGCCAGGGGAATCTATGCATACTGCTACCGTAGACCTTCACCTAAGTTCGGGACATTGTCTTGAGGTGTCGGCGTGCCTGGCAGACAGAGTTGTCCAAGAGGAGATTGATTATGCTTAACGCTTTATTGTTTGTAGTGACGTTTTTTGGAGCTTCGCTGTGCTTGAGCGCCGAAGTTTATCCCACTCGACCGGTGCGCGTGATAGTGCCCTACGGCACCGGCAACTCCACCGATGTATCCGCTCGAATAATTTCGCAGCAACTAACAGAACAGCTCGGGAAATCGTTCGTTGTCGATAATCGCGCAGGCGCAAGCGGTATCATCGGTAGCGGGTTGGTCGCAAAATCGGCGCCGGACGGGCATACGCTGTTGGCCGTCGATATTAGTTTCTCGATATTACCCGGTTTGTACAAGTCGCTTCCGTATGATGCGCTCAAAGATTTCACCCCGATTACGGAGATCACAGGCGCCCCACTGGTTCTCGTGGTGCATCCCTCGCTTAAAGCCAATACGCTCAAGGAATTCATTGCGTTCGCGCAGGCGAATCCCGGAAAAATTAACTACGGGTCGGGCGGCGTTGGTGCCATAAGTCGATTATCCGCTGAACTTCTTAAAAAAGCGGCCAAGGTCGACATCGTACTTGTCACGTATCGTGAGGGGGCTGCCGCGGCGATGAATGCGGTGGTCGGCGGCGAAATTGAAATGCTGATTAGCGTGATACCGACCGTCCTCGGGCAGGTGAAAAGCGGCAAGTTGCGCGCTTTGGCGGTTACTACTGACGGCAAGCGTGTGCCATCCCTGCCCGACGTGCCATCGATGAACGAAGCGGGTGTCTCCGGCATGACAGTTTATACCTGGATCGGGTTATTCGGCCCCGGGGGAATACCGAAGGAGGTTGTCAACAAGCTGCATGCCGAAGTGGTTAAGGCGATTGCGGTACCGTCCGTGAGGGAGAGGTTAATCGGACTGGGCGTCGATCCGGTGGGCAGCAGCCCGGAAGAATTCTCCAACCACATTCGGGACGAACTTCGACGCTGGGCTGAGGTCGTCAAATCGGCCCGCATTACGGTCGAGTAACACCATCGGAAAAGCCGACAAACCTTCACTTTATCCCGGGTGCCAGAAATTACTCGCGGAATTCGGGTGGAATTCGGGTTGCGCTGGCCAATAGACAATGCTAGCAAAAAATTTTCTGCTCACTGGGAGAGGCTCCATCCCTTCCTCCCTCATTCGCGGGAAGTACGTCATCTGCAAGGTCACCGGGCGCCACGAGGCGCAGGTCATCGAGGACGGCGCAGTATTCCAACGCGATGGCGTGATCGTCAAAATCGGTCCCTATCCAGAGCTGGCAGCAAAATACCGCGCAGACGAGACCGTCGGATCGTCGGACCATATCGTGCTTCCCGGCTTCATCAATAGCCATCACCACTTAGGGCTGACACCGCTACAGATGGGTTCGCCGGACCATCCGCTCGAGCTGTGGTGGGCGTCCAAGCTGGCAAAGCGCGACGTCGACCTCTATCTCGACACGCTCCATTCAGCATTCGAGATGATCGAATCCGGCATCACCACGGTGCAACACATGCATACCCGGGTGAACGGCCCGCTTAAACGCATCGAAGAGGCCGCCAACCGGGTAATCAAGGCCTACGAGGACGTCGGCATGCGCGTTTCGTACTCGTTTGGCATGCGGGACCAGAATCGGCTCGTCTATGAGAGCGACGAGCAATTCGTCAAGCGGCTCCCGCCGGACATCGCTTCGGATATGGCGGAGATGCTGCGCGCGCAGACGATTCCGCTCGAGGACAACTTCCAGCTGTTCGAGTCCTTGCACCGGCAGCATAACCACAAGGAGCGGGTCCGCATCCAGCTTGCGCCGGCCAACCTGCACTGGTGCACCGATCGGAGCTTGGAGATGGTCAGGGATTACGCCGACCGATATCACGTCCCGGTGCATCTGCACCTGCTGGAATCGATGTTTCAGAAAGAGTACGCGCAACGCCGCAGTGGTACCACTGCGGTGCGGCATATCCATGATCTGGGGCTGCTCGGACCGGGCCTGACGCTCGGGCATGGTGTATGGGTCACCGAAGCCGATATCGAGTTGATCGCCGGGACCGGGACCCGGATCTGCCACAATGCAAGCTCGAATCTGCGCCTGCGGAGCGGAATTGCTCCGCTCAATTACTACCTGGGATGCGGGGTGCCAGTGGCGCTCGGACTCGACGAGGCCGGAATCAACGATGACAAGGACATCCTTCAGGAGATGCGTCTGGTGCTCAGGCTGCACCGTGTTCCGGGCATGGATGACGTGGTGCCGACGCCGGCCGAAGTCTTGCGCATGGCAACCGAGCACGGAGCACACACAACTGCGTTCGGCTCGCATCTCGGGACGTTGGAGCCCGGAAAGGCCGCCGACATCGTGATCATGAACTGGCGGCACATCGCTTATCCATATCTCGACGCCGACGTGCCCGTCGTCGACGCGGTCGTGCAGCGTGCACGCACGCATGGCGTGGAGACCGTGCTCGTTGCTGGAGAGCCTATCCTGCTCGACCGGCGCTTTACGCGGGTGGACAAGAAGCAAGCGCAGGAAGAGCTTGCGCGGTCGTTGCGCGCACCTTTGGCGCCACACGAAGAGCGACGCCGCGAGTTATCACGGCGCGTGTTTCCCTATTTCAGGCAGTTTTACGCCGACGAAGGTTACCTTAGCAAGTGCGAGCACGAGCCCTATTACAAGACCAGCTCAAGATTCTAGCTCTGTCCAGGAAGCAGACTGTCACCATGAACTCCCGTATCCTCTCGCAATCACGACATGTCTACAACGAGAGTTCGGCCGCAAACGCGCGGAAATCGGGAATGTCCTCTAGATTCATGCAACCCCGGAAGAGATGGCTGGCAACAGCCACGCCCCAGATAGGAGTCCCGAGCTTGAAGAACTTACGCTCCAGTTCTTCCAGCTTGTGCGGATTGCCGGGTTCGCCCTTCATTACCGTGCACCGCCCTTCGAAGGTCATGCCGTCATTGAGCACTAGTTTTACATTGCAAATCTGCTCGCGGGGATAAGCGGCCGTGTAAGCCGGCTCTTCCTCCACTTGGACGCGAGCTGCTAATGCCTGCACTTTGGGATTAGCCACTGCTGTATCGTCGAAGCAGGCTACGTCCGAATGACCATGATGCAGGATAGTAGCAAGCGCAAAGGGGGTGGAAAACTTGGCGCCGAAACTGGTTGTGACCGCTTTGTTGGACAGCATCGCAGCCGGCGATGCAGACACCTTGTAGGTCCTAACTTCGATGCGTTCTATCTTCTCCGTGTCGATGCGGCCTCCGGGGATCGTGGCTAGTGCCGCCTCCAGCGCGTCAATTGCCGAATGGGTCCCACGTCCCGCGGAATGCAGCTTGAAATAGCCATCAGCGACCATCCAATCACGCCCCAAACCAGCAACCACCGCCTCGGGATCAAATCCATCCGCGAGCACGCTGCTGTAAATCGACTTCAACCCGTCCACTTCCCCGGTGAAACCGGCCTCGACCAGCCGAACAGCTATCAGCCCCATGAACCCGCTGTGGCCGGTATAAATGTTGCGCACCGTTGCCCCGTCGAACAGTGTGTAGCGACTGGTTGCCATGCCCATTGTGGCGGCGACGTTGATCAACTCCCGCATCGCAGGATGGGCAAGGCTTTTCAGACGTCCTACGGCAATCGCCGCCCCGATCACACCCCAAGTGCCATGGGGATGTACTGCCAACCGCGTCTTGGCAGCGCGGCCAATGCGCGATGCGACTTCGTAACCGAGCGCCACCGCCAACAGTAACTCGCTACCTGAAGCGCCGGTTTCTTCGGCAAAGGCAACCGCAGCCGGCACCACCTGCATACCGGGATGGCCCTTGGCTGGAGTACTGCCTTCGTTGAGCTCTAGCCAAGTTCCTGCGGTGCCATTGAGCAATGCGGCATCCAAAGCGTTAGCCCGCCTTCCACTGCC
>JACQOI010000368.1 GCA_016202615.1 Betaproteobacteria bacterium
AAAAAAGCATGTGTGGAGTAGGGTGCGCTTGCGCACCGATTGCCGGATGGTGCGCAAGCGCACCCTAAAATAATGTAGCTCTTGAAGTGGAACTGGAATGAGGCGCAGTGCCACACCATCATGCACATGGAAATCGGCGCGCCCGGGGACTGCATTATTTGCCGCAAGATCCGTTATGAAGCGCTCCGGCAGCGCGGATAGGGCGCACCGAGCACCGATCGGGCGTCTATGCAGCGTTGCGTTGGAGAACGCCGGCGACGGGCGCATTGATTTTCTATTTCTTGCAGATCCTTTTATAATACAAAACCGCACGCAAGAACCGCCGCCTCTCAGGCGTCCGGCTGCTTCATCAAACCAACACGGGAGAATCCACGATGTGGCTGTTCGTCAGGGTAGTTTTTTTCTGCTTGGCGCTGACAGGCGCTGCCGGCGCCCAGAACTATCCTGAAAAGCCGGTCACGATGGTGGTCGCCTTCCCCGCGGGCGGCCCGACCGATGTGGTGGCGCGGACGCTTGCGCAGCGCATGAGCGAAATCTGGAGCCAGCCCGTGGTGGTCTTGAACCGTCCCGGTGCCGGCGGCAATATCGGTTCGGAGTTTGTCGTGCGCGCAAGCCCCGATGGATACACGCTGCTGGTCGGAACAACGGCATTGGCGATCAGCCCCGCGATCTATCCCAAGTTGAACTATGACGCGCTCAAGGACCTCGCACCTATCACCCAACTGATAGTGACGCCCAACGTGCTCGCCGTGCATCCTTCGGTACCCGCGAAATCGGTGCGGGAGCTGGTCGCGCTGGCAAAATCCAAACCCGGCCTGCTGAAATCCGCATCGGCGGGGACCGGCAGCTCGAACCATATGGCGCTCGTGCTGTTCAACATGACGGCGGGTGTAAACATCGCCCACATTCCATACAAGGGCGCCGCGCCGGCGGTTTCCGACCTCGTGGGCGGCCATGTCGACATGACTTTCGTGCCGATCATCGGGGCAGTGCAGCTGGTGCAGGCCGGCAAGCTGCGCGCCCTCGCTGTGACAACCGCCGGCCGCTCGTCCGTGCTGCCCCTGGTCCCTACGGTCAGCGAAGCCGGCGTTGCGGGATACGAAGCTTCCTCGTGGACGGCGTTGCTTGGGCCGGCCGCAACACCCCGCGCCGTCATCGGCCGGATTCACTCGACGGCCGTGGACAGCCTGCGCTCCCCCCACGTCAAGGAAGTGCTGGCCAGGACCGGCGCCGAACTCGTCGGCAATACCCCGGATGAGTTTGCTCAAGTGCTTCGCCAGGAGATCAGCAAATGGGGCAAGGTCGCCAAAGCGGCGGGCGAAAAAAATGAATAGCCGCCGAAAAATATGAGTCAGGCAAAGGGAATTCGCGAAGTCGGTTACTTCGATTGTCCGGGCGGCGGACAGGTCGTCGTGGACCGCAACGTCGCCTACCTGGGCCATGTGAAGAGTCCAAATGGAACAACCACCGTTGATGTCAGCGATCCCAAGAACCCGCGGTTGCTTGAAACGATCGAGATACCGGTGGGCGCTCATTCCCACAAAGTCCGGGTGGCCAACGATCTCATGCTCACCAATCGCGAGGTCCAACCGTTCAAGGGGTCATCTTCGCCGGACGGGTTTGTTGGTACCGGCACCTACGATGTCTCGCCACCCGCAGGATTCCGGGGCGGACTCGGAATTTACGACGTCTCAAGACCGGGCAGGCCGAAACACATTACCAACTGGGAAACCGGCGGCACCGGCATGGCCGGCGTGCACCGTTTCGATTTCGACGGTCGCTACGCCTATATCTCTCCCACCGTTGACGGGTATTTGGGCAACATCGTGATGATCCTGGATTTTGCGGACCCGGCCAGACCGCAAGAAGTGGGTCGCTGGTGGATGCCGGGTCAATGGACCGCCGGAGGAGAGACGCCGACCTGGAAAGGCACCGCGCATCGCTGCCATCATCCATTGCGCGCCGGGAACCGGCTATATACGACCTATTTTCACGGCGGTTTCGTCATTCTCGACATCGACGACATGAGCAAACCGAAATTGGTAAGTCATGTCGATTGGAGTCCTCCCTTTACCAGCCCCACCCATACGGCGTTACGCGTCCCGTTCCCTCTGGAAGGCCGTACTGTCCTGCTTGTCGCCGATGAAGATGCACAGAAGCTGGAGCCTTCGCCGACGGCGTTTCTGTGGCTCGTCGATATCAGTTGTGAAACCCGGCCGGTACCATTTGCGAGTTTCCAGCTCGACTGCTTCGACGGCTCGCCGCAGCCGGATTTCACCGGCTGCCACCAGCCCTGCGAGAAGATCACGGGGCCCGAAATCCCCGTCGCGTGGTTCGCGCATGGGTTGAGGGTCGTGGACATTTCCAAGCCGCACGCTCCTAAAGAAGCGGCGTTCTATGTGCCGGATGTGCCGGCGGGCTCAAAGCGCGTGCAAAGCAACGACGTGACCGTCGACGATCGCGGTCTGATCTATCTGTACGACCGCATTCGGGGACTGCATATCCTTGAGCGCTGCTAAGGAAGCTCTGAACAAGTTGACGCGCGAGATCAACCGTCATTCCGGCGCAAGCCGGAATCCAGAGGAAACAAGCTGTTCTTGGATGCCAGCCCCTGCTAATTCTAATTTGCGTTCAAAACAACAATAATTTTGGTGCGTTCCACGCACCATTATTATCGGTGCGCACGGCGCACCCTACGATATTTCACATTTTTCAGACCCGACCTCGCGGTGACGCCCTTGCCGTTTCCCTAGTCTTCGGTTCTGCGAAAACCTGGCTGTCGGGCTTTCACCGACATAGTTACCGGCCGGCCGCTTTTGGTCGGCCTGGTGCAAAATATTGTTCGGCCGTTCCCTCATCGCGCGTTCGAGGTGGTCCGACCGAATCCGGGTTCGACGAGGTACCGGCTATTCCTTTACGCCTATTGCAGTAGTTGTTGCCCGGGCGCCGGGCTAGGTGGCCATCACGACAACTCGCTTTTCAAAAAAAGAGTTATAGACCGAGACTGCGTACAGCGCGGCAATAAATGCCGCAATCCACATCGTCCCTCTCAAATTGCTTATGGACAGCGTCATCATCTATGAGTGAGTTCTAACTTGTAATGAACGGCATCGTGAGAATGCTAAACTCATATATTCGCATATACAACTTTCTGCTCCTGGATATACGCATCTGCGTCGGTATATCTATGTGTATATCGGTCCTAGTACTAAGACATATTAATTACGAAACATAATGGCGACGCAGCTTTCGATCCGCATCCTGACGAGAAAACGTCCACTCGATGCCGCGTCGTTCGGCGTTGCGTTTGCGTTGCCAGGCATTGACCTCGCGGCGGGCGGTA
>JACQOI010000353.1 GCA_016202615.1 Betaproteobacteria bacterium
CGCGGCGTGCCTGCCGGTGCCAACAAACCTTTCCATCCATTGACCTCGTACCCGGGAAATCCGGTTTCCGCAACTGTCGGAACGTCGGGCAACAGGGCCGAACGTTTGAGGCTCGACACCGCTAATGCTCTTAACCTTCCGGCTTTCACGTGAGGCAGCCCGCCGGGCGTCGACACCAAAGTTACATCCACCTGTCCTGACAAGGTATCGACCATTGATGGCGCAGTTCCTTTATAAGGCACATGCACAGCGTCAAATCCTGCGAGTGTCTTGAGTAGTTCCATCCCTATATGGCCAGCCTCTCCGCTGCCGGAAGAAGCGTAGGTAATTCCGCCTTGCTTCGACTTTGCGACCGCGATGAACTCCTTGACCGTTTTCGCCGGCACAGAAGGATGTACGACGAGAATATAGTGTTGCGCCGTGACTTGCGTAATAGACGCAAAATCCTTTATCGGATCAAACGAAGGCTTGCGATAAAGACTGGAATTGGTAGCGTGGCTCAACGTGGGCAGCACTAGCGTATAGCCATCTGGTGACGCCTTGGCCGCAAGCTCTGTCCCGATCGTTCCCCCTCCGCCCCCGCGGTTATCGACAATCACCTGCTGTCCGACGGCGGACGCAAGATACTGGGCGACTATCCGCGCAACTTGATCGCTCCCGCCACCCGCGGAGCCCGGCACAATGATCCGGATGGGTTTGTTCGGATAAGCTTGGGCGGCGGCGTCGCCAGCAATGAGCGCGAACAGGGCTATGGGAATAACGGTGTACGTCCGCCGCAACCAGCCGTTAACCAGCGCGCGCATCTTGGCTTGCTTCATGATCCTATCTCCGTTGGGGTGTAGAACTTCGATGACGCGAACTCCTGATCGGACCGGGAATTGAGCCCGATCATTGCGCTGCATCCGCTCTGCGGGCGCCGGTGTTGAGACGCTCCTACCGGTCATCGACCACTTGGTCGAGTTCTCCGATGGACAGGCTGATTTTCATCGCATTTTTTAAACTTGTCAACGCCAGGTCATCGCCAGTTTCTCTTGATAAAGCAACCATTCTAGAGCGATAATAACCAAATTGCGCCAGTTATGTCGCGAAGCGCGAACTGTGCTGTGATGTGCTTCGCCCCGTGACGACGAGGAGACAGGGCGTGTCCGTGCGCGCTATGACTGATCAACCGGAGCCGTGTGATGAGTAAGGTGCTGAAGGGGCCGACCGGCCTGTACTTCGAGGAATTCGACATCGGCGATTCCGCCGTCACGGCGTCGCGCACCATCACTGAAGCCGACATCGTCAACTTCATGGGCGTCTCCGGTGTATTCGAAGAGCTTCACATGAGCGTCGAATATATCCGCGAGCACAGCATCTTCGGTAAGCGCGTGTCGCCGGGTCCGTTGACATTCATCGTGGCTGAAGGTCTCGCGGTGCAGCTCGGTTTCATCCACCACACCGGGATGGCGCTTCTGGGAATCGATAAGATGCGCTGGCCGGCGCCGGTCTTCTGCGGCGATACGATTCACGTCGAAATCACGGTGCTGGAAAAGAAGGAAACCTCAAAGCCCGATCGCGGCGTCGTGACCTTCAAGCACGTCGTACGCAAACAAGACGGCGAGGTCGTCCTGGAGATGCATAAAGTGCGGATGCTTCGCAGGCGCCCTCCGACCTCCGCGGCGGCGTCCGCCGAGAGCGACGGCAGGCGTGAAGGCCCGCCCGCGCACCAGGTTCACAAGTGAAAGTCGCCAAAGGCTCTCCAGGTTCCACGTTCACGGGCGACGAAGTCGACGCCAAATTCAACTCCTAGGAGTTTGTCGGACTTGGGTCGGACAAACTCCTAATGCAAAACCGCCAGCATGAATAGGGGAGGAAAATGCCAAGGAAAACCTCATTTCCGGCCTGCTCGGGTGCTTTTGGGAGGACAAGAGCGGTTGTTAATCTGGGTTACATTCAAAATCGGCGGGCGGTTTTGCTGTTAGCAGCCTGTCGAACGCTAAGTCCGACAGGCTGCTAGGTCGTCGACGCCATCGGCAACGAGCGTTCCAAGAGGCTGCTCGAAGTTTTGCGCAATATCAATTCACTCGATCGACATGGCCAAGGTATCGCCGATGCCGGTCGTCGCCAGCACGATTCAGCGCCCCGCCCTTCGGCGATGAGCGATTTAAAGTACTTCTTTTGGCCTCGAAGCATCGCGATGATCGGCGCAAGCGATGACATCGGCACCATCCGCGGACGGATTCTCGAATTCCTGATGCAGCGCAATTACCAGGGGGCGCTCTACCTGATCAGCGGTAGCCAAGCGCAGATTCGCGGTAAGCCGACGTTTCGCTCGATCAGGGATGTGCGGCAGCCCATCGACCTGGCCCTGGTCGCCGTGCGCGCCGACATGACCGAGGCGGTCTTGCGCGACTGCTCCGAAGCGGGCGTCAAATTCGCGATTTGCTTCGGCTCCGGTTTTGCCGAGGAAGGCGAGGCGGGCCGTGACATGCAGCTAAGACTGTCGGAGCTGGCCCGACCCGGAGGACTGCGTATCTGCGGTCCGAACACCGCCGGGTTCTTCAACGCGCGCGGAATGATTGCGGCAACCTTTACGCGCAGCGTTGACGCTCGCCGGGCGGCCGAGGATACCGGGCGTTTGATGACCGGTACGGTCGGGATCGTGGCGCAGAGCGGTGGTCTGGGGTTCGCGTTGCAGCATCGCTGTGCCGTGCAGCATGGACTCGGCTTCAGCTACATCGTCAGCACGGGCAACGAGGTCGATCTCGAGGCGCTCGACTACGTCGAGTATATGATCGACGATCCCGATACGCGTGTCGTCCTGTTGTTGGTGGAAGGGCTCAAGGCGGCGCATCGCTTGCAGGCGGTGGCTCGCCGCGCGGCGATGCTCGGCAAGCCGATCGTCGTCGCGAAGTTCGGCCGTACCGCGGCAGGCAGCCGCGCCGCGACCTCGCACGCCGCCCGCTTGACCGGTTCCGATTCAGGGTATGAGGCGGCTTTTCGGCGTCATGGCCTGATTCGCGTCGAAGACGAGGAGGAGATGACGGATCTGGCATCGGCCTTCTCGCGTTGCCCGCTTCCGCAAGGCAATCGCGTCGCGATCGTAACGACCTCGGGAGGCGCGGGTGTCTGGATGGCGGATGCCTGTGAAACAGCCGGCCTGGAAGTCCCGCTGCTGGACGACGAAACGCAACGCGCGCTCGCCGAATACGTTCCCTCGTTCGGTTCAACGGTGAATCCGGTCGACTTGACCGCGCAGGTTTCGCTCAATCCGGTCGGCACATCGGGTAAAGCCGCGAGTTCCTTGATCGGAACACTGTCGATCCTGGCCGGGAGTCCTGCGATCGACGCCATCGTGCTCGTCGCGAATTTGTCTGACGGCCAGGTGCTTTTGCGGGAGCGCGATGCGCTGGTGGCGTTCGCTTCGAATCTGCGCAAGCCCCTTTTTCTCTATACGCACGCGCTGCCTTCCGCGGCCAGCCTCGAGCTTCTATGGCAAATCGGCTTGACATGTTTCGGCAGTACGCGACGCACTGCGCGCACGCTGAAGAGCCTGTTGGATTACGCGATGTTTCTCCGCCGTTCCAGGGAAACCGACTACGCGAGCCCGACGCTCGATGGGATGGACCTCCCGCTCGCCTTTCCGCCGTCCGGCTTGTGCGAGTACGAGGCGAAGGCGGTGCTGCGCCAAGGCGGCATCGATACTCCACGGGAACGGCTCGCTTGCAGCGCCTCCGAGGCCGTCGCCGCGGCCGCCGCCTTCGGCCAAGCGGTGGCGCTGAAGATCCAGTCACCGCAAATCCCGCACAAAACGGAGATGAACGGCGTCATCCTGAATGCAAGCGGCGAAGCCGAAATCCGCAACTTCCATGCCGAGTTGCTTGAGCGGGCGAAGCGGTTCGCACCGGACGCGCAGATCCATGGCATCCTGGTCCAGGAAATGGTGCCGAAGGGACTTGAAGTCGCGCTCGGGATTGTTCGAGATCGCGATTTTGGACCACTGATGATGGTCGGACTCGGCGGCATTCACATCGAGGTCCTGAACGACGTCGTGTACGAGCTGTTGCCGGTACGCCATCCGACCGCGCTCGCCATGCTGCAGCGCTTGCGCAGCAGGCCGCTGCTGATGGGCGTGCGCGGAGAAGCGGCCCGCGATGTCGAGGCGCTTGCCGAGCTTATGGAGCGCCTATCCCTGCTGGTCGAACGCGGTGGCGACAGGATCAATGAAATCGATCTCAACCCGGTCTACGTCTATGAAGCAGGCCGCGGGGTGGCCGTTGTCGATGCGTTCATCGTCGGTTCGAATTGAAAGGCTGCAACATGGGTTACAATCCGGCGCAGATCCTCCTGCTGAGGGAGAAACAGATCATTTAGGGTTCGCCATGCCATGAGCAAAAGGACATCACGTGGACTTTGAACTTTCTGGAGAGCAGCAGCAGCTTCAGGATTCGGCTAGAGAGTTGGCCGAAAGATACCTTCGTCCGGAGCTGGAGTCGCATGATGCCGCGCGGCCCCTGCCGAAGGAGGCGATGCTCAGAATCTTCGAGGTGTTCGCGCGCGAAGGATTGACCGCCCCGCGCCTGCCGATCGAGGCTGGCGGCTCGGGAATGCGAATGCTGGATTACGGCTTGGTCTTCGAACAGCTCCCGCCGGTGATCGCGAATTCGCTGCTTTCGCACGAGGTCACGGTGACCCGCATCCGAGCGGGAAGCAACGAGGATCAGTGGAGCAGTGTCCTTGCCGACCTGATCGCTGGGCGCAAGATTTGCTGTACCGCAACGACCGAGCCGGATACGGGTTCAGACCCCCGCGGCGTGAAAACCAGGCTGCGCGAGGAGGGCCAGGATCTTGTGATCAGCGGCAGAAAAATGTGGATCACGAATGGCAGCATCAGCGATGTCGTCGTGGTGACCGGTTCCATGGGGACGGACGCGAACGGCCGCAACTTGCTCCAGCGGGTCCTGGTCGAACGCGCCGTCTCGCCTTACGAGAGCAAGGAGATCGAAGTCTTCGGTTTTTGCCAAGGCCACACCGCCGAGTTGCTGTTCGACGATTGCCGCGTGCCAAGAAGAAACGCGCTCGGTAAGGCGGGCGACGTGTCCCGTGTCTTGACTACAACATGGAATGGCAATCGTCCTCTGCTGGGACTGATGGCGGTGCACCTGGCGCAACGGGCTCTGGATATGGCGATCGGGTATGCGGGGGTCCGACGCCAATTCGGACGGTTAATCGGCAGCACTCAACTTGTCCAGCAGAACCTGGCCGATATCGCCACCGCGGTGGAGACCAGTCGTTTACTTTGCTACAAGGCGTTGGCCGCGGTCGACCGGGGCGGGCGAACGAACGGTCTTTCGGCGATGGCCAAGCGGTATGCGACAACTTCGTGCCTGGCCGCGGTGAACCTGGCAATGGGTGTGCATGGCGCGATGGGAATCAGCGCCGAACTTGGGTTGGAGCGGCTTTATCGGGATGCGAGAATGCTGCCGATTCCTGACGGCACGAACGAGATCCTGGCGCTGATCGTTGGACGGGAGCTGACCGGGCTCGACGCGTTTCGCGGCTAGCTGCGTTCCGGGAGCGCAGTGGTGACGCGCGCCGCACCAAAGAAAAGGCGTTGATATGTCGACCGCCAAGACCATGTTTCAGAAGATCTGGGACCTGCATGTCGTCTCTGAACGCGGCGATGGCGAGGCGTTGTTGTACGTCGACTGCAACGTGGTGCACGAGGGCCCCTTCTATGCGTTCGACAGCTTGCTGCAGGAAGGAAGAAACGTTCGGCGCCCTCAGCAGACTTTTGCATTTGCCGATCATTACGTGCCGACTCGCCGGCCGGCGAGCGGCATGCCGACCGCTTTTGACGCCGAGGCGCGAACGATGATCGAACAACTGAAGCGCAATGCGGAGCGAACCGGCATCGCGCACTTCGGACTGAGCCATCCTCAGCAGGGAATCATGCACGTTGTCGCGCCGGAAATCGGCCTCGTGCAGCCGGGTATGCTGATTAGCGGTTCGGATTCGCATACTTCGACGAACGGGGCATTCGGCGCGTTTGCATTCGGCGTCGGCGCGTCGCAGATCAAGCACGTTCTGGCCACGCAGACCGTGTGGTTCCGCAAGCCGAAGCAGATGCGCATCAGCGCGCATGGAGCGCTTGCTCGCGGCGTTTCGGCCAAGGATTTGGCTCTCGCGATCATCGCGAAAATCGGCATTGGCGGCGGCGCGGGTCATATCATCGAATACGCCGGAAGTGGCGTAGTCGGCCTTTCGATCGAAGGACGCATGACGCTGTGCAATATGTCCATTGAAGCCGGTGCGCAGGCGGGCATCGTGGCGCCGGATCGCGTCACATACGACTATCTCCGGGGTCGCGAATTCAGCCCCAGCGGCCAGGCCTGGGACGACGCCATCCGCTTCTGGAGAACGATTCCCGGCGACGTCCACGCGTGCTTCGACAGCGAGGTCGATATCGACGCCGGCGCGATCGAGCCGATGGTGACATGGGGAACCTGTCAGGACGAGGTGGTCCCGGTCTCGAGCACGATTCCAGATCCCAGGGCTTTCGACGATCGGGCGCGCCGGGGAAGGGGTGAAGCCGCCTTGGCTTACATGGGGCTGGTTCCCGGCACTCCGGTCGAGGACATCAAGATCGACTTCGTCTTCATCGGCTCCTGTACCAATGCGCGGCTGGACGATCTGCGCGCCGCAGCGCATGTGGTTCGCGGTCGCAAGGCTTCGATTCGGGCGATCGTCGTTCCCGGCTCGATGAGCGTAAAGCGTGCGGCCGAAGCCGAGGGTCTCGACCAAATCTTCCTGAGCGCGGGCCTTGAGTGGCGAGATCCCGGTTGCTCAATGTGCACGGGCGCCAATGGCGACCGGCTTCTGCCGCGACAGCGCTGTGCTTCAACGTCGAACAGAAATTTCGAAGGGCGTCAGGGAACGGGATCGCGTACCCATCTCCTCAGCCCGGCAATGGCTGCGGCTGCGGCGATCGCCGGCCGGCTTGCCGACGTACGCGGCTTTCTTCAGGACTGACCATGGAGCCGTTTCGCACGCTCACGGCGGTCGCGGCGCCATTTGTCTGCCACGACGTCGACACCGATAAGCTGATCCCGCATCGGTTTTTGCGGAAGCCGCTGTCTGTCGGATATGGACAGTTTTTGTTCTTCGATGAGCGATTTACACAGACCGGCGAGGAACACGCGGACTTCGTGCTGAACCGGCCGCCTTACCGTCGCGCCCGGATTCTCGTGACGGGAAGAAATTTCGGCTGCGGTTCGAGCCGGGAAGCCGCCGTATACGCGCTGTCGGACTTCGGCATCAAAGCCATCATCGCCGAAAGTTACGGCGACATTTTCAGGGCGAACTGCCTGCAAAACGGCTTGATACCGATCGTGCTCGCGGAGGAGTTGATAGAACGAATCGGCGCCGATCTGGAGAAATATCCCGGAGCGACCGTGACCGTCGACCTCAAGCGCCAAACGGTCATCACGCCGGATCGTGCGGCGCATCAGTTCGATATCGACGCTTCGCGAAAGGCCCAGATACTCGAGGGACTGGACGACATCGACGTGACGTCCAGGCAGTCAAGAGCGATAGACGCGTTCGAGCAAGCGTACCGGTCGCGTCTTTCATGGTTGCCAAGGCCGCGGGAATAGGCTTTGGCGTTCAGTGGTCGTGTCAGTTCAGGAGGAGGCAAATGATGATCAGAGACGCGGGTTTACGTTTTAAATTCGGCATCGCCGTGGGGTTGGCGGCGGCAATGCTGTCCGTTTCATCGTTCGGTCAGAGCAAGTATCCGGAGCGAGCCATTCGAATGGTTGTTCCGTTTGCGCCCGGCGGGAATACCGACGTCGTGACCCGAATATACGCAGCGAAGATGACCCCGCTTCTGGGTCAGCAAATGCTCGTCGACAACAAGGCCGGCGCCGATGGCGCGATCGGCAGCGCTGAAGTGGCGCGGGCCAAGCCGGACGGCTACACCTTGCTGATGGGTACGGCGTCGACCCATTCGATCAATCCGCTGACGATGGACAAACCCGGATACGATCCGGTGAAAGATTTTGCGGGGATTGCCGTCCTCAGTACCACGCCGATCGCAATCGCCGTTCACCCGACCCTCCCCAAGACGCTGCAGGAACTGATCAAGCGCGTGAAGGCCAATCCTGGAAAATATTCGTACGGTTCGGCGGGTGTCGGAAGCCTTAACCACCTGACCGGCGAATTGTTCAAGATCGTGACGGGCGGACTCGATATCGTGCACGTCGCTTACAAAGGGGGCGGGCCAAGCGTGCGAGACCTGATTGCAGGTCAAATCCCGACCGCGTTCGTGACGTTCAGCTCCGCGGTTGTGTTCCACCGTAATGGACGCTTGCGCATACTCGCCGTCTTCAGCAACAAGCGTTCGCAGGCAGCGCCGGATATCCCGACGTCGGCTGAAGCGGGATTGCCAGGCGTCTTGGCCTATACCTATACGGCCGTGCTCGCTCCCGCGGGCACGCCGAAAGCAATCGTCGACCAGCTATATCGGGCGACGAGCAAGGTCGTCGCCGACAGCGGATTTCAAAAGTCATTGTTCGATCAGACGGCCGACTTGGTCACCGACTCTAATCCGGGCAATATGACCCATTTCCTCAACGAGGAAATTGAAAAATGGGCAGGCGTTCTCAAGGCGATCGGCGGCAAGGGCAAGGTTCATTAGACGGAACAATTTGGAATCGAACCCTTGCAGGAATACCGGTCAAACTCCCATGGCACTACTTTAAGTCCGTCGCATGCGAGCGCCGAACAATTCCTGTAGGGTGCGCCCTGCGCACCGTGGCGCGAACCGGTGCGCAAGCGCACCCTACATGCCGAAATAGGCTTAAGGCGCGGTCAAACCCCGCTGACCGCTGACCGCTGACCGCTAAGTAACGCGCATCGGCAGGACCACCATCTGCTGACCCCTGAGGTGCAGCCGCCGCTGCATCGCGAGCGCGGTCTCGTTGTGCAGCCAGTGCGTGAACAGGTTATCGTGCACGAAAATGAGCTTGCTCGCGAAGCACACGCTGTTGGAATATTTCTGCGTCACCGTCTCGGTGAGCTTGCTCAGCTCTTGCACCGGGTCGGTGCCGAAGCCGATATGGAAAGTCGCGGCGAGACGCCCATCAGCAGAACGCCGTTCTGCGTTACGAGCCGGCTCGACAGTTGCCGGAACTGGCGCGGCACCCACGAGTCCGCCGCCATGTTGGATAACACCGCCGGGCCGCCGAGAAAGCCGGTGTTGGCGGCGACGAACAGCAACCCCGCTTCCAGCGTCAGCACCACGAGCAGTCCGCCCTGGTTGGCGAACGCGCTGCCGAGATCGAGGTGCTCGATGATCGACTTGAACACCACCGCGTTGAGCGTCTGCCCCGGGCTTTGCGCGGCGTCCCACAGCAGGTAGAGCAGCATGATGCCGGCGGCGGTGAACGCGAGCGAGGTCGCCATGTAGAACATCGTCCACTTGCCGGTCGCCACGCGCGGCTCGGCGAGCGTGTTGACGTTGTTCGATACCGCTTCGAGGCCGGTGTAAGTGCCGCCGCCCTGCGAATACGCCAGCAGCATGGTCGAGATCACAAAGATCCAGCCTACGTCGCGTGCGAGCGCGGAAGTTTCGCCGAGGGTGTCGGGGATCAGCGCCGGCAGCCGTTCGGCGTGCGCGTGGATGCCGTAGCCGATCAGGAACACGTGGATGACGACGAAGCCGAGGAAAATCGGCAGCAGCACCTTGATCGCCTCTCTCATGCCGCGCAGGTTGAGCATCACCAGCACGCCGATCATTACGCATTCAAATGGGATCTTGAACGGATGCAGCCCGAGCGGCAGCAGGCTGAAGAGCGCATCGGCGCCGCTCGCGATCGAGATCGCGATCGTCAGCACGTAGTCGACGATCAGCGCCGCGCCCGACACCAGTCCGGCATGGGGTCCGATCAGGTTGGTAGCAACCTTGTAGCCGCCGCCGCCATTCGGGAACAGCTCGATGACCTGGTTGTAGGCGAGCGAGATGATGAATACCGTAATCGCGATGGCGGCCGCAAGGTAAAGTCCGAAATGAGTATGGCTGCCGAGCGCAAGATAGGCCTCTTCCGGGCCGTAGTTTGATGACGACAAACCGTCAGCGCCGAGACCGATCCACGCGAAGAACGCAATCAGCGCAATGTGGCGCCGCGTGTCCGGATCCATCGGATCGAGCGGCGCGCCGGTGATCAGGCGGCGCAGGGTCTTGAGAATTGCCATGCGGCTAGGACGCTTCGCGCTGCTTTCTGAGCCGTTTCGCGAACACGGACATTTCCTTCGCCGCTTGCAGGTCGCCTTTTTGCTCGGCGACGCTGATGCCGCGCTCGTAGGCCGCGAGCGCCTGCTCGAAGCGGCCGCATTCGGTCAGCGCGCGCCCGAGCAGCTTCCACGCCGCTGAAAACCCGGAATCGAACGCGACTGCCTGCTCGAGGTGCTTCGCCGCGGCGGGCGAATCACCAATCTTCAGATATTCGGCTCCGAGGCTGAAGCGCAGCAAAGCGCCGTCGCGGCCCGCCGCGAGCAGGCGTTCGAAATTGGCGATGGCGTCGGAGCTCACGCGGGAGGGGTGGGGAACCGGCGGCGTGCCGGCGATTGAAATCCGGGCTTGCAGGCTGCATGATAGCGCAGTTCCGGGACCGGAACCAAACGGGAGGAATGATGAAGCAGCCGATCCAAACCGCCGCCGCGCCGCAGGCGATCGGGACATACTCGCAGGCGATACGCTGCGGTGACACCGTTTATCTGTCAGGCCAGATCGGGCTCGATCCGGCGACGATGCAGCTGGTCGAAGGCATCGACGCGCAGATTCAGCGCGTGTTCCAGAACCTGAAAGCGGTGGCAGCCGCGGCCGGCGGCAGCTTCGATCACGCGGTGAAACTCACGGTGTACCTGACCGATCTTTCGCACTTTGCGCGCGTCAACGAAATCATGTCGATGTACTTCACGCAGCCCTATCCCGCGCGCGCCGCGGTCGGCGTCGCCAGCCTGCCGCGCGGCGCGCTGGTCGAAATCGATGCCATTTTGAATTTGGCGTGAGGCGAGAGGCGTGAGGCGTGAGGCGGGGAAGAGCACCAAAGCCGCGCGCCGCGCGCAACCTCCCCCCTTTCCCCTCACCCCTCACCCCTCACTGGCGAAGCATGGCAAAGCCGTGCTCGCCGCGCTCGCCAAACTCGGCATCCATCGCGAATTCGATCTGGTTCTGCATCTTCCGCTCAGATACGACGACGAGACACATCTCTATCCTATCGGCAGCGCGCCGCATGGTGAGATGGTGCTGGTTGAAGGCAAGGTCGTCGATAACGCGATTAGGTACCGGCCCAAGCGGCAACTCGTGTGCATGGTGGAAGACGAATCCGGCGTGCTGGTGATGCGCTTCCTCAATTTCTACACGAGCCAGGTCAAGCAGCTCGCGCCTGGCACGCGCGTGCGCCTGTTCGGCGAAATCAGGCAGGGATTTTTCGGCGCCGAGATGGTGCACCCGAAGTATCGCGTGGTGCATGGCGACGCGGCGGTGTCCGATACGCTGACGCCGGTTTATCCGACCACCGCGGGCCTGAGCCAGGCCAATTTGCAGCGCATGGTGCACGCGGCGCTTGCGGCCAGCGATTTGAGCGACACCCTGCCGCCGCAGCTGCTGGGCGAGCTCAAGCTGCCGGCGTTTCGCGGCTGCATCGGCTTCCTGCATCATCCGCCGCCCGCCGCCGAGCAGACGGCGCTGCAGGCCCGCTCGCACCCCGCCTGGCGTCGCATCAAATTCGACGAGCTGCTGGCGCAGCAACTGTCGATGCGCATCCACTACGATCGCCGCAGGAACGCGAGCGCGCCGCCGCTGGCGCCGCGGGGACAGCTCACGCGCGCACTGATCGAGCAGCTGCCGTTCGAGCTGACGCGTGCCCAGCACAGAGCCATAGCCGAAATTCGCGCCGATCTCGCCCGGCCTCACCCGATGCAGCGCCTGCTGCAAGGTGACGTCGGCAGCGGCAAGACCATCGTTGCCGCGCTGGCCGCGCTGCAGGCGATCGAAAACGGACACCAGGTCGCGATCATGGCGCCGACCGAAATTCTCGGCGAGCAGCATTTCAACAAGTTCTCGGGCTGGCTCGCCGCGCTCGGCGTCAAGGTGGTGTGGCTTGCCGGTAATCTCGCGCGCAAGCAGAAACGCGAAACGCTCGCCGGGGTGGCGGCGGGCGAGGCGCAGATTACGGTCGGTACGCATGCGTTAATCCAGGACGAGGTGGAATTTCATAACCTCGGACTCGCGATCGTCGACGAGCAGCACCGCTTCGGTGTGCGCCAGCGGCTCGCGCTGCGCTTGAAAGGCGCCCAATCCCGCGCCGGCGCGCAACCGCACCAGCTGATGATGAGCGCAACGCCGATCCCGCGCACGCTGGCGATGAGCTATTACGCCGACCTCGACGTGTCGGTGATCGATGAAATGCCGCCCGGCCGCACGCCGGTCGCAACCCGGCTGGTATCGGACGCGCGGCGCGACGAGGTGATCCAGCGCGTGCGCGATGCCTGCATCGCCGGCAGCCAGGCTTACTGGGTGTGCCCGTTGATTGAGGAATCAGAAGCGCTGCAATTACAAACTGCGCTTGATACTTATCAGCGTTTGCTGACGACTTTTCCCGGACTCAAGATCGGATTGGTGCACGGACGGCTCGCCGCCGCCGAGAAAACGGCGGTGATGCAGTCATTTCAAAGCGGCGCCATACAGTTGCTGGTCACGACGACGGTGATCGAAGTCGGAGTCGACGTGCCGAACGCGACGCTGATGGTGATTGAAAACGCCGAGCGCATGGGGCTCGCGCAACTGCACCAACTGCGCGGGCGCGTCGGCCGCGGCGCCGGCAAGAGCACCTGCATACTGCTCTACCAGACGCCGCTGTCGCAGCTCGCGCGCGAGCGGCTCAAGATCATTTTCGAGAACAGCGACGGCTTCGAAATCGCGCGCCACGACCTGCGCCTGCGCGGTCCCGGCGAGTTTCTCGGCGCGCGCCAGAGCGGCGTGCCGATGCTGCGCTTCGCGGATCTCAATACCGATCTCGACCTGCTCGAGGCGGCGCGTAATTCGGCGCAGCAGATACTGCGCCATCAGCCCGCGATTGCCGAGCGCCACCTGCAGCGCTGGCTCGGCGGCAAACAGCACTATTTGCGCGTCTAGCAGCCTGTCGGAGTGCCAAGCCCGGCAGGCTGCTAACGGTCGAACTTGCGGAAAAGCGCGGGCAAATTCGCATATCTGTTATCCTCTTCTGCAATTCTACTGGCCCCGGTTTTGCATTAAGGGGTTTGTCGGGGCCAAGTCCGACAAACTCCTGGTGACGGAAGTGTTTCTACCCGCTATCCTTGCGCTCACGCCATGACTTTCACCGAACGGCTCGATATCTACGAGAAGCTGATGCGGCTCGACAAGCCGATCGGCATCCTGCTGCTGCTGTGGCCGACGCTGTGGGGGTTGTGGATGTCGTCCTACGGCTTTCCGAATCCCGGGGTGGCCGTGATTTTCATACTCGGCGTGGTGCTGATGCGCTCCGCCGGCTGCATCGTCAACGATTTCGCCGACCGCAATTTCGATCCCCGCGTCGAGCGCACCAAAGACCGCCCGCTCGCCGCCAAATTGATCCCGCCGCAGGAAGCCTTGCTGGTTGCCGGCGCGCTGATCGTGCTCGCGTTCCTGCTGGTGCTGCAATTGAACACACTGACCATCAAATTGGCGGTGATCGCCTGTATCCTCGCGGTGGTCTACCCGTTTTTGAAGCGCTTCTTCTGGCTGCCGCAAGCCTGGCTCGGCATCGCGTTCGGCTTCGGCATCCCGATGGCGTTCGCCGCACACCACAACCACGTGGTTCCGCTCGCCTGGGCCATGGTGGTGGCCAACATGTTCTGGGCGATCGCCTACGACACCGAGTATGCGATGGTCGACCGCGACGACGACATCAGGCTCGGCCTCAAGTCATCGGCGATACTGTTCGGACGCTTCGACGTGATCGGCGTGATGGTCTGTCACGCGCTGTTTGTGCTGATCATGATATATATCGGCTACTGGGCGCGGCTCGGCGCGTTCTACTTCAGCGGACTCGCGATCGCGGCCGGCCTTGCCGGTTATCAGTGTCTGCTGATCCGCGAACGCCAGCGCGAGCGCTGTTTCAGGGCGTTCCTGAACAACAATCTGACCGGCGCCGCGATCTACGCCGGGATCGTGATCGATTTCCTGCTGCGCATTCCGCTGTTTCCCGCTCCCGACATCCCGATTGCGCGCTGAGCGTACATGAAATACCACGACCTGCGTGACTTCATGACCCAACTCGAGCGCCGCGGCGAACTGAAGCGCATCGCGGTCGAGGTCGATCCGCGGCTCGAAATGACAGAGATCTGCGACCGCGTGCTGAAAGCGCAGGGTCCGGCGCTGCTGTTCGAGAAGCCGAAGGGCCATACGATCCCGGTGCTCGGCAACCTGTTCGGCACGCCGCTGCGCGTGGCGCTCGGTATGGGCGCTGACAAGGTCGAGGCGCTGCGCGAAATCGGCGAGCTGCTCGCCAGCCTCAAGGAGCCGGAGCCGCCGCGCGGGCTGAAAGACGCATGGGACAAGCTGCCGCTTCTGAAGCGTGTGCTCACTATGGCGCCGAAGCTCGTCGGCAGCGCTTCATGCCAGGAGCAGGCGTGGGAAGGCGCCGACGCCGATCTCGGCCGGCTGCCGATCCAGACTTGCTGGCCGGGCGATGCGGCGCCCCTGATTACCTGGGGGCTCACGGTCACGCGCGGGCCGCGGAAAAAACGCCAGAACCTCGGCATCTACCGCCAGCAGGCGATCGCGCCAAACAAAGTCATCGTGCGCTGGCTCAGCACGCGCGGTGGCGCGCTCGATCACCGCGACCATTGCCTCGCGCATCCACGCGAGCCGTTTCCGCTCGCAGTCGCGCTCGGCGCCGATCCGGCAACCATACTCGGCGCGGTGACGCCGGTGCCTGACAGCTTGTCCGAATATCAGTTTGCCGGATTGCTGCGCGGGGCCAAGACCGAGATCGTGAAGTGCCTGAGCCACGATCTGCAGGTGCCGGCGAACGCCGAGATCGTGCTCGAGGGTTTTATTCATCCGGGCGAAACCGCGCTCGAAGGCCCGTTCGGCGACCACACCGGCTATTACAACGAGCAGCAGCGCTTTCCGGTGTTCACCATCGAGCGCATCACGTCACGCCGCGACCCGATTTACCACAGCACCTATACCGGCAAACCGCCCGATGAGCCGGCGGTGCTCGGCGTCGCGCTGAACGAAGTGTTCGTGCCGTTGCTGCAGAGGCAGTTTCCGGAAATCATCGACTTCTATCTGCCGCCCGAAGGCTGCTCGTACCGGCTCGCGGTGGTCAGCATGAAAAAACAGTACCCGGGCCACGCCAAGCGCGTAATGTTCGGCATCTGGTCGTTCCTGCGCCAGTTCATGTACACCAAGTTCATTATCGTCACCGATGACGACATCGATATCCGCGACTGGAAGGAAGTAATCTGGGCGCTGACGACACGCGTCGATCCGGCGCGTGACACGCTGATTGCCGACAACACCCCGATCGACTATCTGGATTTCGCGAGCCCGGTGGCGGGGCTGGGCTCGAAGATGGGCATAGACGCCACTAACAAATGGCCGGCCGAGACGTCGCGCCAGTGGGGCGTGCCGATACAGATGGATGAGGCCACCCGGCGCAGGGTCGATGCTCTCTGGGACGCGTTGAATCTGGAAAAAAAATAGCCGGGGGCGACCCGGCTATGTGGATTGTGGCGCAGCTTTGTAGTTAGAACTTTAGTACTGCGCCAACAGACAACATATTGATCTTGGAATCGCCGGTCGTGGTTGCGCTGCCGACGCCGTTGAGGCGCTCGTACTCGGCGCGCAACGCAACCGTCTTGCTGAGTTCGTATTGCACGCCGGCGCCGAGTTTGAAATCGTAACTGGTATCCTTTATGCCGATCGTGCCGGCCCCGAACGGGAGAATGGATTTGGTCTCCCAGTAATAGATGCCGAAACGTCCCAACAGCGAGAAAGTCTGATTCAGCGGCCACGTGCCGACCAGGTCGAGATTGAAAAGGTAGGCTTCTTTCTTGCCGCCGACCGTGCTGGGCGCGGCGGTTACGGTCGTAAACCCGGCTTTGCCGAGGTCGGTGTAACCGCCCTCGAGCGCGTAATTGTTGCTGAAGCGGTAGCCGAGCTGCAGCTTGAACGCGAGATCGTGGTTATCCGGCACCGTCGATACGACGGCCGTGCCGTTCGCGATGGCGAACGCGTTGACCGAGCTCGGGTCGACGTCTATCGTCGAACTGCCGATATTGGCGACGCCATAAAAATTGGATTGCGCAGCCGCGGGTGCGCTCGCAAACGCCGCCGCCAGCGCAATGACTGCAAAAGCCGATCTCCGAACCATTGTTATTCTCCTTGCATGCCGTTACGCTCCGGGGCATCACCAAGCGATGGAGGAAAAGCCCCTATCGTTAGAGCGTTGAGACCAGCTTAAAGAAAAAACTTTAACTTGTCGACATAACCCCTTTTATTTACAGCAATAAATTCGTTAACTTGTCGTATTTTGGCAACAAGCGCATATAACTATTTGATATTACAGTAATACTTTTTTTGAAGCGCAGGCTTAAAAGAGCTGTTGACCCCGCCACCAAGCGCTTAGCGGCCATAAACCCACTTCAGCAGCGTATCCTGCACCGTTTGCGCTCCAGGCGCCCGCGCGTGGTTGACGATGCAGACCACCACCATCATGCGTCCTTTGCCGTCGAGAACATAGCCGGCGATCGCGCGTACGCCAGACAAAGTGCCGGTCTTGATGTGCGCCTGCCCCGCGACCTCGGCGCCCGACAGGCGCTTTTTCATCGTGCCGTCGACCGCGACCAGCGGTAGCGACGCGGCGAGTTCCGGCATCACCGAGCTGCGCTGCGCGGCGAGCAGCAGTTGCGCCAGGCTTTTGGCGCTCAAGCGCTCGTTGCGCGACAGGCCGGAGCCGTTTTCGAGCACCAGTTCGGGAAACGCGAGCCGGCGCGAAGCAAGCCATTGTTTGATTGCGCGCGCCGATTTCTCGCTGTTGGCGGGCGCGCCCAACGCAATCGCGCCGAGCGAGAGATATAGCTGCCGCGCCATCACGTTGTTGCTGAATTTGTTGATGTCGCGCACGATCTCGGCGAGCGTCTGGGTCTGATGCGCGAGCACCAGCCGCGCGTCGGCCGGTGTCTTGGCGTCGCGCACGCCCCCCGAGAACGCGCCGCCGAGCTCGCGCCACAGCAGAGTAAACAAGCCGTGCACGTACTGGGGGTGGCCGAGCACGCTGTAGTTGCGTTCTTTCTCGCCGCACGCGAGCGAGTAATTGCCGCCGAACAGCAGCCGCGCGCTCGCGCTATTACCGAGCGCGGTGAGCTTGAGCCGGCCCACCCAGTCGCCGCACGGCTCGTTGTCGAGCACGACGTTGTTGAGCACCTGCACTTGCGCCAGCGCCGGCTCGGCGATGATCCTGAGCGCGCGCCGCTCCGCATCCGGCACGAATTGCAGGCGCATGGTCTTGAAATTCACCAGCAGCGCATCAGGCGCGGTGTTGTAGGGGCGCGTCGGCTCGTTGTCGAAGCTTGCCGGATCGGCGCTCTCGGCTGCCCCAAAGTAGCTGCGGTCGAGCACCAGGTCGCCGCGGATCTCGCGTAAGCCGCGCGCGCGCAGGCTGCGCAGCATCAGCCAGAAATTTTCGAGTGTCAGGCGCGGATCGCCATAACCCTTGATGACGAGATCGCCGGTGAGCACGTCGTCCTGCAGCGTACCGGTGGTATAGACCTCGGTAGTCCATGCGTATGCGGGACCGAGTTGATCGAGCGCGGCAAAAGTCGTGAGCAGCTTGATGGTCGATGCCGGGTTTAGCGCGCGCTCTTCGCCCATCGCGATGAGCGGCCGCTCGGCATTCACGTCCTGAATATAAATGCCGACGCTCGACTCGGGAATCCCTGCCTGCTGCAATACCCGCGCCACCGCCGGCGGCAATCGTGACGCGCTGTCCTGCGCTATGGCGCCCGGCGCGCACCATAACCAGAGAGCGATTAACAATCGCAAAGCGTGCATATCAGTATGTTACCGCCGATTGCGGCACGGGCACCATTGCGTTCCAGCCAAGTTAACGGCTGAGATTTTGTGGTATCTCGATAAGGAGCGATTTATCTGCTTCTACGGCGCTAATACGGTCGTTGTAAGTAGACAAGAGCCGATAAAGATCTTTTCTCAAACGAGTGGTCGAAAATTCGGATATCTCATCGTCTGCAGTCAGAATCGCCAGATGCGTAAGACTTCTGCGCGCGTCAATCGATGGCCGAATGCCGCCAAGGTTTTCTAAGTCCAGGGAAAAGCGAATCTGGTCGTTCGTGTAGCGCTCGCCGACCCGGAAAAAAGTCAGTCCGTTCATGTTGAATGCGCCGCGTGATTTCCCAGCCACTGGACACGGTGTTTTTTATCAGCCAGCTTCCGCACCAGCCTCTCATCCGCGGTAATTAAAGGTGCATCCGCCAAGTCTGACAATGCCACATAACATGCGTCATATACGGTTATTCCGTGAAGCGCTGAAAGCTTAGCGGTTCCGGTCTTCTCGCAACAACGCGACGCTGTCAGGGACTTGTTTGCTCGTGCGCCGGCTCCTGCGGCGGCGCGCAATAGTTGTCAGCAAAGCCTGCTGGGAGGCGCGAACCTGCTCGTCCTGAAGGGCGCGCTCAAGCAGACTGACGACTTCCGCGCTGAGCGAGCGCTTTTGAGCCGACGCCAAGGTGCGGATGCGGTCATGAAGTTCGTCTGGAATGTTTCTTACGTGCAGCGTAGGCATGTATTCGCTCCAATCAGAATTTTAATTCTTTCGCAGTACGGTTGCACAACGCAACCAAGCGCCGGGGGGCGGCACCGCGCGCGGCAACCACGGCGGTTGGGATTCAAACGCAGTTCAGAATGTCAAGCGTACGCGCGACAAGTAGTTCAATTTCGTCTTCTGTAATAACGTAAGGCGGCATGAAGTAAACCGTATTACCGATCGGCCGCAGCAGCAGCTCGCGCTCAAGCGCAGCCTGACAGAACTTGCGCGCGAAGGCGGGGCTGTTGGCGTCGACATCGAACGCCCAGATCATGCCGGTGTTGCGGAAATTCCTGACGCGAGGATGGCGCGCGATCGGCTGGGCGGCACGGCTGAGATAAGCGGCCTTGGCTTTGTTGGCTTCGATTACCTCGTCCTGCCTGAAAATATCGAGCGTCGCGAGCGCGGCGCGGCAGGCGAGCGCGTTGCCGGTATAGGAGTGCGAATGCAGAAAACCGCGCGCGACATTGTCATCATAGAACGCCGCGTACACCGCGTCGGTCGTCAGCACCACGGATAGCGGCAGGTAGCCGCCGGTGATGCCTTTCGACAGGCACAGAAAATCCGGCGTAATGCCGGCCTGCTCGTGCGCGAAAAACGTGCCGCTGCGGCCGCAGCCGGTCATGATTTCATCGGCGATCAGGTGCACCTGGTAACGATCGCAGAGTGCACGCGCCCGGCGCAAGTACTCGGCGTCGTACATCGCCATGCCGGTTGCGCCTTGCACCAGCGGCTCGACGATGAAGGCCGCGGTCTCGGCGTGGTGCTGCTCGAGGTGGCGTTCGAGTGATTGTGCGCAACGCCCGGCGCAGGCGTGCGGCGTTTCTCCTTTTTGCGCGAGCCGCCAATCCGGACTCGGCACTTGCGCGCTTTGTCGCAACAACGGCGCGTAAGTGTCCTTGAACAATGCGACGTCGGTCACCGACAACGCGCCCAGCGTCTCGCCGTGATAGCTGTTGACGAGGCTGATAAAGCCGGTCTTTTCGGGGCGCCCGCTGTTGCGCCAGAAATGAAAGCTCATTTTGAGCGCGATCTCGATCGCGGACGCGCCGTCGCTGCCGTAAAAGCAGTGGCCGAGCCTGCCGCCGGTCAGCGCGCTCAAGCGCTCCGACAACTCGACCACCGGCTCATGCGTGAAGCCGGCGAGGATCACGTGCTCGAGCTCACCGAGTTGCGCCACCAGCGCGGCATTGATGCGCGGATTGCCGTGGCCGAACAGGTTAACCCACCACGAGCTGATCGCGTCGAGGTAACGCCGGCCGTCAAAGTCATGCAGCCAGACGCCATTGCCGCGTGCGATCGGCACCAGCGGCAGCGTCTCGTGCTGCTTCATTTGCGTGCACGGATGCCACACCGCGGCGACGCTGCGTGCTAGCAGCGAGGCGTTGTGAGTGCTAACGGCCACGCGCTGGGAAGCCGCACCAGGATTGGCCCGGCGGATATTTACAAACGGCATAACTCATGCACAATGAGTGGCATCAATCTTGCTCGAGTGTGAGTGTAGCATTCCTGTGGGGGTAAGCTCGCCATGGAATTACTCGATCGCATCGAAGATCAGGTCGCCTCGACCGGCCTGCCGCTGTTCGCGATTACGCTCGCTGCGGTGCCCTGTCCCGACACTCCCGTCATCCTCACGCTGCACTGGCACGGCTTCATCAAGGAAAAGCTCGCGGAAGTCGAAGAAGCCGAGGCCATTTCCTACACGCCGATCCCAAGCTCGGCGCTGCAGGTGAACGAGCGCTGGCGAGATCTGCTTGCAGTCGACCGCGCCGCGATGGATGCGGCGTGGGCGCTGGGCGCATGGGATGTGCAGCGTGCCGAACGGCCGGGTTGCATGCGTCCCGGCGCCGAGTCGCGCGAAGCTCTCGAATGCCTGCAGGCGTTCGGCTCGTTTCCGTTCGGCATCAACGGCAGCAACGTGGTGGTCGCCGACGCGCCCGATGCCGACGATCTGGTCGAAGTCGCGGCGCGCCGCGGTTATCTGATGTGGCTGTTCCGGCCGGTGCGCGGCGGCATCTGGGGCGAATACGCTGACGACGCGACGCTCATCGAGGACGGCCGCCGCAACCCGCCGTGCCCGCTGCGGCCGATACCGCCGACCTGCGAGGGCAACCGCAAGACGATTTACCGTTTCGGGGTCCCCGCGTCTAACCCGTTCGCAAGCTAGATTTATTTCCGCCGCACGTGCGGCACTCCCCGGCGCGTCATAACCGATTGATTAGTCGGTATTTTTCTTGGTCTTCGGCATCGCGCCGGAGGCTGACGGTATAGGCTCGCCCGGCGCAGGCTCTTGAAATTTCGCTCATAAACCCCTATTATTAGCACTCACTCGAATAGAGTGCTAACAATCTTTCCCAGTGGTTCTTTTACGGTATAGCAAAGAGGAGATGCATTTATGAAGATTCGTCCTTTACATGACCGCTTGATCGTCAAGCGGTTGGAAGAAGAACGCAAGACCGCCTCGGGCATCGTCATTCCCGACACTGCGGCCGAAAAACCCGACCAAGGCGAAGTCAAGGCGATAGGCAAAGGCAAAGTGCTCGAAGACGGCAAGATCCGCGCGCTCGATCTCAAAGTCGGCGACCGAGTTCTGTTCGGCAAATATTCCGGCCAGACCGTCAAAGTAGAAGGTGAAGAACTGCTCGTGATGCGCGAAGAAGACATCATGGGCGTCATCGAGGATCGAGTAACCCGCGTAGTAAAAAAGGAGAAATCACATGGCAGCAAAAGAAGTTAAGTTTCATGACTCGGCCCGCGCGAAGATCGTGGCCGGTGTCAATATCCTCGCCGATGCGGTCAAGGTGACCCTCGGCCCGAAAGGCCGTAACGTCGTTCTCGACCGCTCTTACGGCGCGCCGACCATCACCAAAGATGGTGTGTCCGTGGCGAAAGAGATCGAGCTCAAGGACAAATTCGAGAACATGGGCGCGCAAATGTTGAAGGAAGTCGCCAGCAAGACTTCCGACATCGCCGGCGACGGCACCACCACCGCGACCGTGCTCGCGCAATCGATCGTGCAGGAAGGCATGAAGTTCGTCGCCGCCGGCATGAACCCGATGGATCTCAAGCGCGGCATCGACAAAGCGGTTGAATCGGTGGTCGAGGAGCTGAAGAAACTCTCGAAACCCTGCACCACCACCAAGGAAATCGCGCAAGTCGGTTCGATCTCGGCCAACTGTGACCCAACCATTGGGGACAAAATTGCCGAAGCGATGGAAAAGGTCGGCAAGGAAGGCGTGATCACGGTCGAGGACGGCAAGTCGCTTGACATGGAACTCGAAGTGGTCGAGGGCATGCAGTTCGACCGCGGCTACCTGTCGCCGTACTTCATCAACAAC
>JACQOI010000354.1 GCA_016202615.1 Betaproteobacteria bacterium
GCGCGGATCGGACGGTGGAGCACGCGCGGGCAGCCCCGATCGGGCGCACCGAGCACCGATCCGGCATCACTGCAGCGTTGCATAGTCACAGGACGCCGGCGACGGGCGGATTGATTTTTCTATTTCTTCATCCGACACCAAGGAGGCGGACATGGCAAACACGACGCTCTGCACGCGCAACTTCCACGATTTGCGCGAGATCTCGCCGCTACGGCGCAACGCTGCTGCCATCTCGTGGGGGTGCGTCGTCTGCGCCGCTGCGATATACGCGCCGCATGCCGTCGCCCAATCTTATCCGACCAAGGCGATACGCATGGTCGTGGCGGTCACCCCAGGCGGCAGCACCGACGTTGTGGCGCGTATCGTCACGCAGAAGATGGCGGACCTGCTCGCGCAGCGCTTTATCGTCGACAACCGGCCCGGGGCGGGCAGCATCGTCGGCTCCGACATCGTCGCCAAAGCCGCGCCCGACGGCTACACGCTGCTGTTCGCGATGGCGACGCACATCACCACGCCGTCCCTGTACAGCAAGCTGCCGTTCAATACCGAGGAGGATTTTCAGGCGATTTCGCTGCTCGCGACGCAGCCGCTGGTAATCATCGTCAATCCGCAAGTGCCGGTGCGCTCGATCAAGGAGCTGATCACGCTGGCGAAGGCGAAGCCGGGCCAGTTGAATTACGGGCTGAATGCGACCGGCAGCGCCGGTCACGTCGCCGCCGAAATGTTCAAGCTGATGACCGGCACCGAGATCGTCGCGGTTGCCTACAAGGGCGCCGCGCCTTCGAACCTGGCGCTTGCCAGCAACGAGGTGCAGTTGATCTTCGCCAACGTGCTGAGCGGCATCACGATGGGGAAATCGGGCAAAGCAGTGGTGATCGGCGTGGCGAGCGAGAAGCGCATGCCACAACTTCCCGACGTGCCGACGTTCTCCGAGCAGGGCATCCCGAGCTTCGACGTCGCGCCATGGCAGGGCATCGTGGGCCCGAAAGGCATGCCGCGCACGGTCGTCGTGGCGCTCAACCGTGCGGCGGCGGAATCGGTGCGGTCCTCGGACGTGATCGAGAAGCTCTTGGCCACCGGTTCTACCCCGATCGGCGGTACGCCGGAAGAGTTGGACGCACGCATCAAGTCGCAGTTGAAATCCTGGGGTGAGGTGATCCGGAAAGCCGGCATGCACGTGAACTAGAAGCGCGGGGAGGGCGTGAATGGATGTTCGATTGGATGGGAGAGTCCCCGCTTTAAAACCAGGCACCGAGGCTGCCACCGTAGGCAAACCGGGAGCTAGAGCGGACGGCTGAGCAGTAGTAACCGCCAAGGCCCGCAGTCGACCGGATTCGATGTGCGGCGCGACTGAGGGTGCGGCGGGAAACATCAGCTGCACCTCGCCACCGATCAGAGCGGTGACTGCCCCTCCAACGCTTTTGTAAGGCACATCGGCTTGCAAAAACGGTGCGAGCCAACCCTTCCATGATTCTGTGCCGTAGCCGGTGGCGCGCGCGGTGGAACACGCGCCGCGGATTCCGCGGGGAGAATAAAGGGTCGCCGCAGTCGCTCGCTCGAGGTCGGATCGTGACGACACGTGCGGCACGATCACGCCGGCCGCGCCGGCGTCAAGCGCCTTCGAAATAAGCAGGGGCGCGTTCTCCGCGACACGGACCAGCGGCGTGATTCCAACGCACTTCGCCGCCCTTGCCAGATGCTCGATCCGGGCATTAATAATCTTGCAAGAGAACTGTGTCAATAAGGACTGTTGCTGAGCAGCCAATAGCAGCTTAGCATAGCTACTCCGCTTCTCCAAACCCTCAACTCAGTTCGGGACATCGCCGCGATGAGGTGCCATTTGAAGACACGTCAGTTATGGAAGACTTGTCAGTTAAGTAATTCGTTACGCTCTGTTCTTACGGCAACGGTTGCAGCCCTGCTGCCCACCCTTGCATGGGCCCAGGCTTATCCGACCAAGCCAATCCGGATCGTCGTGCCGGTCCAGGCAGGCGGCGGCACCGATCTCGTCGCGCGCATTGTCGGCCACAAACTGAGCACCGCACTGGGTAAGCCGGTCATTATCGACAATCGGCCTGGCGCAGGTGGAAACATCGGCACTGAACTCGTCGCCAAAGCACCGGCGGACGGCCATACCCTGCTGGTCGTGTCGACCCACTTCGTGGTCAATCCCAGTCTTTACAGCAAGGTCGCCTACGATCCCATCAAGGACTTCGAGTCGGTCTCGGTCCTAACTACATTCATGCTTTTCCTGGTGGTTCATCCGTCATTGCCGGTGCGATCGGTCAAGGCGCTGATCGCGCTGGCCAAGGCCCAACCGGGTCACCTCAACTACGCTTCATCCGGCACCGGCACGGCCACGCATATAGCCGGCGAGCTATTCGCATCCATGGCCGGCGTGCGGATGACGCACATCCCGTATAAAGGCACTGGCCCCGCGATACCCGCCGTGATCGGAGGCCAGGTGGCGATCCATTTCGGCGGTACTGCAGTGGTGCCGCACACCAAAACCGGCAAGCTGATTCTGCTCGGCGTTACCGGCGCCAAGCGCTCCCCCACCCTCCCGGATGCACCGACGATCGCTGAAGCCGGCCTTCCGGGTTATGAGTCCACCTCGTGGAATGCCCTGTTTGCGCCGGCCGGCACCCCGGTTGCGATCGTGAAGCGCATCAGCGCGGAAGTTGGAAAAGGGTTGAGCCAAGCCGATGCATTGGAAATCCTCGAAAAACAAGATCTCCAGCAGGCGGCTGGCACGCCTGAAGAGCTCGCTGCCCTGGTCAGGACGGAAGTTACAAAGTGGGCCAAGGTGATCAGGGCTGCAGGTATCAAGCCGGAATGAGGCTCCAATCGTGACCGAGCGCCGCGCATACCGCTATTACGACCTGGTGATGGTCGGCTTCGTCACGGTGCTGGTGTGCTCGAACCTGATCGGACCGGCGAAAATCGCCCAATTCGACCTGCCGCTCGTCGGCGTGCTTACCTTTGGCGCGGGCATACTGTTCTTCCCGATTTCGTACGTGTTCGGCGACATTCTGACCGAAGTCTACGGCTACGCGCGCTCGCGCCGCGTGATCTGGTCGGGCTTCGCCGCGCTGGCGTTCGCATCGCTGATGGCTTGGGTGATTGTCAAGCTGCCGCCCGCGCCGTTCTGGGATAACCAGGCAGCCTATGAAATCGCGTTCGGCTCGACCTGGCGCATTGCCGGCGCGTCGCTGGTCGCATTCCTGTGCGGCGAGTTCGTCAACTCTTACGTACTCGCCAAAATGAAGCTGCTGACCGCGGGGCGCTGGCTGTGGACGCGCACCATCGGCTCGACCATCTTCGGCGAAGGGGTGGACTCGCTGCTGTTCTTCCCGCTTGCGTTCTACAACAGCGGCATTCTTCCAAACGATAAGCTGCCGCTGGTAATACTCGTACAATTCGTCTCCAAAGTCGGCGTCGAAATTGTATTTACGCCATTTACCTACAAAATCGTCGCCGCGCTCAAGCGCGCCGAACATGAGGACTACTACGATCGCGACACGGACTTCAACCCGTTCACGCTGAAGCCGTGAGACGCAGACCGTCCGGCGCGGCGGCAGCCGATACGCTACAATCGCGCTGATCGTGACACCTCCAGCAACAACAAAAGACTGGCGCACCCCCGCCGTGATCCTGGTGTGCGGCGGCATGGCGCTCACCCTGGCACTCGGCACGCGCCACAGTTTCGGCCTGTTTCTGCAGCCGATGGTCATGGACCTCGACTGGAACCGCCAGACGTTCTCGCTGGCGATCGCGCTGCAAAACCTGGTTTACGGCGTCGCCCAGCCGTTCACCGGCATGATTGCCGACAAATTCGGCGCCGGACGCGTGATGGCCGGCGGCGCCCTGCTTTACGCGCTCGGGCTGGCGCTGATGGCGTATTCGACCACCGGCTGGGAATTCGGCCTGAGCGCGGGCATCATCGTCGGTGTCGCGCTTTCGTGCAGCGGCTTCAGCATTGTCTATGGCGTCATCGGCCGCGCGTTCCCGGCCGAAAAGCGCAGCGCCGCGCTTGGCATCGCCGGCGCCGCCGGCTCGTTCGGCCAGTTCGTAATGCTGCCCTATGGCCAGACGCTGATTACTCATATCGGCTGGCAAAACGCGCTGCTGGTGCTGGCGCTGACCGTAATGGTGATCGTGCCGCTGTCGGCGGCGCTGGTCGAGAAACACCGGCATGAACCGGCCGGACAGCACCGGCAATCAATACCCGAGGCGCTGCGCGAGGCGTTCGGTCACAGCGGCTATTGGCTGCTGTGCATCGCCTACACGGTGTGCGGCTTCCAGCTCATGTTCATTTCGGTGCACTTTCCGGCATACATGGTCGATCAGCACATGACGCCGCAGACCGGCATGATGGCGCTCGCGCTGATCGGACTGTTCAACATCTTCGGTAGCTACTTCTGGGGCTGGCTGGGCGGCCATTACACCAAGAAATATCTGTTGAGCACGCTGTATCTGACGCGCGCCGTGGCGATCGCGGTATTCATCGCGCTGCCGCTCACGCCGTGGTCGGTTTACGTTTTTGGCGCAGTGATCGGATTTCTTTGGCTCGGCACCGTCCCGCTCACCGGCGGCCTGATCGCGCAGATCTTCGGCGTCAGATACCTGTCGACGCTCACCGGCATCGCGTTCCTGTTCCACCAAGTCGGCAGCTTTCTCGGGATTGCTTTCGGCGGGTATCTCTTCGACACGACCGGTTCGTACCAGGTGATGTGGATATTGACGATCGCGATGGGCGTGGCGGCGGCGATCCTGAACTGGCCTATCGACGATCGACAGATCGTGCGGCCGGCGCCACAGTTATCTTGATACCTTGACCCCATGACGGGATACAGGTTTTAGCGTCGACGATGAGCCTAGCCGCCTTCTGCAAGCCTTCCCAGTCGCGTAAGATGTCGCTTGCGCTGGCGGCAATCCACCTCGTCCGGCGCAATACCAATGGAGCAATGCATGGCTGCACAAGCTGAAATCACCAACATGGCGCTGTTCTGCGACTTTGAGAACATCGCGCTCGGCGTCGCGGACGCCAAGTACGCAAAATTCGACATCGAAAATGTCCTCGAGCGCCTGCTGCTCAAGGGGCGCATCGTCCTCAAGAAAGCCTATTGCGACTGGGATCGCTACAAGAGTTTCAAGGGCGCAATGCACGAAGCGTCGTTCGAGCTGATCGAGATCCCGCACCTGCGCATGTCCGGCAAGAACTCGGCCGACATCCGCATGGTCGTCGATGCGCTCGATCTGTGCTACACCAACTCGCACGTCGACACCTTCGTCATCATCAGCGGTGATTCCGACTTCTCGCCGCTGGTGAGCAAGC
>JACQOI010000355.1 GCA_016202615.1 Betaproteobacteria bacterium
GCCTTTTTCTCTGCCATAAGAGCTCTCCGAATAGGTCATCACATTATACACGTGCAGCCTTGTTGCTTTGCTTGGGGTGCTACCTTAAACTGCTAGACCAGCGGTGCGCTACCGCTCGCTAAGAAGCTGATTTACAAGAAAGTCTGAGTCGTTCCCTCGTTTCCCCGTGGGGACGCCATAAAATCAGCGCCTTATCGATCAGTTGCGCGTCTTTTTTTTGTTCAAGGCTGCTAAGAAATGCGATAGAGCGCCGCAAGAACCGAGCATTTTCCAAGTATCACGGCGGTAACCGTGGAGGACATATTGCCAGCCTTAAAACCTCGGCCGGCGTTTGCCCTGGCCAGAGGCGTGCCCCTCGGTGGTCGTGATGTGGGCGTGGCCGACGTAGAGTTGCACGGTGCGCAGAGGTACGCCCGCGCAACAAATGGCTGACATAGGAAAGCGTAAAAACACTGAAACCGCCGCGCTTTTGACAGACCAGTGTCCTGATGTGAATTTGCTTTCGATGATGGTGGTGATAAACTTATTCACTCGCCGCATCATTGGTTGTGGCATTCAGCACTCTGTATTGATGGCGTATCCTTGTGTCCAATTTTTCACAGAAAGTAGCGATTCCCGCATCCTTGTGACGTGCCTTTAATGTTGATCCAGCTTCTGTGAGAGTTCTTAGTCTAACCCCGTCATATGACCGTCTAGTGACGCTCTCCATCGAGGTCCTGGATGCTAGGGAATTTCCTGCTCGTCGCCATCTCCGCCGGGGCCGGCGCCGCCTACGCCCAAACGCCCTCGCGAAACACCGATCGCGAGCGAATTCATTTTCCTGTCCCTCGACTAGAGCAATGTCAGCGCTTTGCCGTCGGGTAGCCGGTAGCGAGCGAAGTCCTTCACATCGACCGTCATGATCTCGCGCAATCCGCTTTCATGCGCGAGCCAGAGCAGCGAAGCATCGGCGAGATCCATGTCACGCTTGTATTTTTCGGTGTAGCGGCGCATCCACGGCAGCATCACGGCGAGGTGGGATGCGTCGAACGGAAACACCTGGACGCCGCCGCGCTCGACCCACTCCAGTAACTCGAAGCGCAGCGGCGCGTCTAGAATGCAGGACGCCTCGATCACACACGGCCAAGTGGTGACTAGCCGCAAGCCGCTGACGGCCGATTCGGTGACGAGACGGTCGTAGCGGGCATGATGCGCATCGTCGACTGCGAACAGTGCGATCAGCGGACCTGCATCAATCAGGACGTTGCGCACGCAGCTTCGCCTTCATCAGGCGCGAAACGTCAGCAGAGGCATCCCGCCGTCCCAGTTTTCCGTTGCTGCGCACCTCGCGTAGCAGCGCGGCCGGGTTCTTCATTCCGAGAACGCGCTCGATCGCGTCCTTGATGAAATCGGATTTGGTGATGCCAAGCAGGTTAGCCTGCTGCGCCAGCTTGGCTTCAATCACCGGGTCAAGGCGGACAGAGACAGCCATGGCAGCTCCTTGTGTATTGTGGTATTACAAGAATACCATCGTTATCGCATCTGTGGGCAGCGACTTAATCAGGTCCCTATTGATATCTGCCTGGAGAACCCGAGCGTTTCCCGAGCACGCTACGTGCAACTCGTTGAATTTACGGCGGTAACGTGCGCCCTTTCACGGCGGTAACCGGGGTTCGACAACGCGACTTCCGGGACGCCAAACGAAAAGCGCCACCAGACCGGTGGTGTTTTCCGTTTGGCTCTTCCACGTAGGATTGGAACCCCTGGTTCGACAACGCGACATCCAGTGAATATCGCGTTGGACGCCGGACCGTTTTCAGGTCCGGCGGTCCCGAGCCGGAGTGTGGCGAGGGGTGCGCGAATCGCAGAGACAATGCGAGACGCGCACAATTCCCGTGGGAAAGGTGTGCGTCCCCTTTGTTTTCCCGATATCGGGGACGCTACGATGGCAGCAAGATCGGCAGGGCGGAACTGTACGACCGTGCCGGCCTTCGCTGATACCAATGTTATCGTCTACGCATTTGCGAAAGACGACGCCAAGATCGCCGTCGCGGAAGGCATGCTTGAAAAGCAGCCGACCATCAGCGTGCAGGTGATCAGCGGAACGTCTGTCGAGTTAAGCTCGGCGTTCGTGTCGGCATAACGAAAGGGATCAGGACGCCCGGCGCCATCGCGGCCGTAAGACGGCTTCGGACTCCCACTCGATAGGCGGGGTTGATTCGGTTTTGGTTGACTCGGTGCTCCGCACCGAATTCTTTAAGCACCTTCCAGGAATTTTCACCGGTATCGGCATTATCGGAACCTTCTTCGGGCTCGTTGTTGGCCTGAAAGAATTTCGGATATCTGCACTGTCCAAACTGAGGACGGCGTAGACCTTGAAGTTCCGATTACTACGGAAATTGCCAAAGCCCTCAATGACCTAATTGAGCGAGCGCAGGCTTCGGGCGCTGATTCCATTGAGTGGCCTGAATTAGGCGCGAAGGTCCCTAGCCTGCCCGGATGTTCGCCTGAACTTCGCGTACGGCTTGATGGGCCGAGCGTCGCGGACGAAATCCGTAGCTGTGGTCGTGAAAGTGTGGTTCCCATTGCGCCGGGCAGTGCCGCCACGATTCGCACAAACCAAACCATGCGCTTATCATGCCACAATCCTACGGACGCAGGGCGAGCTACTCGTCAACGGCAAGGAACTCGAATTTTTTGCGCGCCACAATCTCAAGTCTTAGATTTTCGCCCTCACTTCGTATGGTTTAAACTTTCAAATTCGTCCGTCTCAGCACTTCCCTCATGAAGGAACCCGGCCATGACCGCACCCGTAGTAATGCTCGAACGCCCCGCCGAGGGCGTCGCGCTAATTCGCATCAACCGCCCGGAGTCGCGCAACTCGATTAACCTCGAAGTGCGCAAGCTGATCGTGCAATACCTGACCGAACTCGGGGACGACAGCGCGACACGCTCAATCGTGCTCACCGGCAACGACAAGTCCTTCGCTGCCGGCGGCGACATCAAGGAACTCGCCGGCGCCGGCAGCATCGACATTATGCTGCGCGGCACGCACAAGCTGTCGCGTGCGATCGCTGCCTGCCCGAAACCGATGATCGCTGCGGTCAACGGCTTCGCGCTCGGCGGCGGCTGCGAACTCGCGATGACGTGCGACATCATCATCGCCGGCGAGTCGGCGCGTTTCGGCCAGCCTGAAGTCAAGATCGGCGTCATCCCCGGGAGCGGCGGCACGCAGCGGCTGATCCGCGCGGTCGGTAAGTACAAAGCGATGAAGATCTGCCTGACTGGCGATTCGTTCAGTGCTAGGGAAGCTTTCGAAATGGGACTCGTCAGCGAACTCGCGCCGGACGCCGAAGTCGAAAAGCGCGCCGTCGAAATGGCACAGCAGATCGCCGCGCTGCCGCCGCTCGCCGTGCAGCAGATCAAGGAAGTCATGCTCGCCGGGCTGGACGCCTCGCTTGACGCGGCGCTGCGGCTCGAGACCAAGGCTTCCGAGGTATTGTTCTCGTCGCGCGACCAAAAAGAAGGCATGCAGGCCTTCATCGAAAAGCGCAAAGCCCGGTGGGAAGGAAAATAAACGCGTGACACCCGCCGCGGGACCGGCGCCGTGGAATCAGCCCCAAACACTGCTCGCATCGCCAGCGGCGCAACGGTTTCCTCAACTCGCGGGCGTATTTTTTCGGCCTCGGCACCGCGTTGGTGGTTTTCGCTGTTTACAGCGCGCTGACGGAGGCGGTTCTCCACGGGCCGCTTGTTTGTCATTGCCTATGCCGCAAAGCCGAGGTTTTTCCTGTTCATGCTGGTGACAATTCTTGCGCTCGGCATTTTTCCGGACGTCGTGACGTCCGGCGAAGAGCGCGTGAGCGCAGACCACGCAGCGCCCGGAGGAGACCGTGGCGCCCAGGCGGCCCGGGCGGCTCCGGGAAGTCGGACTGCTGGCGATCTACCTCGCGTCAGATGCGTCGGACTACATGACCGTTCCAGTAATTGAGAGTGCAGACCGTTACTTTCACCCCGGTCTTCACGGTGCGGGCGGCCGGGGGGCCGGGGCGAATGTGCTTTTGGAGTTTCCATCGGTCGCCCGCCACACCCCTCACATGGCATAGCCGCCACTGACACTCAACGTCTGGCCGGTAATCCAGCTGCCTCGATCCGAGGCCAGAAATACTACGGCATCGGCAATATCAGCGGGCTTGCCCAAGCGGCGCAACGGGTACAGCTTGGTAATACGCTTCTCCATCTCCGGCTCAAATAGGCCCACGCTTTCCGTGCGCGGCGTTCTCGTGGTGCCCGGCGACACCACGTTGAGGCGGATGTTATGCCGGCTGACTTCTTTGGACATCCCCTTAACAAAATTCATAACGGCGGCTTTTGCAACCCCGTACATGACCATGCGGGGTTCCCCCACCCGTCCGGCATCCGAACCAATGCCGATAATGCTGCCGCCCTTCTGTTCGATCATGGCCGGCAGCACGGATCGTGCCGCATTCGCCATGCTAAAAAAGGTCATGTTCATGATGCGGTGCCAGTCCTCTTCGGTCTGCTCCATAAACGGAGTCCCGGGGTTGAAATATGGAATGCTCACCAGAACGTCGATACGGCCAAACGCGTCGAGCGTTTGCTTGGCCATGTCGTTGGTGCTGGCGAGCGACGTGACGTCGGCATAGGTGGCCAGGGAACGAACCCCGAGTTTTTCCACCTGCTCGGCGGATTTGTCGGCGAGCTCTCGCTTAATATCATTAGTCACCACATGAGCGCCTTCTCTGGCAAGGGTGAGGGCAATGGCATTGCCAATGCCCGCGCCGCCGGCGCCGGTTACAACTGCGACCTTGTCCTTCAATCCCATATCCATACACGTGTCTCCTCTTACGTAAACCCTGCGGTTGACCTTTTTGCTCCAAGGTGGTGATGACCCGGAGGACAACCCGGGCATGTTGGCTACTTCCCCTCAAAGGAAGCCTGCCTGTGTACGCCTTCCAGATTGGCGCAATCGTTTCGTCCGTCGACATCAGCCCCTCAGGACGATCCATCGACTCTGGATGACTGGCAACGTATTCTCTCTTTTGGTGTCACCGGCTACCTGACTCTTCTGCAATGCCGTGGCGCCTGTTATGAAGCGTCAGCGCCGGGGCACAATTGTGAATGTGCCCTTTGTGGGTAATCTCTAAAACATTATATCAGCTGCGTGACCGGAAGGTCAAAGTCCTCGAATTGCCTCATCTAAAACTCTGAGCGAAATATCTCTCTGCGTGTGGGCAAAAAAAGGGGGGAGATGAGGTTGACGATGAGCGAGCGAAGAGCTGTGGTAGAGGTGATGGGCATGCGTTACCGGAAGGCGCGCAAGAAGGCAAAAGGCGAGATGCTCGACGAGTTGGTCGCTTTAACCGGCTTCCTATAACTTATTATCACATCGGCGCGTTAAGAATTCTCACTCAGATATCCAATGTCAAGCCTTTGTCTCGCACGATGTCGGCAATTCTGGAAACGAGCTTGGCTTTGACCAGCATTTCGTCGGCGTTCGAATAGCCAAGGTCGGCATACACGTTACCGCTACCTTCGTGAATCTCGACGCCATCGATCGATCTTGTTTTACGCTTGCTCATCTTCAAGTTCCTTGGCGGGCGTGTCCGCGTAGCTGAATCTCAGCCGTTTTGTTACCTGCGACCGGCTGGTGTGACGCTCAGACGCAGTCCCGTCGCACCGAGGATTGCGGCGAGACTTTTCAATTGCGGATTGCCGCGCCTGGACAAGGTGCGGTAGAGCGCCTCGCGGTTGAGGCCGGTTTGTTCGGCGATGTGCGCGATGCCGCCGCGCGCTTCGGCGACATTCCGAAGGGCATGCAACAGGACGCCGGAGTCCCCCTCGTCGTGCGCCGCCTCGTTGTACGGGGCTGCGTTATTCGGGTCTTGCAGCCACGCCTTAAGTTGTGGGCGCGCGGGCACGCTAGCCGGGGTGCCCGCGCGCACTTTTCTGCCTTTGCTGGTAGTCATGCC
>JACQOI010000035.1 GCA_016202615.1 Betaproteobacteria bacterium
GGTTGTCGGCGGTTTCCTTCGGGTTGTACATCAGCGCGGCGTAGAAAAAGCAGAAGAAAATGATCGCCGACGAATACAGGAACACGTAAATCGGCTGCCCCGGGGACAGCGTCGCCGCAATGCTGGAAAGCCAGCGCATGTTCTCGCTGGTACCGAACCAGCCGGCAAGCGTGGCCGGAAACAGGATGATGCTGGAAGCGAAAATCGGCGGGATCACGCCCGACATGTTGAGCTTGAGCGGCAGGTGCGACGACTGCCCGCCGTAGACCTTGCGCCCGACCTGACGCTTCGCGTAATTCACCAGGATACGGCGCTGGCCGCGCTCGACGAAACACACCAGCGCGGTCACGCCGGCCACCAGTCCCGCAATGAAAAACACCGTCAGGATGGAGAACGCGCCGGTGCGCTGCAGCTCGAGCGTGCCGACGATCGCACTGGGCAAGCCGGCCGCGATGCCGGCAAAGATGATCAGCGAAATGCCGTTGCCGATGCCGCGCTCGGTGATCTGCTCGCCGAGCCACATCAGGAACATAGTGCCGGTCACCAGCGTGATCATGGTCGTGAGGCGGAATGCGAGCCCGGGATCGAGCACCAGCCCGCGCTGCGATTCGAGCGCAATTGCGATGCCGAGCCCCTGGAATATCGCGAGCCCGGCGGTGCCATAGCGCGTGTACTGGGTTATCTTGCGGCGTCCCGACTCGCCTTCCTTCTTGAGCGCTTCGAGCGTCGGCGACACCGCCGTCATCAACTGCATGATGATCGACGCCGAGATGTAGGGCATGATGCCGAGCGCGAAAATGGTAAAGCGCGACAAGGCGCCGCCCGAGAACATGTTGAACATGTCGAGGATGCCGCCGCGCTGCGACCTGAACAGATCGGCGAGCGCGACCGGATCGATGCCCGGCACCGGGATGTGCGCGCCGACGCGGAACACGATCAGCGCGCCGAGCAGAAACAGCAGGCGACGCTTCAAGTCGCCCATCTTGCCCTGCATGCTCAACATCGAATCCTGGTTAGCCAACTTTATTCACCTTTCTTGGTTTTCTTGCCGGCGGGTTTTTCCTTGCCGGGCCTGGGCTCGGCTTTCGCTTCGGCCTTGGCTTCGGCTTTGGCCTTGGTCTTGGTCTTGGTTTCGGCTTTCGCTTCAGCTTCGGTTTCCGCTTTGGCCCTCTCTGCCGCTATGGTCTCGGTCGTCGTGTGCGCCCTGGTCCCGGCTTTAACCATGGCTGCGGCTTTACGGACGGCTTTTTTGCCGGTCGCTGCGGGTGCCGCCTCGGCGCCGGCCGGCATTTCAACCTTGCCGCCGGCGGCCTCGACCGCCGCTTTTGCGCCCTTCGACGCCAGCAGGCCGTGCAGCGTGACCTTGCGCTTGATTTCGCCGGAAACAATGACCTTGGCCGACAGCGCGTGGATCGGCACCACGCCCACTTCTTTCAGCACGAGAATGTCGATGGTATCGGCCTTGAGCCGGTTCAAATCCGACAGCCGCACTTCAGCGGTATCGTCGCGCGTCTGCGACACGAAGCCGCGCTTGGGCAGCCGGCGTTGCAGCGGCATCTGCCCGCCCTCGAAACCGATTTTGTGAAAGCCGCCGGCGCGCGCCTTCTGCCCCTTGTGGCCGAGTCCGGCGGTCTTGCCGGTGCCGCTGCCGATGCCGCGGCCGACGCGTTTTCTCGCGTGCTTGGCGCCGGCTGCCGGCTTGATTGTGTTCAGTAGCATTTAGCCCTCGCACTTCAGGAGGTAGGCGACTTTGTTGATCATGCCGCGCACCGCCGGCGTGTCGATCACCTGGACCGAATGGTTGATGCGGCGCAAGCCCAGGCCGCGCACCGTCGCGCGGTGCGCCCGCATGGTGCCGATCAGGCTTCTGACCAGCGTGACCTTGATGGTGCTACCCGACTGTTTGGACTCGGCCATGATTTACCCCGTGATCTCTTCGACCGGCTTGCCGCGCTTGGCCGCAATTTCGCTCGGCGTGTTCATCGCCTGCAGTCCATTGAGCGTCGCGCGCACGATGTTGTAGGGGTTGGTCGAGCCGAGGCATTTCGCGAGCACGTTGGTCACGCCCATCACTTCGAAAATCGCGCGCATCGGGCCGCCGGCGATGATGCCCGTGCCGTCGGACGCCGGCTGCATGTAGACGCGCGAGGCGCCGTGCCGGCCGATCACCGCGTGGTGCAGCGTGCCGTTCTTCAGATTGATCTTGACCAGTTTGCGGCGCGCTTCGTCCATCGCCTTTTGCACCGCCACCGGCACTTCGCGCGCCTTGCCCTTGCCCATGCCGACGCCGCCGTCGCCGTCGCCGACCACCGTCAGCGCCGCGAAGCCGAGCACGCGCCCGCCCTTCACCACCTTGGTGACGCGGTTGATCGCGATCATTTTCTCGCGCAGGCCGTCGCCGCGTTGCTCGCCGCCCGACATCTTATTTGCTTGCAGTTTCGCCATAATGGTTCCCGCCTAGAACTTCAGTCCGTGTTCGCGCGCCGCTTCCGCCAGCGCCTTGACGCGGCCGTGATACCGGTAGCCGCCGCGGTCGAACGCGACCGCTTCGATGCCGAGCTGCTTCGCTTTTTCGGCGATGCGCTTGCCGACCTCGGCCGCCGCCCTGACGTTGCCGCCGTTTTTTAAGCTCTTGCGCACTTCGGGCTCGAGCGTCGAGGCGCTGGTCAGCACCTTGTCGCCGCTCGGAGCTATCACCTGCGCGTAAATATGGCTGTTCGAGCGGTGCACAGCCAGCCGCATCACCTTGAGCTCAGCTATTTTGTGGCGGGTTTGCCGCGCCCGGCGCAGCCTCGCTTCATTCTTGTCTTTCATATCCGGCCTTTACTTCTTCTTGGTCTCTTTGAGCACCACTTGTTCGTCGGAGTAGCGCACGCCTTTGCCTTTGTACGGTTCGGGACTGCGGTAGGCGCGCACTTCGGCCGCGACCTGTCCGACCACCTGCCTGTCGATGCCCTTGATCAAAATCTCGGTCTGGGTCGGAGTCTCAACCTTGATGCCTTTCGGCATGTGGTGCACCACCGGGTGCGAAAAGCCGAGCGTCAGATTCAATTTGTCGCCCTGCGCCTGCGCGCGGTAGCCGACGCCGACCAGCGTCAGCTTCTTCTCGTAGCCTTTGGTCACGCCGCGCACCATGTTGGCAACCAGCGCGCGCAGCGTGCCGGACATCGCGTTGGCGGCGGTCGACTCGTTGGCGACCTTGACCCGCAGCCTGTTCTCGACCTTCTCGACCGTGACCTGCGCCGACAAGGATTGTTTCAGCGTGCCGAGCGGGCCTTTCACCGAAATCTCGGTGTTCGACAGCTGGACTTCGACGTTGGCCGGCAGTACGACCGGGAAATTACCTATTCTTGACATCGCTATTCCTCGCTTGCCGCTAGCAGCCTGTCGGACTCAACAGTCCGCCCAAGCTGCTAAAAGCAAAACCGGCTGCCAATTCGGAAGAAAACCCACCCGAATCGTTCGAATGTGAAGAAAAGCAAAGGTGAATTCGCATATCTGTCATCCTTATCTGCGTTTTTTTCCGGAGCCGGTTTTGCATCAGGAGTTTGTCGAGGCTAAGTCCGACAAACTCCTAGGCGACGATGCACAACACCTCGCCGCCGATGCCCAGTCCCCGCGCCTTGCGGTCGGTCATCACGCCTTTCGAGGTCGAAACAATCGCCACGCCGAGGCCGTCCATCACCTTCGGAATATCGCGGCTCGGTTTGTAGACGCGCAGCCCGGGACGGCTCACGCGCTCCAGCTTCTCGATCACCGGGCGGCCGGCGTAATACTTGAGGCCGACTTCGAGCACCGGTTTGCCTTCCGCCTCACGCACCGCAAAGTCGTCGATGTAGCCTTCGTCCTTGAGAACCCCGGCAAGCGCGACCTTGAGCTTGCTCGCGGGGATCTTGACGGACACTTTTTCCGACTGCTGCGCATTGCGGATGCGCGTCAGCATGTCGGCGATGGGATCACTCATCATAACTTCGGTTCCAAGTTTAAAGTTCCAAGTTTCAGGTTTGAGGTTTCAGGTTTTCAACTTGAGACGTTTAACTTGAAACCCGAAACCGCTTTTTTTACCAGCTCGCCTTGATCACGCCGGGAATCTCGCCGCGCATCGCGATATCACGCAGCTTGCTGCGGCCGAGGCCGAATTTACTGTATACGCCGCGCGGACGGCCGGTCAGCGCGCAGCGGTTCCTGAGGCGCACCGGGGAGGCATTGCGCGGCAGCTTCTGCAACCTCAGGCGCGCCTCGTAGCGATCTTCGGGCGAGAGCTTCTGATCGTTGATGAGCGCCAGCAATTGCCCGCGCTTGGCGGCGAATTTTTTCACCGTCTTGCGGCGCTTCTGGTCGCGGAGTTTCAAAACGAGTTTGGACATGGTTCAGTTCCTGAACGGGAATTTGAATGCCGCCAGCAACGCTTTGCCTTCCTCGTTGGTTCTGGCGGTGGTGGTGATCGTGATGTTCATGCCGCGCAAGGCATCGATCTTGTCGTACTCGATTTCGGGGAAAATGATCTGTTCCCTGACGCCGAAATTGAAATTGCCGCGGCCGTCGAATGCCTTGGCCGGGATGCCGCGGAAATCGCGGATGCGGGGAATCGCAACCGTTACCAGGCGGTCGAGGAATTCATACATGCGCGTGCCGCGCAGCGTGACCTTGCAGCCGACCGGGTAGCCGGTGCGGATCTTGAACACCGCGATCGATTTGCGCGACTTGGTCACCAGCGGCTTCTGGCCGGCGATTTTGGTCATGTCGGCGACCGCGTTGTCCATGATCTTCTTGTCCGCGACCGCTTCCCCGACGCCCATGTTGAGGGTGATTTTCTCGATGCGCGGCACCTGCATCACCGTCTTGTAGCCGAACTGCCGCATCAATTGCTTGACCACGTGGTCGCGGTAATGCGCCTGGAGCCGGGCGGCGGGCGCCGTCACGCTTGTGCCTTCGCTCTCCGTCTTGTCTGTCGTACTCATGCGTCGATCACTTCACCGTTGGATTTGTAGAAGCGCACGCGGCGGCCGTCGTCGAGCAGCTTGACGCCGATGCGATCGGCTTTCTTCGTGGCCGGATTGAAGATCGCCACGTTCGACACGTGCAGCGGCATTGCCTTCTCGACGATGCCGCCGGTGGTGTTTTTCATCGGGTTCGGCCGCTGATGTTTTTTGACGCGATTCGCGTCCTCGACCAGCACATGCTCGAAGTCAACCACGCGCAGCACCGTGCCGCGCTTGCCCTTGTCTTTGCCTGTGATGACGATCACGTCATCGCCTTTCCTGATCTTGCGCATCCTGTGTACCTTCGGCTTTTACAGAACTTCCGGCGCGAGCGACACGATCTTCATGAAGCGCTCGGTCCTCAACTCGCGTGTCACCGGCCCGAAAATGCGGGTGCCGATCGGTTCCAGCTTCGGCGTCAGCAGCACCGCGGCGTTGCTGTCGAACTTGATCATCGAGCCGTCGGCGCGGCGTATGCCTTTGGCGGTGCGCACCACCACCGCATTGTAGATCTCGCCCTTCTTGACGCGGCCGCGCGGCGCGGCATCCTTCACGCTGACCTTGATCACATCACCGATGCCGGCGTAGCGGCGTTTCGAGCCGCCGAGCACCTTGATGCACATCACGGCGCGCGCACCGGTGTTGTCAGCAACATCCAGAATGGATTGCATCTGTATCATTTTTGCTCTCGCCAAGTAGCTGCAATTCTTTCCAACTTGATCCGCTTTAGTGCAGGGGCTGGGGACTTGGGACTAGGGGCTCAAACCAGCCTCGGGTCGAACCGATTTGGTCTATCCAGCCCCCAACCCCTAGCCCCTAATCCCTGCCGTTACGGTCAGTCTTGGAACCCGTTCGGGTCAGGTCGTCCGCGCCCGCAATGCCAATGCCGTCAAAAGCTGGCGCGGCGTAACGAAAAATGTAGATTGTACTGAAAAATCCTATCTATTTCAAGCGTTTTAAGCGGTTGCAGCGCCTTAAACCACGCGCGCCTTCTCGATCAGCCTGGTCGCGCGCCACGCCTTGGTCCTGGCGAGCGGCCGGCATTCCTCGATCAACACCGTATCGCCCTCCTTGAACTCGTTTTTCTCGTCGTGGGCGTGGTATTTCTTGGAGCGTGTGATGATTTTGCCGTAAAGCGGATGCCTGACGCGGCGCTCGACCAGCACTGTCACCGTTTTGTCCATCTTGTCGCTGACGACGCGGCCGGTCAGCGTACGCTTGTTGCTGCTCGTTTCAGTCATGACCGGCGTGCCTTCTCGTTAAGCAGGGTGCGCACGCGCGCAATGTCGCGACGCACCTTCTTGATTTGGCTGTTGTTGGTGAGCTGCTGGGTCGCCACCTGCATGCGCAAGCTGAACTGCGCTTTCAGCAGATCGTTCAGCTCCTGTTGCAGCTCAGCCGGGCTTTTCGCTCTCAATTCGCTCGCTTTCACGGCTTACCCTCCCACCATGCGGTGGACGAACGTCGTCAGCAACGGTAGCTTGGCGGCCGCCAGGCGGAGCGCCTCGCGCGCGGAGGCCTCGTCGATGCCGTCCATTTCATACAGCATCTTGCCGGGCACGATCTCGGCAACCCAGAACTCGGGATTGCCCTTGCCGTTGCCCATGCGCACCTCGGCCGGCTTTTTCGAGACCGGCTTGTCCGGGAAAATGCGGATCCAGATGCGGCCGCCGCGCTTGATGTGGCGCGTCATGGCGCGGCGCGCGGCTTCGATCTGGCGCGCCGTCAAACGGCCGCGCGTGATCGCCTTCAGGCCGTATTCGCCGAAGCTCACCTTGTTGCCGCGGGTCGCAACGCCCTTGTTGCGGCCTTTTTGCTCCTTGCGGTGTTTCCTTCTAGCTGGTTGCAACATGTTTCTCTCCTGATCTTCTCTTCTTTGGCGCGGCGGGCTTCCTGGGCAGGGCCTTCTTGGGCGCAGCCTTGGGCTTCGACGGGGCTGGCTCTTCGAGCTTCGGCACTTCGAGCGCCGCCTGCACTGCCGCCAGCGGCTGCTCGTGCTTGCTCATGATCTCGCCTTTGAACACCCATACCTTGATGCCGATCACGCCGTAGGTGGTCTTGGCTTCCGAGGTGCCGTAGTCGATGTCGGCGCGCAGCGTATGCAGCGGCACGCGGCCCTCGCGGTACCATTCGGTGCGCGCGATCTCGATGCCGTTAAGCCGTCCCGCGCTCATGATCTTGATGCCCTGCGCGCCGAGCCGCATCGCGTTGGTGATCGCGCGCTTCATCGCGCGGCGGAACATGATGCGCTTCTGCAGCTGCTGCGCGATCGAATCGGAGATCAGTTGCGCGTCGAGCTCGGGCTTGCGGATTTCCTCGATGTTGATGTGCACCGGCACGCCGAGCATTTTCTGCAGCTGGCCCTTGAGCGACTCGATGTCCTCGCCATTCTTGCCGTTCACCACGCCGGGGCGCGCGCTGTTTATCGTGATCTTGGCATTCTTGGTCGGACGCTCGATCACGATCCTGCCGACCGCGGCGTGTGCGAGCTTCTGTTTCAGGAACTCGCGCACCTTGACGTCTTCCTGCAGCATGCCCGGAAAGTTCTTGCTGTTCGCATACCACTTCGACGACCAGTTGCGCAGCACCGAAAGTCGGAAGCCGACCGGATGTATTTTCTGTCCCATGACTATTTCCTTCCGTCGCCGACGGTGAGGTGAATATGGCAGCTGTGCTTGAGGATGCGCACGCCGCGGCCCTTGGCGCGCGCCGCGAAGCGCTTGAGCATGGGGCCTTTTTCGACGTAAATGCGCGTCACCTTGAGCTCGTCGATGTCGGCGCCGTCGTTGTGCTCCGCATTCGCAATCGCCGACTCGAGCAC
>JACQOI010000357.1 GCA_016202615.1 Betaproteobacteria bacterium
GATCGCGCTGGCCAAAGCCAGGCCCGGTCAGCTCAACTACGCCTCGGCCGGCCAGGGCTCGTCGCTGCACATGACGGCGGAGATTTTCAAGCTCGCGACCGGCACCGACCTCGTGCACGTTGCCTACAAGGGCAGCGCGCCGGCGCTGACCGATCTCATCAGCGGCCAGGTGCAGATCATGTTCGGCACCATGCCGGCCACGCTGCCCCAGGTAAAGGCCGGGAAGTTACGCGCGCTCGGCGTGTCGGGCGCCAAGCGCACGCCCGCTGCGCCCGACGTGCCGACCATCGCCGAAGCCGGCGTGCCGGGCTTCGAGGTGTTGAACTGGTATGGGATCGTCGCGCCGAGCAAGGCGCCTCGCGCGATCGTGCAAAAGTTAAACCTCAGTCTGGTGAAGACGCTCAAGTTGCCGGAAATGAGGGGATCGCTCGGCACCCAGGGTCTGGAAGCCGCCGGCGGCACGCCGGAGAAGTTCGGCGCCTTCATTAAGTCCGAGATCGCCAACTACGCGAAAGTCGTGAAAGCCGCCGGCATCCGCGCCGAGTAACCCAAGCCGATTCAAGACAAGATGAAACCGCCGATGAACGCAGATGAACGCGGATAAGATCAAAACCGAAAAGCTATAGTGTAGAAGTCGCAATGCGATCTGACAGACAGTGTCTGGTTACGACCCCAACCGGTCATTCGCTGTTCTCCAAAGCTGCCATTCATAAGTTGAGAGTGAACCTTGACCCCACGAGAAAGCGCCGCCTTTTCACGGCGCACACCCATTGCCTGACCGGCACGCGCGGGATGGTTCTGTCAACTTAACACCAATATGAATAGAAAAAGCGGAGACGTGGGCGAGAATGTCGCTGATTGAAGGGCAATTCCGGTCAGATCGCTGTCTGCAGGCTGATAAGTTCACGCCACTGCGTGAAGCGGCGACGCATGATCTCGCGGTAGTTCACTGCGGCCAGTAGGTGCCGGCCAGGACGGAAAAACGACGCGATCACCCCAAAGACCGACAGGAAGCGTTGCGCGTGCCCGGGGGATTTGAAGCCCCGCATGCGCCGTTCCCGTTCTCGGGTAGGCTGGTGGGAATTCTCCGCTCGGTTGTTAAGCCATCTATCCCGGCGATGCTCGACGCTGGGCAGTATCTCTTTCTTCGCCGCAGCGTAGCTTCCCAGTTGGTCAGTGATGATGCCCCGCGGGACGTACTGTAGGCCCTTGAGCAGTTTGCGGAAGAACTTCTTGGCGGCACGCTTATTCCGCCGCGGCTGCACCAGAATGTCGAGCACCTCCCCATCCTGGTCAACCGCACGCCACAGATACTGCAGCTTGCCCTGAATTTTGAGAAAGACCTCGTATGGTTAACTTGACAATACCATGCCAGACACCTCTACTCCAGTCGTATCCCCGTGGCCTTCACCACTTTTTGCCATCTCGCCACGTCTTCTTTGAGTAGCTGCGCGAACTGTTGAGGTGTCGACGGCTCGGGATCGAAACCGCCGTTTATGAGTCGCTCTTCCATGTCCGGCAGTTGCAGCACACGTACCACTTCTCGGTTGAGCCTGTTGATGACAGTGTTTGGTGTTCCCGCAGTCGTCACTACACCGTACCATTGCGACGCTTCGACAGCCGGATACCCAGCTTCGGCGAAAGTGAGAACGTCTTTGAGTGCAGGCGTCCGCTTGGATCCGCCGACAGCGAGCGCCTTCAGCTTTCCAGAGTTCACATGAGGAATAATCGACGCCGGTCCGCTGAACATCAGTTGAACGCGACCGCTTAAAAGATCGCTTAGCGCGGGGCTGGCGCCTTTGTAGGGCACGTGGGTGATCTTCGTTCCAGTTATGTTCTTGAACAGTTCGGCCGCCATGTGGCTGACCGCACCCGTGCCGGTCGAACCATAGTTGAAACTTTCCGGTTTGCTCTTGAGGACCGCCACCAACTCCTTGACCGAGTTGGCCGGGACGGAGGTGTGAGCAACCAGCACATTCGGCGAATTGACCAAGAGCGATATCGCTGCGAAATCATTGACCGGGTGGAACGGCAAATTGCGTTGCAAAGCGGGCGAGATCGAGTGCGAGCTGCGCGTAATGATCAGAATGGAGTAGCCGTCTGGAGATGCCCTCGCAACTAGCGTGGCAGCCACGGCCCCTGTGCCGCCGGGGCGGTTATCGACTATCACCGACATCCCCAAGCCCTCGCTCATCTTAGACGCGACGAGCCGTGCCACAGTATCAGTGCCCCCGCCGGGAGCGTTGCCTACCAGGAAGCGGATCGGCCTGTTCGGATATTCCTGTGCCCAACTGTGAAAGCCGGATGATAAGGCAAACGCCGCACCCGCGGCGAGCACTGACAGTCCTATACGTCTCACATGAATCTCCTTGTGAATGAAAATCGATGCTACTGGTCACGACGCGCTCGCCATTCCAAGTGCTAGGCTCTACGTTAACAGTGCATAGGAAATTCAAACCACCTTTTTCGCTTTCTGCAACTATATCGTCGGCCCTTCGAGGGGTCAATCGCACGAGTGTTTGGCGAAAATTGCCCTGTAGCGGGAAGTCTTCGAACCCTGCATTGCCCCGAGGCGGCTGATTTCGACGCAGTTTGACCGTTTGCGCGAGTGCGGTAATTGGAGGGTGGTGCTGAGTGACCGGAATTGGCCGGGAAGAGCCTTTGAGGCATCGGGCCCAATCCGACCCGTTGCTCCCGTTCACGATTCCAGATAGGTACAATAGATTCGCTGTTGGGTGAAACTTACATCCACTGGGAAGGCGCCGCCTTTTCGCGGCACGCACCCACAGCGGATATTCAATGCCCAAGCTAACAAGCCATCGTTAACGGGATGGGGCAACTCCAGCTGGCGGTGCAGGACGTCCGGACTGAACGTCGACTAGGCGTGTTCGACTTATCGCGGGCCAGCCGTAGTTGGTGCCACATGGATAACGTCCGCGAGCATCCCATCGTTTCTCTCAAAGCCAGAACAAAGATTACGAATCTCTTGACGCGCCGGAACAGCCATTCAACATCGTTGCGGTGTTGATGCGTAGTGCCGATGGACGAACATAGTCATTTGTGTAACCATGCCCTAATTGTTGATCACAGAGCCAGCAAAAGCCCCCAGTCCATGGCTATCCATCAGTTCGACGCGAGCGAAGCCGCGCGTCTCGAAAAGCACTATGCTATTCCCGTCATCGTCGAGCAGCGCCGGCGCACGCTCGAAGCGTTGGGCGCCAGTGTGGGGGAGCGCATTCTCGATGTGGGCTCCGGCCCGGGGTTCCTCACTGCGGATATCGCGGGGATCGTCGGGTCGGGCGGGCGTGTCTGTGCGGTGGATACGGCCGAGCCCATGCTCAAAGCAGGCCGGCGGCGCTGCGCTTCGTTTCCCATGGTAGAGTTCCAGCGCGCGGATGCCCGCAAGCTCCCGTATCCGGACGCTTCGTTTGACGCTGCTGTCGCAGCCCAAGTGTATCTGTTCATTCCAGAGCTCGATGCGGCGCTCGCCGAACTGCGCCGGGTTCTGCGGCCGGGAGGTCGGGCAATCGTGCTAGACACCGACTGGGGGTCGACCGTTTGGAACTCACGCGACCCCGCCCGCATGGCACGTGTGCTGGAATCCTGGAAGCAGCGTTACGGCAATGCGCACATCGGTCGTGTCCTGCCTGGTGCGCTGCGCCGCGCCGGTTTTGCGATCGAGGGTGCGGAACCGGTGGTGATTGTCGAGCTCGCTGCGACCGAAGAGGACTACGGCGGTGGCCAGCTGAAGGAAGTGGCGAAGTACATCGCCAGCCAACAGGGCGAGATCGCCGCCGAAGCACAAGCATGGAAGGACGAGCAGCTCACGCTTGAAGCGTCGGGCGATTACTTCTTCAGCCTGAACCGCTATCTATTCGTCGCGCGCCGGCCGGCGTAGGTGCCGGGTCGGGAGAAGCGGAGTTTGTCGGGTATCTTCGCATGGTGCGTGCTTTGCACCACGCACCTTGGCACGCATACTTGGTCAGGGTAGAACTTGGGGGTCTCTCTCGTTAGGCTAGCTGCCGAGCTGTTGTTGTCGCCGACTTTGACCGGCGGCTCCTGGCCGTTAGCGGATATTGTCTGTCAGATCAAATCCCGACTTCCGCAGTTATAGGCAAGATCCACGCGGTTGACGTCCGGATTAACAAATTTTGTAAAACGCCTTAATCCAAAAATCCAAAACGCTACTGCGGCAGGGTGAAGTAGTGCACCGAAAAAAGGCCGCGGTCGTCAGTCCAGCATTGCACGGGCTCGAAGCCGGCGGCGCGGCCGAGGTCCTCGAATTCAGCGCGGCCATACTTGCACGAATTTTCGGTGTGGATGGTCTCGCCGGCGCGCAACTCGAACACATGGCCGCCTATCGTCACGCGCTGCGGCCTGAGGCTCACCAGGTGCATTTCGATGCGCCCGAGCTCGGCGTTGTAGAACGCGTGATGGCGGAACGCGGCGGGATCGAAATCAGCGCCCAGCGCTCGGTTGAGGTGGCGCAGCACGTTGAGATTGAACTCGGCGGTCACGCCCCGCGCGTCGTTGTAGGCGGCGTTGAGCAGCGCGTGGTCTTTCTTGAGATCGACGCCGATCAGCGCGCCGCCGCCGGCGCCGAGCTGCGGCGCCCAGCGCGCGAGAAACGCGCGTGCTTCCGCAGGAGTGAAATTGCCGATTGTGGAGCCCGGAAAGTAGAGTATGCGGCGGCCGGAGTGCTGCAATTCATCGAGCGGCAACGCAACCGGCTGCGCGAAATCGGCGCGCAGCGCGACTATCGCCATCCCTGGAAGCGACTGCGCCAGTGCGCTGCACGACGCTTCGAGCTGTTCGCGCGCAATGTCGATGGCCACGAATACCGCCGGCCGCAATGCATCGAGCAGCAGCCGCGTTTTCTCGCTGTTGCCGCAGCCGATCTCGATCAACGCGCAGTCGGGACCGAGCAGGCCGGCCATGGCGTGCGCGTGCAAGCGCATGATCGCAAGCTCGGTGCGCGTCGGGTAATACTCGGCAAGATCGCAGATCGCCTCGAACAGCCCGCAGCCGCGCGCATCGTAAAAGAACTTCGGCGCGATTTCCTTTTGCGGCCTGGCAAGTCCCGCCAGCACCTCGTCGAGCATGCTTTGCCGCGGCGGCGGCAGGTCGTGGAAGATGATGCGCGCGGACGAATTGCCCATGGTTGCCGTCGACGGTATGGAGCGGCGGGCAGAATCCTGCGCCAAGGAGGTAAATTGTGAACCGTAAACGGTGAGCGGTGAGCAGTGAACCCTTCACCCTTCACTTTTCACTACCAGGCATCAGCCGACACCGGGCTTGCGCCCGGCATGACTCTCCATCCACTTCTTGATGCGGTTGGCGTCGCCGATGCGGCTATACTTGCCCCACGAATCGAGCAGCACGATGACCACCGGCCGGCCGGCGATCCTGGCCTGCATCACCAGGCAACGCCCGGCTTCGCTGATATAGCCGGTTTTCGACAGGCCGATTCCCCACGTCGGGTTCTTGACCAGCCCGTTGGAATTGCGGAATTGCAGGTTGCGCCCCGCGACGGTTTCGACTTCGTACGCCGGCGTGGTGGTGAATTCCCGGATTAAGGAATATTGATACGCGCTCTTCACCATCTTCACCAGATCGCCAGCGGTCGACACGTTTTCGCTGGAGAGCCCGGACGCATCGACGAAGCGCGTGTTCCACATGCCGAGCTCGACGGCTTTGCGGTTCATCGCGGCGATGAACGCCTCGGCTCCGCCGGGGTAGGCGCGGCCGAGCGAGGCCGCGGCGCGGTTCTCGGAAGACATCAGCGCCAGACGCAGCATATCGCGCCGGGAAAGCCCGGTGCCGACGCCGAGGCGCGAGTTGGTGTGCTTCACGAAATCGTGGTCGGCGGAGTCGATGTAAATCGTTTCTTCGAGCGGCTGGTCGGCGTCGAGCACCACCATCGCGGTCATCAGTTTGGTGATCGACGCGATCGGCGCGACGCTCTGCGTGTTTTTGGCGTAAATCGTCTGTCCGTCGTTGAGATCGACGACCAGCGCAGCTGCTGACTTGAGATTGGGCGCACCCGCGGCGGCGAGTTCCGCATTGTAACGATTGGCGGGTTTGGCGGGTTTGGCTCGTTTGGCTGGCCGGGTTTTATGGGCCGGAGTACGGGACGCGGACTTCGATGCTGGATACTTGACCGTTACGCGCTGCTTGCTGTCGGCAGTGGCGGGTGGCGCCAGCACGAGCAGTGTTACTGCGCTGAATGCACACGCAACCGAGCACCATGCGATACGTCTTGCCACCATTACCCTCCCCGTCCTGGAAGCAAATCCCGCCGGCCACAAGTCACCAGCGGCAATAAGATAACAAAAATCAGCGGTTAAGGGAAGCTTTTAATAATGAATCGAGGATTTCACCGGATTGCCGCAGGACACTGACGGCGGAATGCGCCGCGGATCAGCGTTACCAGCCGCCCTTCAGCAGACCAGTCTGGATCGGGCTCCAACCCCTGCGAGCCACGGCGGCGCTGAAAAAAAATCCGGCCAACAGGTTGCCCCGCCGGCCGGCAATCGAGTCCGGGCTGGTTGCTGTTTCAGCGCCAGCGACCACCCTGCAACTCCGAGGAGGAATGCGGCTCAACCGATTGCAGTTGCAAGCTGCCTGAAACGGCAACCGGTTTAACCACGCTTGCAGACTAAACCGCGGACCTTACGCCAGGCTTACGCCAGCCTTACGAATGATGCGCGGCATGCCACTGCGTTACACTATGGGTTGGTAACTGTATTGGATTCACGGACTTAGATGCGCGTGCTGATCGCCGAAGATGACCCGGTGCTGGCCGACGCGCTGATGCGCTCGTTGCGCCAGTCCGACTTCGCCGTCGACTGCGCGCACGATGGCGAGCAGGCCGATCACGTGCTGACGGCGCAGAACTACGATCTGGTGATCCTCGACCTGGGGCTGCCCAAGCTCGACGGCTTCGAGGTGCTCAAGCGCCTGCGGCGGCGCGGCGCCATGGTGCCGGTGCTGGTGCTGACCGCGCGCGACGCGCTCACCGATCGCGTCAAGGGCCTCGACCTCGGCGCCGACGATTATCTGACCAAGCCATTCGACCTGCCCGAGCTCGAAGCGCGCATGCGCGCGCTGATCCGCCGCGGGTATTCGGGCGGCGGCTCGCTGCTCATGCACGGCCCGCTCACGCTCGATACCGGCGGCCGGCGGGCCACGCTTGACGGCGCGCCGCTCGAACTCTCGGCGCGCGAGCTCGGCGTGCTGGAAATCCTGATGCTGCGCAGCGGCCGCGTGGTCAACAAGGAACAGCTGGCGGAAAAGCTCTACGGTTGGGACGAGGAGGTCGGCAGCAACGCCATCGAGGTTTGCGTGCACCGCTTGCGCCGCAAGCTCGAGCCCGCCGGCGTTGCGATTCGCACCATCCGCGGCTTGGGCTACCTGCTCGAGAAAGACGCGTGAGCACCATCACCAGCGAGCGCCCGGTCACACCGCAGCCCGAAAAGGCGACGCTGCGGCATCAGTTGCTGATCTCGCTGCTCGCCCCCATCGTGCTGGTGACGCTGATGAGCTCGGTGGTGTCCTATTACTACGCGTTCAATTTCGCGACCCTCGCCTACGATTACTCGCTGTTCGACTCCGCGCTCGACATCGGCCGGCAGGTCCGCTACAGCGAAGACCAGCTGCGCGTCGATCTGCCGCACGCCGCGCTCGACATGCTCGAATCCGACAAGCACGACCGCATTTTCTACATGGTCAGCGACGCCAAAGGCGCGTTCATCGCCGGCCACCGCGGGCTGCCGCTGCCGCCGGAGGACGCCGCGCCCGGCAAGCCGGTCTACTACGACGGCAATTATCGCGGCAGCCAGGTGCGGATAGCCGCACTGTATTCGCTGATCACGGGCGCGCCCGGCCAGGATCCGGTCCTGATTCTGGTCGGCGAAACGCTCAACAAGCGCCGCACGCTGGCCAACGAAGTGCTGCTCGGCATGCTGTTGCCGGAACTGCTGCTGATCGTGCTCCTCAGCGTGCTGATCTGGTACGGCATTGAACGGGGCTTAAGGCCGCTCGCCGCGCTGCAAAAGGAAATCAGCAGCCGCTCGCACCGCGACCTGAGCCCGCTGCCCGAGCAAAATGCGCCGGGCGAGGTGCGCTCGTTGGTCCGCGCGATGAACGACTTGCTGGCGCGCCTGAGCGAGGTGCTCTCGGCGCAACAGCGCTTTATTACCGACGCCGCGCACCAGCTGCGCACGCCGCTGGCGGGACTCAAGACCCAGACCGAACTCGCGCTGCGGCAGCAGGAGCTGGACGAGGTGCGCCACACGCTGCAGCAACTCAATACCGCGACCGGACAGACCACTCACCTCGTCAATCAGCTGCTGTCGCTGGCGCGCGCCGAGCCCGGCGCCAACCGTACCCAGGTGCTGCATCCGGTCAACATCAATGATCTGGCGCGCGAGATCACGACCGAATGGGTGCCGCGCGCCATCGAGCGCAGCATCGACCTCGGCTTCGACGGCGCGTCCAACGCCGCCAACATCGAAGGCGATGCGCTGCTGATCAGGGAAATGCTGCGCAATCTGCTCGACAACGCGATCCGCTACACTCAGCGCGGCGGCCAAGTCACCGTGCGCGTCGCCGCCGAGCGCGACCAGGCGCTGTTGAGCGTCGAGGACGACGGCCCCGGCATCCCGCCCGGTGAGCGCGAACGCGTGTTCGAGCGTTTCCATCGCGGCCTCGGCACCGGCGCCGAGGGCTGCGGGCTGGGACTCGCGATCGTGCGCGAAATCGCGCAAAGCCACAATGCCGATATCCGGCTCGGGCCGGGGGCGAACGGCAGCGGCACGCTGGTCACGGTCGCGTTCCCGCGCGCGGCATGATCTTATTCCATTTCAAAATCAAAAAAGCATTAACTGGTGCGCTTGCGCACCATCCGGCAATCGGTGCGCAAGCGCACCCTACACCGAAAATAATGTAACTCTTGAAGTGGAATTGGCGGGACGGAAAAAGAGCGCACCGGTCTTGTGACCGGTGCGCCCGTCTGAGCAAGATTGCCCGTCGGGTATTGATTTCGTTTCTTAGCTGAGCATCAGCTCGGGCGCTGGTTGCTTCGGCGTTTCGTCACTCTCGGCGATCAGCTGTGATTGCTCGGGTTTCTTGTCCTCGTCACCTTCGGCGATGAACCAGGGCAACGCGATTTCCAGCTGCGGGACGAGTTGCTGCAATTGCGGCTGCTCGCCCTCGGGCTTCGGCGCTTCCTGCGCGGACACGCCTCCCGTTAACCCTGCAAGTGCGCCGCTCACTGCGAGCGTCAATACCAGTTTGCGATTCATGTAAACCTCCGATATCTGTAAAAGTTAAATGTCAAACGTCGGCAATTCGCGCCAACGGCCCATTGGACGCGCGAGGATAAGCGAGGTTTACACGCAACGCGCATTCTTACGAAAATGTAATCCGCGCGTAATGTCGATGTAAGTCCTGACACGAATCGTGTCTGGACCTTACACGGAGCTAATTCGTTCTTGTGCCGTCTTCACCGGCGGCATGAAAGCGCACGGTGAAGCGAAGTCCGGGGTGGTTGTCCGACAACTCGGCCGACGCGCCGTTCAGCGGCGGTAGCGGTCCACGCAACGGGATAGCGCAGATTCGTGATCAGCC
>JACQOI010000363.1 GCA_016202615.1 Betaproteobacteria bacterium
ATCAGCGGGGACGGCGGCATGGACATCGGGATGGGCCCGGCGCTCGGCGCCGAGCACCGGGACCACAAGATGATGATCCTCGAATTCGACAACCAGGGCTACATGAACACGGGAGCCCAGCTCTCGTACTCGACGCCGCTGGGCCACCGCACCTCGACCAGCGAGATCGGATCGGTCCAGAGCGGGAAGTAGCACGAGTCCACGGCAGCCTGCATCACCGGCTGCGCGGCGTCGTCCGTCGTGCGCCAGTTGAGCGGGCAGAAGGAAAGGATCTTGCCGTACACCAAGCCCTCACGCTTCGCGTACCACTGCGCTTTCGCGGCCTTGCGCATCAGGTCTTCGGGGTAGCCCTCGCTGGCCGTGAACACGTACGGCAGGTGGCACGCGGCGAAAATCTGCGCGGTATCCTTGTGGTGGTAGCGTTTCCCCGGCAGCTTTGACCCGACTTCGCTCGTGGAGGTGCGGTGGCCGAACGGCGTCGAGTACGAGAGCTGCGCGCCGGTGTTCATGTAGCCCTGGTTGTCGTATTCGAGGATCATCATCGGGTGGTTGCGGTGCGCGGCGCCCAGCGCCGGGCCCATGCCGATGTCCATGCCGCCATCGCCGGTAATCATCACGAACGTAATGTCCTTCGATGCGGGCAGCTCGCCGCGCCGGATGCGCTCGTGGTACATCTCGACCAGCCCCGAGAGCGTCGCCGCGCCGTTCTGGAACAGGTTGTGGATATAGTTGATCCGGTGCGCCGTCGCCGGATAGCCGGTCGTCACGACCATGGCACAGCCCGTCTGGAACAGCACGACGACGTCGCCGTCGATCACGCGGTAGACCTGGTGCAGCGTCGGGAACGCGCCGCAGCCCGGGCACGCGCCGTGGCCCGGCGCGATGCGGCTCGGCACTGCCGTCATCTTCCACAGGGGCTCGAGCTCGACCTGGAGCCTGCCCGTCGCCTCGTCGCGGCGCACGTGTGCCATGCTGCGCGATACCTCGGCAGCCGGGATCGGCGGCAGTCCGGGCCGCGGCCTGCTGTCGGGTCTGCCGGGCGTGGCGCCGTGGTAGGCGAACGGTGCGGCGACGCGCCCGGTCTTCGCTGCGGTGATCGCCTGCTCGAAGAACTGCTCGGCGTCGGCCCCGTAGAAATCCTTGCCGCCGAGACCATAGATCCGCGACAGGACGAGTGTGTCGTTGTCCGGGTCGACTTGGATCGCGGCGCGCACTTCGAGCGACAGGTTTCCACCGCGCGCACCGTAGGAGTCTGCGCGGTCGCCGATAGTGGCGGCTTTCACGCGCCGCAGCGCCCGGCGGAACTCCTCCGCGGGAAACGGTCGCAGCACGTTGGGCGAAAGCACGCCGACCTGCTTGCCTTTCGCGCGTAACTCGTCGGCCGTTTCCTTGGCCGTCTCGGCGGCCGAGTTGACCAGCACCATTGCGACTTCGGCGTCTTCCATGCGGTAGGCGTCGAGCATCGGATAGGAGCGGCCGGTCATCTTCTCCATCTCGGCGCAGACCTCCGGGATCACGCGCCGTGCGGCTTCCATCGCTTGCGAAAGTTGGACCTTGTTGTTGATGAGGTCCGGGTCGTTCATGTACGGGCCGAAGGTCGCCGGGTGCTCCGTGTCAAGCGGCGAGGGAAAGTTCGGCCGCTCGCCCAGGAACCTGCGGACCGCCTCCGGGTCGTCGAAGACCTGGATCCGCCTTTTCTGGTGGCTCGTGATGAAGCCGTCATACGTCACGAGCACGGGCAGCCGCACATCGCGGTGCTCGCCGATTTTCACGGCGGCGAAATTCAGGTCATACACCGCCTGCGGGTCACGGGCACAGAGTACGATCCACCCGGTATTGAGCGCATAGTAAATATCGGAGTGGTCACCGCGAATATCGAGCGGCCCGGAGACGGCTCTCGCCGCGATGTTGAGCACCATCGGCACGCGCGTGCCCGCCTGGACCGGGAGCTGCTCGAGCGCGTAGAGCAGGCCCTGCGAACTCGTGGCGTTGAGCACCCGGCCGCCGCCGAGCGCGGCACCGTAGCAAATGCCGGCGGCGCCGTGCTCGCCGTCGCCCGCAATCATCACGATGTCGTGCTTGCCTTCGGCTTGCATTTTCGAGAGGTTCTCAGCAACCTCGGTGGACGGCGTGATCGGGAAATAGCCCATCACGTGGAAACCGATGTCGCGCGCAGCGAGTGCTGCCGCCTCGTTGCCGCTGCGAAACTCGAGCTTCTGCCGCACAGTACCGGCCGGCCGGGCGTCAGCAGCGCGGCGAGGAATGGTCAGGGTCTCGGTCGTCATGACGTCCACCTCATCCGATGAGATCGGGGAAGAGCGGCACACGTAACCGGTCGGCGAGCCCCGAAGTCTCTGCCTCCTTGCTCAGCGCGCCGGTGGGACAGGACTCGACGCACCGCAGGCAGCCCTTGCAGTAATGGTAGTCCACGCCCATCAACTCACGCTCAAACTTGCTGCCGTCCTCACCGTCGCCCCAGACCAAGCACAGGTCGGGGCAGACGAGGTCGCATACGCCGCAATGAATGCATTTTTCGCGGTCCAGGACCGGCAGCCATCCTGTGCGCGACGCCGAGAGGTCGTTCCACGCCGTGTTTCCCGGCTCGGGAATGATTCCGCCGATCGGCTGGGTCTCGTAGCCCCACGCCGGCTCGGCGCGGGCGACCGGCAGGTCGCCCTCGGCGCGGCCGACGCTCGCGAGCGCTTCGAACTCCGTCGCGCCACAGCGGAACGCGCGCTCGTTTGATGCAACCGCCTCCGGGTGCCTGCCCGCGAATTCCTCCGAGAGCGCCTCGAGGATCGTCTTGGCATCGAGGAACGGAAACGCGGCGCAGAGCGTTCCGAGCAACACCGCATTGGGGCGGGATTGCTCCTTGACGGCGATCCCGAGAGCGTCAACGCGAATGATGCGCGCCGTGCGCGGCAGCGCCGTGAGCTCCTCCGGCACGGGACCCGGCGGCGCGTTGTAGATGAACGTGCCGTCCTTCCTGAGTCCCGCGAGAGTCGCCGGGTTGCGCAGGAGCGCCGCGTGGAAAACCACGATGGCGTCAGGGGTTTCGACCGGCGCGCTGGTGCGGATCGGCCGCTCCGCTGGTCCCAAGCGCACGAACGAACGCACGAGCGAGCCCTTCTTCTCGGACCCATACGAGGAGAAATGGGCGCCGTTCAGCCCCATTCTTATCACGGCGGCTGTCGCCAGCACCTGCCCTGCCGCGTGGGCGCCAAGGCCCCCGATAGACTCGAACCGGATCTCGAAGAACCGGTGAGCGTGCGGCAACGGCGCAGTCTGGCTCGCGGCCTGGCTATCGGAGTCGGCGCGTACTGGGAACACAAGGGACTCCAACTCGACGCACTCCTCGCGGGCGGCCTTCACTTCGCTCTCGCCCCTTCTCATGTTCTGGTAACGGTCGTTGAGTTTGGCAATTGTGGCAAATACCTTCTCTATGCCTTGTGGATTTTGGATTGATAATTCAGAATTGAAGTTGATCCAGATCAAATTCTTCCGGTATTAGTGGAAACGGACACAATGGGTCGGGTTCCGACAGTGTGATAATTGCCACGGCGCGTGTCCGGATAACGTGGTGAGCAAGCTCGCTCCAGCCAAGCGTTTCGAGTTCAATTCAATAATGCTCAACGGTGATGCCGATGTGATCGTGGTCGGCGGCGGCATTTCAGGCCTCGCCGCAGCATGGGCATTGCAGCGGCGCGGGGTACGCGTGGTGCTGCTGGAAGCCGCGGTGCGTGCGGGCGGAACCATCGGCAGCACGCGCGAACAAGGTTGCCTGATTGAGTCCGGCCCGAACAGCATGCTTGAGACGACGCCGCTGATCGGGGAGTTGGTCGGCGAACTCGGCATCGCCGGTGAACGCATCGCGGCGCAGCCCGCGGCGCGCAGCCGCTATATTCTGCGCGACGGCAAGCTGATCGCGCTGCCACTGTCGCCGCTCGCTTTCTTCGTTACCTCGCTGTTCTCGGCCGGCGCCAAGCTGCGCCTGTTGAGGGAGCCGTTCATCGGCCGTGGCGCACGCGCAGCGGAGGAATCGGTCGCTGACTTCGTGCGGCGGCGCCTCGGGACTGAGTTTCTCGATTACGCGATCAATCCGTTCGTGGCCGGCGTCTATGCAGGCGACCCGGAAACGCTCAGTGTGCAAGCGGCGTTCCCGCGGCTCCACGAACTCGAGCAGAAGCATGGCAGCCTGATCCGCGGCCAGTTGTTGGGTGCGCGCGAGCGCGCGCGCAATCCCGACAAGTCCAAACAGGTGGCAGCGATGCTGTCGTTCCGTGACGGCATGCAGACGCTTACCGACGCGATTGCACGCCGGCTCACCCGTATCGAATTCAACGCCGAGGCGGTGCGCATAGTGCCAGGCGAGCATGGCTACGGCGTCACGGTGAGCGGCGCAGCCGGAGGGCGCAACTACCGCGCACGCGCAGTGCTGGTTGCGACTCCCGCGCAGGCCGCGGCCAGGTTCACCGCGCCGTTCGCGCCGCACGCCGCGGCCGCACTCGCGGCGATACCCTATCCGCCGCTGGCAGTGGTGGTCAGCGCCTACCGCCGCGATACGATCGCCCATCCGCTCGACGGCTTCGGGTTCCTGGTGCCGCAACGCGAACGGCGGCTCGTTTTGGGCGCTATTTTCTCGAGCACGTTGTTTGAGCATCGCGCGCCGGAGAATCTCGTGCTGCTGACTTCGTTCATCGGCGGCATGCGCCAGCCCGAGCTCGCGCAGCGGGAAGAGGGCGAGATCGCCGGCTTTGCGCAAGCCGAGCTTGCGGCGCTGCTCGGCGCGCCGGTGCATGCCGACTTCATCCGGGTTACGCGCTGGCCGCATGCGATTCCGCAATACACGCTCGGCCATCTCGACCGCATCGCGCGCATCGAAGAGGCCGAGCGCAACTTTCCGGGGTTGTTCTTCTGCGCCAACTACCGCGGCGGAATTGCGGTCGGCGACTGCCTCAAATCGGCCGACCGCGCAGCGCGCCAGGTGGCGGCATTTCTCGGGTCTGGTGACGGCGCGGCGTGACGCTGAGCTCGCACGGCTTCGGTTAAGAACCCATCTCAAGAATCTGAAAAACAATGGCTAATCTGTGGTTTCATCGGCGGTTGCTGTTTTTCGAGTAGCTTCTAATTCCATTTCCAAATCAGAAAAGCATTAATTGGAGTAGGGTGCGCCTGCGCACCGATTGCCCGATGGTGCGCAAGCGCACCCTACACCGAAAATAATGTAGCTCTTGAAGTGGAACTGGAATAGACCTTGCGATTGGAGGTTGGTATTTGTTGCCGCGTGTTGCCGTGGAATCAGACGATGCCTTCCATCACCTGCACCTCCACGATCGTGCCGGCCGCGACGTTGGCTTGCGCCTCCGGCAGGATGATGAAGCAATTCGCTTCCGACATCGAGCGCAGGATGCCCGAGCCCTGCTCGCCGGTCACGCGTACGCTCCAGTTGCCGGATGCGTCCTGGGTAAGTACGCCGCGCTGGAATTCGGTGCGGCCAGGGGCTTTCTTGAGGCTGCTCGTGCACGGCACCCTGAACGTCGGCAGCGGCGGCAGCGGATCGCGCCCGGCGAGCTTGAGCAGCGCATCGCGCACGAACTGATAGAACGTCACCATCACCGACACCGGATTGCCGGGCAGGCCGAAGAAGTGCGCGTTGCCGATGCGGCCGTAGGCGAGCGGCCGCCCGGGCTTCATCGCGATCTTCCAGAACACGACCTCGCCCAGCTTTTCGAGCAGGTCCTTGACGAAATCGGCTTCGCCCACCGACACGCCACCGCTGGTGATCACGACGTCGGCGGTTTGCGCCGCCGCGCTGAATGCCTGTTCGAGCAGTTTGGGGTCGTCGCACACGACACCCATGTCGATCACTTCGCAGCCCAGCCGCGTCAGCATGCCATGTATGGTGTAACGGTTGCTGTCGTAAATCTGGCCTTCGCCGAGCGGCATGCCGATCGAGCGCAGCTCGTCGCCGGTCGAGAAGAACGCGACGCGCAGTTTGCGGAAAACGGTGACTTCGCCGATGCCGAGCGATGCTATCAACCCGATGTCCGCGGGACGCAGCAGCAGGCCGCGCTTGAGCGCGATCTGACCGGTTTTCAGGTCTTCGCCGGCGCGGCGCAGGTTTTGGCCGTGCTTGTGGCCGCTGCCGATCCTGACGTTGTCACCGCTGACCGTGACATGCTCCTGCATAACGATGGTGTCGGCGCCGGCGGGCACCACGCCACCGGTCATGATGCGCACGCATTCGCCGGCTTTGAACTGGCCCTGGAACGGCGCGCCGGCAAACGCGGCGCCGGCGATCCTGAGCATGATCTCACCGTCGGCTTTGAGGTCGGCGCAGCGCACGGCGTAACCGTCCATTGCCGAGTTGTCGTGCGCCGGCACGTCGAACGGGGAGATCACATCCTCGGCCAGCACGCGGTCAAGCGCAGCGCGGATGTTGAGCCGCTCGACGGCGGTGACCGGCGCCAGGAAACGCGCAATGAACTCGCGCGCCTTGGCGACCGGCATCGAGTTCGGATCGTAGTCGTCGCCGCAGCTCAGCTCGCGCAGTGATTTCACCGTATCTTTCATCGGGGCCTCGACAAAAAAGCGTTACAGCGCGCCAATTTTACCCGATTGGGCGAGGGCCATTCCGGTCGTTTCGTGCATCGATACGAGGGTATCTTCGGGTTACTGACGGACTTACACCAGCGCCCCCGGCCGCTTCAGGTAGCGGTCCTTGATCGAGTCGGCCGCCCAGCATGCAAGCGCTCCTATCGTCTCGGTAGGAGCGTTGGCGCTATTCTGCGGAAACGCGCTGCCGCCGATCACGAACACGTTCGGCACATCCCAGGATTGCAAATACTTATTGACCACGCTGGTTGCCGGATCCGCGCCCATCACCACACCGCCGATATTGTGCGTACTCTGATACGGCACGATGCTGTATTTGCCGGTGACAGGATTGACACTCATTTTCGAGGGGCCGACGGCCTTAGCGATCTCCGCTGCCTTGTTGGTGACATAGGCCGACATCTTCCGCTCGTTCTCCTGGAAATCGAAGGTCATGCGGATGAGCGGCAGGCCGTTGGCGTCGCGGTAAGTCGGATCGAGGTCGAGATAATGATTGCGGTAGCTCTGGCAGCAGCCGTGGCAGGAGATCGCGAACGAGCGGCGGTAATACTGCGCTGCGGCTTTCTTCCAGCCTCCGCCCCAGCTCGGCGTTCCCGGCGGCACTGGAGTAAAGCGGATCGGCTTTGCCCCGAGGCTTTGCACGGTCAGATAGGCGCCGCCGACGAAGCCCAGCCCCGCGTGGTCGAAGTTGTCGCCGTTAAATTCATCAATCGAGGTACTGACCATGCCGCCGCCGATAAAAGGATTGAACTCCTTGTCCTCGAAGAACAGCGATACTTTGCTGCCTGTCTGATAGGAATAGTTCCTTCCTACCACGCCCTCGTTGCGGACCGGGTCGTACGGCCTGCCGATGCCGGAGAGCAGCATCAGCCGCGTGTTGTTGAACGTGTAGGAGGCAAGTATCACCAGATCGGCGGGCTGCTCGATTTCCCGGCCGCGCGCGTCCACGTAAGTCACGCTCACTGCGCGTTTTTTCTCGGAATCGAGGTTTACCCTGATAACGTTGGCCAGTGGGCGCAGCTCGAAGTTCTTGTGCTTGGCGAGCGCCGGCAGCACGGTGGTCAGCGGGCTCGCTTTCGCGCCCATCGCGCAGCCGTGGCTACTGCAGAAACCACCGTGTACGCATTGACCCAGCGTGAGCCGGTAGGGATTGGTATAGGGGCGCGTCATGGCCGCCGAAGCATTCTGGTACGGCTTGTAGCCGAACGACTCAGCAGCCTGCGCGAACAGCGAGCCGGCGAACGTCCGCTCGGTTGGCGGGTTCGGAAACTCGCGCGAGCGCGGGCCTTCGAACGGATTGCCGCCGGGCCGGATCTCTCCATTCAGATTGCCGGCCTTGCCGCCGACGCCGTACAGGTCCTCGAACTGGTCGTAATACGGCTCCAGTTCGTCATAGGTGATGCCCCAGTCCTGGCTGGTGCAATCCTCAGCAATCTGGTTTTTGCCGTAGCGCTCCAGCGTGCGGCTGCGGGTCTCGAAGTCCCACGGCAGAAAACGCTTGGCGTGGCAGCCCCAGTGCACGGCCGCGCCGCCCACGCATTCGCCGGGCTTGAATGAGCCCAGCTCGCGCATCGGCAGCGCGGTCTCGTTCATCGCGTTGCGAAACGTAATTGTCTCGCGCGACAAATTCTGTATCACATCGCTATGACGGTCGTATTTGAGTTCATCATGCGCGTACGGCATTGCGAAATCGTGATTGGAATCCAGCATGCGCCCGCGCTCGAGTCCGACGACTTCGAGTCCCGCTTCGGCCAGTTCCTTGCACACGATCGTACCGGCAACCCCGGCGCCGACCACGACGGCATCGACGGGTTTGAGTTTAGTGATCGCCATCGTCTCCATCTTGTTCTTTAATGAAGCGCACTACCTCCTGGGCGCATCTCTCGGGCATGACAAACTGACACTGCGCTCTCACGCCCGGAAAAATCACCAACTTGGCTCGCGGCATGAGGTTGCATAAGCGTTGCGCTTCCTGCATCGTGATTATCCGGGTGTGCTCCGCACCTATCATCGAGAGGGTAGGTACATTGATCCTGGGCAGAAACTCCTCGACGTTCACTTCGCAGTTGGCGGCGGCTTTGAAGTATCCCTTGGTAGCCTCAACGGGGCACTTCCATGCTTCACTATCGACCCACTCCGCAAGAGCCCGATTCTCCGGGCCGTATTCCCAAATAAGTCGGGCTTTCCATTTCTCATCAGCGCCCCACACGGGGTGATGAACCTCGACACTGCCCATCTGCCCCAGGGAATGATATTTGAAGCTCGGGCCTGGGGAGGTTGCAAGCGTCAACGTCTTGAGGCGTTCTGGGTGACGATAAGCAAGATGGTAGCCCAGGAAACCTCCCAGCGACTCGCCAACAAAATGCACCTTGTCCACGCCCAGGGCGTCGAGAAAATTTTTCAGGTCGCGGACCAGGCCTTCAACCGTCCACTCATAGCCTTCAGGCGCCGGCGTCGAATCCCAATGGCCTCGCAAGTGCGGGCGGATTACCCGGAACTGACGCGCCAGCGTAGGGATCCAGGCATAAAACAATTGCCTCGGCTTTCGACAGCCGGTCAGCAAAACGATCGTGTCCGGGGTCTTCCACGGGTCAGTGCAGTCATCGATGTAGTACCCCATTTCCAGGGTGTCGTCCACCCTCACCTTTTTAACATGCTCAACCGCCACAGGCGCATCCTTTCTCAATGAGCTGAAACTTGACGTGATCCGATTGCCTCTAATTCCCAGTTGCGTTCAAAGCAACAATAATCTTGTAGGGTGCGTTCCACGCACCATTTTCATTGGTGCGCATGGCGCACCCGACGATATTCCGCTCTTGATTGCGAAATGGTATAAATCAGTCGGCTTTCATGCCTATAGCCTTGATCAGCTTGCTGTTCTGCTTCAGCTCGCGATCGATGAACAAGGCAAATTCTTTCGGCGAACTGCCTACAATATCGGACCCTGCAGCCGCAAACCGCTCGCGGGTATCAGGCAGCTTGAGTACCTCCGCCACCCGCTTGTAAAGTTTGTCGATAATGCCGCCGGGCGTCTTGCCGGGCGCCACCAGTCCATACCAAGGCGCAACATCGAAGTCTTTGATTCCCGCTTCGGCCAGGGTTTGCACATCGGGCAGATACGACGCGCGTTCCTTGCCCGAAGTACCCAGCACCTTCAGCTTTCCGCTTTTCGCAAGCGGTATGACCGAAGGCGCCGGCAAAAAGATCAGCTGGACCTCGTTCGACATCAGCGCAGTCAGTGCCTGCGCGCCGCCTTTGTATGGAACGGACACTATTTGTGTATTGGTAACGATCTTGAAAAGCTCGCTCGCTACAGACGACGAGCTGCCGGGGGTAGCAAGGGCCAGGTTCAACTCACCCGGCTTCGCCTTGGCGAGCGCAATCAGCTCTTGCACCGTGTTGGCCTTCACCAAGGTATTGACAGACAACAGCAGCGGCGTGGTACTCACCAGTGTGACTGGTGCGAAATCCTTGTGGACGTCATAAGGCACGCTGGGGTACATAAATGGCGAGATGGTATGCCCCGAAGCCGCGAACAGCAGCGTGTAGCCGTCCGGCTGAGCCTTGGCCACGATGTCAGCGGCAACTGTTTGGCCCGCCCCGGCGCGATTATCAAGCACAAAGGGAGTGCCCAAAGCCTCGCTCAGCTTGGTCATTACGATGCGCGCAGTGAGATCGATGCCTCCGCCGGGCGGTACCGGCACGATTACCCGCACCGGCCGGTTGGGGTAGCTCGTCGTTTGTGCGACCTGCTGAGCGAATGTTGCGCTTATCATTAACCACAAGCAGATCGCGTTTGCAATATTGATGATCGTGCAGCGCATACAGGATTCCTCGCTTATCGGAAAAAATCACGGACAGCGGTGTGTGACATATTCCATGGCCACTACGGTACTGTCAAGTCAAAGGATCAGCGTGCGGCCAAGCGATTCTTTCGCAAGCCGCTAAATTTTACCCGATTGGGCGAGGGTCATTCCGGTCATTTCGTGCATCGATGCGAGGATAACGGTGGAGCGACTCCCGGTGTCTGGGTAGAATAGCGGCTTGGCGCCATGAAGACGATGCTCAGGACACTTTCTTTGCTGCTGGCAGTGCTTGCCTCAGCGGCCCACGCGCAGGGCCGCGACATCCGGCTTGCGACCACCACCAGCACCGAGAACTCGGGCCTGCTGAAAGTGATCCTGCCGTTGTTTGAGGCGAAATACGGCGGCAAGGTACGCGTGATTTCTGTCGGCACCGGCGCGGCGCTCAAGCTCGGCGAGAACGGCGATGCGGATGTGGTGCTGGTGCACGCGCGGCCGCTCGAGGACAAGTTCATCGCGGCGGGTTTCGGTTCGCTGCGCAAGGACGTAATGTACAACGACTTCATCATCGTTGGACCGCAGCGCGACCCGGCCGGCGTGCGCGGCGCAAAGGACGCGATCGCCGCGATGAAAAAAATCAGCGCGAGCGGCGCGAGGTTCATCTCGCGCGGTGACGAGTCGGGCACGCACCAGATGGAAAAGGACTACTGGAGAGGCGCCGGCATCACGCCGCGGGGAACCTGGTATCTGTCGACGGGGCAGGGCATGGGGCAGGTCTTGACCATGGCGGCGCAGCTCGAGGGCTACGCGCTGACCGACCGCGCGACCTATGCGGCCTACAAGGACAAGACAGGACTCGATACGCTGGTCGAGGGCGACCCGAGAATGTTCAATCCCTACGGCGTCATCGTCGTCAACCCGCAGCGCCATCCGCACATCAATCATGCCGGCGCGCTGGCGCTCGCCGATTGGCTGACTTCAGCCGAAGGGCAGCAGGCGATCGTTGCTTTCACGATCAACGGCGTGCAGATGTTCTTCCCGGGCGCAAAGTGACCGGCAGAAAATCAATTCGTGATTGGCTGGCGGTCATCCCTGCGCAAGCAGGGATCCAGTAGGCGTTATGGACCTGTTCGAGCCCACCAGGCAGGCGTTTCACCTGCTGCTCGCCGGCGATCCGCAACTCTGGCGCATCATCTGGCTGTCGCTGTGGGTCTCGGTCCTCGCGATTGCCCTGATGGCGCCGCCCTGCATCGTGTTTGGTTTCGTGCTTGCAAAACGGCAGTTTGCGGGCCAGCGCGCGGTCGTTGTACTGCTGCAGGCGCTGCTGTCGTTTCCGACCGTGGTGATCGGTCTGGTGATCTACCTGCTGCTGTCGCGTCGCGGCCCGCTCGGTGCATTCGAGCTGCTGTTCACGCCGTGGGCGATCATGATCGGCTACATGGTGATCGCATTGCCGATCTTGGTGGTATTCACGGTATCGGCGGTCCAGGGTGCGGACCCGCGGGTGTACGAGACCGCGCGCAGCCTCGGCGCGCAACGGCCCCGCGCCGCGCTGACGACGCTGTGGGAGGTGCGGTTTGCCGTAATGGCGGGGATCGTGAACGCGTTCGGGCGCGTGATCTCCGAGGTCGGCTGCGCGCTGCTGGTGGGCGGCAACATTGCCGGCATTACGCGCAACATTCCCACGGCGATCGCGCTGGAAACTTCAAAAGGCGAGTTCGCGCAGGGCATCGCGCTCGGTTTCGTCCTGATCGCCGTCGCGATCGGCATCAACGTGGCGCTCGCCTGGCTCCAGGGCAGGGGAGGGCTCGAGTGAGCGCGCCGCTGTTCTCGGTGGAAGGGCTCGCCAAGCGCTTTGGTGAGCGCGTGCTGTTCGACGGCGCGCGGCTCGAGCTGGAGGCGGGAAGCGGCTACGTTCTCACCGGGGCCAATGGCACCGGCAAGACCACGCTGCTGCGCATCGTCGCCGGCCTCGAGCCGTCCGAGGAGGGGCGGCTCGCCTTCCGCGCGCAGGCGTCGCTGGTGTCGGACTACCCGGAAGCGTGGCGGCGCGAGGTCGTTTACGTGCATCAGCAGCCGTATCTGTTCGGTACCACCATCGAAAAGAACCTCGAGTACGGCCTGGCGCGGCGCGGCGTGCCGCGCAGTGAACGCGAGGCGCGCGTGCGCGAGGCGCTTGCATGGGCCGGTCTCACCGAGCGGCGCGAGGTGCCGCCGCACAAGCTCTCTGACGGCGAAAGACAGCGCGCGGCTCTCGCGCGCGCCAAGGTCCTCGATCCGACGCTGTTGCTGCTCGACGAGCCGACGGCAAATCTCGACGGTGATGCGCGCAAGCAGGTGCTGGAACTGGTTACGGCGCTGTGCATCGAGAATCACACCGTGGTGGTAGCAAGCCACGATCCCGAGATCATCCGGCTGGCAATACTGAACCGGCTATGCGTTGCCGACCGGCGCATCGAAGCCGATGATTAAGGCGGCCGGCTGGTAAAATGTGAACCGATGAAGATCTTCGGCATTTCCGGTTATTCCAATTCAGGCAAAACGACGCTGATCGAAAGACTGGTGCCGTTGTTTGCCGCGGGCGGTCTGCGGGTTTCCCTGATTAAACACGCGCACCACGGTTTCGACGTCGACCACCCGGGCAAAGACTCCTATCGCCACCGCCACGCGGGGTGCGGCGAGGTGCTGGTCACCTCGTCGGTGCGCTGGGCGCTGATGCACGAGTTGCGCGGAGCGCCGGAGCCGACGCTGCAGGATCTCGTCAAGCACATTTCGCCCTGCGACCTTTTGCTGGTCGAAGGCTACAAGCGCGAGCCGATTCCCAAGCTCGAGGTCTATCGCAGCACGCTGGGCGAACCGCTGATGTTTCCGCAGGACCCGAAAATTATTGCGATCGCGAGTGACCGCAAGGTTGACACCACGCTGCCGCAATTTTCCATCGACGACGCGCAGGCCATTGCGGCGTTCATCCGGCAGCAGGTCGGCTTGGCGTGAGCGCCGAGCGGGCGCATACTTTAAACCTCGTTCAACGCGGACAGACCGCTGCGCGGTCTGCCGGTTAACTCGGGAAGATGATTACTGTTTTGTACTTTGCAAGATTGCGCGAGGCGTTGGGCAAGGCCTCGGAGCAGATCGCATTGCCGGCCGGCGTGACCGATCTGGGCGCGTTGCGCGCGCTGCTGCGCAGCCGCGGCGGAGCGTGGGCCGAAGAAATGGCGGACGGCAAAGCGGTGCGAGCGGCAGTCAATCAGGACATCGCGCACGGCGATACCCGCATCAACGACGGCGACGAGGTCGCATTTTTCCCTCCGGTGACCGGCGGGTAGCATGACGGTCCGTATCCAGACAAAGGACTTTGACGCCGGCCGCGAAATCGCCGCGCTGCGCCAGGGCGATCCCGGCATCGGTGCGATCGCGAGCTTCGTCGGCGTGGTGCGCAACGTCAACGACGGCGATAAAGTCACCGAGATGACGCTCGAGCACTATCCCGGCATGACCGAAAAGTCGATCGCAAGGATCATCGGGCAGGCGAAATCGCGCTGGAACATCTTCGATGCGCTGGTGGTGCACCGCGTCGGCCGGTTGAAGCCCCTGGACCAGATCGTGCTGGTGGTGGTAACCGGCGCGCACCGCGGCGATGCGTTTGCGGCGTGCGAATTCATCATGGATTACCTCAAGACGCGGGCGCCGTTCTGGAAAAAAGAGCAGACACCGGAGGGTGAGCGCTGGGTCGAATCGCGCGAGAGCGACGACATCGCGGCCGGGCGCTGGCGGTTGAAGGGCTAGCAGCCTGTCGGACCTGAGAGTCCGCACAGGCTGCTAAAAGCAAAACCGGCCGAAAATGAAGATCAAAAACCCAGAGGCGCAGTCGAAC
>JACQOI010000364.1 GCA_016202615.1 Betaproteobacteria bacterium
CGCGCTCGCGAGCCCGATGCGGCTCATCGCGGCCTTGAATGTCTCGCGGTCCACGGCCTTGTCGATCGCCTCTTACCTGGCGCCGATCATCTCGACGCCGTATTTCTCGAGCACGCCGTGGCGGGCCAAGTCGAGCGCGCAGTTGAGCGCGGTCTGGCCGCCCATCGTCGGCAGCAGCGCATCGGGGCGCTCGATCGCAATCACTTTCTCGACCATCCGCCAGGTGATCGGCTCGATGTAGGTCGCGTCCGCCATGTTGGGGTCGGTCATGATCGTCGCCGGATTCGAATTCACGAGCACGACGCGATAGCCCTCCTCGCGCAGCGCCTTGCACGCCTGCGCGCCGGAATAATCGAACTCGCACGCCTGGCCGATCACGATCGGGCCGGCGCCGATGATCAGGATGCTCTTGATGTCGGTTCGTTTCGGCATTGCCGGGGTGAACGAGTGAACAAGTGAACGAGTGAACGGGTAGAGGCCAAAACAGCCTTTTTTTACCCGTTCACCTGTTCACCCATTCACCCGTTCACTTTTCCTTTCCATAAGTTTCACAAATCCGTCAAACAGGTAATCAACGTCGTGCGGCCCGGGACTCGCTTCGGGGTGGCCCTGGAAGCAAAATGCCGGGCGGTCGGTGCGCGCAAAGCCCTGCAACGTGCCGTCGAACAGTGACACGTGGGTGACGCGCGCGTTCGCCGGCAGCGTCGTGCTGTCGACCGCAAAGCCGTGATTCTGACTTGTGATCATTACGCGCCCGGTATCGAGGTCCTGCACCGGATGGTTCGCGCCATGGTGGCCGAATTTCATCTTGACGGTGCGCGCGCCGCTCGCGAGCCCGAGCAATTGGTGGCCGAGACAAATGCCGAAAATCGGAACGCCGCTGTCGAGCAGCTCGCGGATCGCGCGAATCGCGTAATCGCACGGCTCGGGGTCCCCCGGGCCGTTCGACAGGAAAACGCCATCGGGCTGGCGCGCGAGCGCATCCTGCGCCGTGCTCTGCGCGGGAATCACGGTGAGCCGGCAGCCGCGCGCGGCAAGCTTGCGCAGGATATTGCGCTTGATGCCGTAATCGAACGCGACGACATCGAATTTCGACTGCTCCTGGCGGCCGTAGCCCTGGCCGAGCGCCCACGTGGTTTCATTCCAGGCGTACGGCTTATCGCAACTGACGACCTTGGCGAGGTCCATGCCGGCAAGACCGGGAAACCCGCACGCCGCTTTGAGCGCCGCCGCTTCGTCGATCCTGCCCGCCATAAGGCAGCCGTCCTGCGCGCCTTTTTCACGCAGGATGCGCGTGAGCTTGCGGGTGTCGATATCGGCGATCGCGACCACATTCTGCTCGCGCAGATACGACGCCAGCTCCTGCGTCTTGCGCCAGTTGCTGGCGAGCGGCGGCAGGTCGCGGATCACGAGTCCCGCGGCATACACTCGGCCCGACTCAACGTCCTCGGGATTGATGCCCGTGTTGCCGATATGCGGATAAGTCAGCGTGACGATCTGGCGGCAGTACGACGGATCGGTCAGGATTTCCTGATAGCCCGTCATCGCGGTGTTGAACACCACTTCGCCGACCGCCGTGCCGGCAACGCCGATCGACGAGCCGCAAAAAACCGTGCCATCTCTGAGTACGAGGATGGCTGGCTGGCGTTGCGACACGTCGCGCTCCCGGGAGTAGATACGGAAAGCGGGACAGGCCGTCGGCCCATCCCGCTTCAGAAACGATAATTATACGCGAAACGCGCCTCGCCTTCAACGCGGGTTCGACAATTTAACCTGCTGATTAAGCGCCGGAAACAGGCGATCGATCTAACGCAGTCCCAGCACGTCCTGCATGTCAAAAAGACCGTTTTTCTTGCCGGCCAGATAGCGCGCGGCGCGCAGGGCCCCTTGGGCGTAGGTCGCGCGGCTGCCGGCCTTCACCGTAATCTCGACACGCTCGCCGGTGCCGGCAAACAGCACCGTGTGGTCGCCGACGATATCGCCGCCGCGCACCGTGGCGAAACCGATGGTCGACGCCTTGCGCTCGCCGGTCACGCCTTTGCGGCCGTAAACCGCGCACTCGGCGAGATTTCTGCCGAGCGCCTGGGCGATGATCCCGCCGATATGCAGCGCGGTGCCCGACGGCGCGTCGACCTTGTGCCGGTGATGCGCTTCGATGATTTCGACGTCGTAGCCTTCGTTCAGCACCCGCGCCGCGATGTCCGACAGCTTGAACACCAGATTGGTGCCGACGCTCATGTTGGGCGCCATCACGATCGCAATGTCGCGCGCCGCGCCGGCGATGGTCTTCTTCTGCCCGTCGCTGAAGCCGGTGGTGCCGATCACCATTTTCACGCCGAGCTTGCGGCACGCCGCGAGATGCGCGAGCGTGCCCTCGGGCCGGGTGAAATCGATCAGCGCGTCGCAGCCGCGGATGCTGTTCTCGATGTCGGCGTTGACGGCAAGACCGCATGGGGCGCCGACCAGTTCACCAGCGTCTTTCTTCAAGTGCGCATTCCCGGGCTGCTCGAGCGCGGCGCCGAGACGCATGTCGGCGCCGTGCAATACCGCTTCGAGCAGCGCGCGCCCCATGCGCCCCGAGCTTCCTGCCACCGCTATGTTCAATGTCGCCATCTGAAATCCGATTAAAAGCTGATCGTTGGGGTGAACGGGTTCCTATCCGCGTTCATCGGCGGTTCCAACCTGATTTGGAAATAGCGCCTAAAAGCCGATCTTCTCCAGCATTCTGCCAAAGAATCCCTTCTCCGTCGGTTTTTCTTTTTTCTCGTCGGTTTTTGCCGCGTCGGTCTTCGGCGCTTCGGCAGCCGCGGCAGGTTTCTCGACAGGCTTCGCCACCGCGGGTATCGCCGCCGCTGGTTTGTCGGCGGCCGTACCCCCGGGTTTGGCCGCCGGCGTTGCCGCCAGCGGGGGTTTCTCCGCCGGTTTTTCCGTCTCCCGCGTGGTGTCCGCCGGCACCACGTCACCTTCGACGCGCACCAGTTTGTCGCCCTCGAAGATCACCGTAAGACGGCGGCGCTGCGTTTCTTTGCCCTGTTTCTGATACATGTAGACGTAATCCCAGCGGTCGGTGCGAAACGGATCGACGACTAGCGGCGAGCCGAGCACAAAACGCACTTGCGCGCGCGTCATGCCGGCTTTCAGCTTGGCAACCATCTCCTGCGTCACGGCGTTGCCCTGCTGGATGTCGACCTTGTAGGGCGAAATGACAGCAGGGACGTCAGGCATCTGCTTGCAGCCTGCGAGCACGGACACCACCAGCAATATCAGAAGTTTTCGCATTCGCTCGATTCTAGCAGCCTGTCGGACTTAACAGTCCGCACAGGCTGCTAAAAGCAAAACCGGCTGACTACCCATACTAAACTCACCAGGAGTTTGTCGAAGCCAAGTCCGACAAACTCCTGGGCCCAATCGGCCGTCCGGCCTTTCGCGCACAGTGTTCGGCTGAAACACAGTATGATAACGCAGTCTTTTATACGACGTCAGGCGCGCGCGCATGAGTTCCCCCAGCGATCTCAAAACCATAGGCCTCAAGGCGACGCTGCCGCGGCTGCGCATCCTCGAGCTGTTCGAGAAAAGCACGGTGCGGCACCTGTCGGCCGAAGACGTCTACAAAATACTGCTCAAGGAAGGCACCGACACCGGGTTGGCGACGGTGTATCGCGTGCTGACGCAGTTCGAGCAGGCGGGCCTGCTGGTGCGTCACCACTTCGAAGGCGGCAAGGCGGTTTACGAGCTAAACCAGAGCGGCCATCACGACCACCTGGTGTGCCTGCAATGCGGCCGCGTTGAAGAGTTCTACGATGAAGCCATCGAAAAGCGCCAGGCCGCGGTCGCCAGGGAACGCGGCTTTACGATCCACGAGCATTCGCTTTATCTTTACGTCGATTGCACTCGGGCGAACTGCCCGAATAAGAGCGGTGAGGCGTGAGGGGCGAGGCGTGAAGGGTAAAAAGCGCGCGGGGTGCCCCGCTGTGAGTTATCCGTAGCCCCGTTACTCAAACGGGGCCAACGCCGGAGGCTCGGAACAGCCGTTGGGAGATCGATTTGCAAATACCGCGGAAAAATTCCGGCCCGATGCCGTGCCCCTTATGCAAAGGCACAGGAAAATTTGAGCTTCATGGCGATCGCCCAATTTTTTACGTCGAATGCAAAACAAATTGCGTTGGCTTCGGCATTTCAGGCGACGCGATTGGCCACTTGACGCCCGAAATCCAGAACGCCCTTTCTGCAAACGCCCGTGCCGCCGCGACGGACAAACACGTTCTGGAAATTACTTATCGCGAGGGATTTAAAAAAGAAATAGTGCCCCGATACCGGCGCTGACAGCTATCTGTTGTCCTCTTCCGCAATTCCACCAGCACCGGTTTTGCATTAGGAGTTTGTCGGGGCTTAGTCCGACAAACTCCTAGGCAATCGCCCGTTTTTTGATCTATGTCATTGATCTCCCACCCCATACGGGCATGATTGCGGTTTGACAGATGCGTGGGGCTGGACGTCCCTCGAACGCACGCAATGAAGTTCCCCTAGGAGTTTGTCGGACTTGAGCCCGACAAACTCCTGAGGCAAAACCGCCCCGGGAACGAATGCGAAAGTGCTGTCAAGGAAACGTCGAACCGTCGTTCCTGCGGGCTGACCGAGGCGAATTGGCTGTGGAATTAGACATTATTATTCAGAAAAAATGGGGCGATTTTGCTTTTAGCAGCCTATCGGATTCTCAAAGTCCGACAGGCTGCTAGAGTATTTCCGGCATGGATCTCGTGTGTCCGGCGGGCAGCTTGCCCGCGCTCAAGATCGCCATCGATAACGGCGCCGATTGCGTTTACATCGGCTTTCGCGACGACACGAATGCGCGCAATTTCGCGGGGCTCAATTTCGACCCTGCCAGCGCGCGCGAGGGCGTCCGCTACGCGCATGCAAGAAAACGGCAGGTGTTTCTTGCGCTCAATACGTTCCCGCAGCTTGCCGGCTGGGAGCGTGCGCGGCGCGCGGTTGACCGCGCCGCCGAACTTGAAGTCGATGCGGTAATCATTGCCGACGCCGGGCTCATGCAGTATGCGGCCACAACCTATCCGCACTTGCGTTTGCACCTCTCGGTGCAGGGCTCGGCCACCAACTACGAAGCGATCAATTTCTATCACCGGCGTTTCCGGATCAAGCGCGCGGTGCTGCCGCGGGTGCTGTCACTGGCGCAGGTCAGACAGGTGATCGCGGGCACGCCGGCCGAGATCGAGGTATTCGGCTTCGGCAGCCTGTGCGTGTTGGTCGAGGGACGTTGCGCGCTGTCGTCGTACGCGACCGGCGAATCGCCGAACACGGTCGGCGCGTGCTCCCCGGCCAAGGCGGTGCGCTGGCAGCAAACGCCGGCCGGTCTCGAAACCCGGCTCAACGGCATCCTGATCAACCGCTACGCGGCGGGCGAGAACGCGGCGTATCCGACGCTGTGCAAGGGACGCTTTGCGGTGGACGGCGAGACTTACTACGCGATCGAGGAACCGGCAAGCCTCAATACGCTCGAGCTGATACCGGAGCTCGTTGCGGCCGGAGTCGCCGCGGTCAAGATCGAAGGCCGGCAGCGCAGCCCCGCCTACGTCGCGCAGGTGACGCGCACCTGGCGCGAGGCGATTGACGCCTGCCAAACGAATCCGGCGCGCTTCGCGGTGAGGCCGGCGTGGAACGATGCGCTGCGCAAGATGTCCGAAGGCCAGCAGCAGACGCTCGGCGCCTATCACCGGCCATGGAAATGAACACGGCATGAAGCTCGCGCTGGGACCCATCCTCTACTACTGGCCGCGCGACCGCGTATTCGAGTTCTACGCCGCCGCCGCCGCGGCGCCGCTCGATATCGTTTATCTCGGCGAAGTGGTGTGCTCGCGGCGCCACGAGCTGCGCCTTGGCGACTGGCTCGAGCTCGCGCAGCGGCTCACTGATGCCGGCAAGGAAGTGGTGCTGTCGACGCAAGCGCTGATCGAATCGGAGTCCGATCTCAAAACGCTGCGCAGGATCGCCGCCAACGGCGGCTTCATGGTCGAGGCCAACGACATGGGCGCGGTGCATCTGCTGGCGAACAAAGCGCCGTTCGTCGCCGGCCTTCATCTCAACGTCTATAACCCGCAAACGCTCGCGCTGCTGGCGGAACTCGGCGCGCAGCGCTGGGTGATGCCGGTCGAGCTGTCACGCGAAAGCCTGCGCGCGCTGCAGCAGCACCGCCCGGCGGCGATGGCGACTGAGGTATTCGGCTACGGACGCCTGCCGCTCGCTTTCTCCGCGCGCTGCTTCACCGCGCGCCGTCACAATCTGTCCAAGGACAATTGCGAGTTCCGCTGCATCGACTATCCCGACGGCATGGCGCTCGCAACGCGCGAAGGCCAGCCGTTTCTCGCTCTCAACGGCACCCAGACGCAATCCGCGCGCACCTGCAATCTGATACACGAGCTCGATGAACTGTCGCAGCTCGGCGTCGACGCGCTGCGCATCAGCCCCCAGTCTGCAAACACCTTCGAGATCGTCAAACTGTTCCGGCAACGCCTGGAACGGCTAATAACCGCAGACCTGGCGGCGCGGCAACTGGAGAGCCTGATGCCCAATGGGGCATGCAATGGTTACTGGCACGGCCAACCTGGGCTCGATCAAGTTGCTGCGTCATACCGGACTGTGGAAGCATGACGCCGCCGTCTACCTTCGTCCGGGTGGTGGATACCGGCCTTGCCGGCGGCGGCCACAACGCCGCCACGGACCGCGCGTGGCTCGAATCGCGGGCGGACGGGCGCTGCGGCGACGTGCTGCGTTTTCACCTCAGCCAGCCGACGGCGAGCATCGGCCGGCATCAGGCGCTCGACCGCGAGCTGCGCGTTGATTACTGCCGCCGGCGCGGTATCGAGGTGGTGCGCCGCGCAACCAGCGGTGGCGCGTTGTATCTCGATTCCGGTCAGCTCGGGTTCAGCTTGATCGTGCAGCGGCCCGTTGCATGGCGCGATCTCGCTTTGGCGCAACTGCTCGAGCGCGGCAGCGCGGCGGTCGCGGCGGGGCTGAGGCAGCTCGGCATTGCCGCAACCACCAAATCCCCCAATGACGTCGAGGTCGGCGGCAGGAAAATCGCATCGGTATTTGTCGCGCAGCGCGGTGACGCGGTGCTGCTGCACGGCAGCGTGCTGCTCGACGCCGACGTCGAAACCATGCTCAAGGCGCTGCGCATCCCGACCGAGAAACTCTCGCCCGACGGCCTCGCCGCCGCGCGCGAGCGGCTGACCGCCGTGAACGCGTGTCGCGGCGACCCGCTGCCGATCGCCGTCCTCAAGACCGCCCTGATGAACGGCATCGCGAAGCGGCTCGAACTGCAGTTGCATGGCGGCGTTGACGCGGCGCCGATCGATATACCATCGTCCAAGCAATTCGCCGCGGAACGAGCGCTCGTACAGTCCATCGTCTGGGACGACAGCGGGGAGCGCAAGATCGAAGCGCTCATCAGAACCGCCGGCGGCACGCTGCGCGTGCGCGCCGATTTCGCGCCGCTCGGAACGCGCCTGCGCGGCGTTGAATTCGCCACCGACGCCCATCTCGAGCCGGCCGACTTCTGCGTCGAGCTGCAACGCGCGCTCGAGGGCCTGCCGCTGGCGCAGCTCGGCGGCCGCATCGCCGACTTCGTGCAACGGCACAGGCTGGACGCGATCGGGTTCGGCGCAGGTGACATCGAACAACTGCTGCTGCAACTCGTCGACAAGCGCCGGGTCGCGCAGCAATGCGGGCTCGGCGCGGCCCAGGCCAACGCGTTGATGCCGTTCGCCGGCGCAGCAGGGCTCGATTCCGCCGCGGTGCTGGGCAAGGCGAGCGTAATGCTGGTGCCGTACTGCGCCAAGCCGACGTGGTGCGAATGGCGCCAGCGCGACGGTTGCACCGAGTGCGGACTGTGCGAGGTCGGCACCGCCTACGCGCTCGCGCGCGAGCGCAACATGCAAGTCACCACCATCACCAATTACGAGCACCTGGTCGCCACGCTCACAGCGATGAAGGCAAAGCAGGTCGAGGCCTATGTCGGCATGTGCTGCAGTAACTTTTTCATTAAGCGCTATCGCGCGTTTGCCGAGGCCGGCGTGCCCGCGCTGCTGATGGATATCAGCGGCTCGAACTGCTACGAACTGCAGCAGGAGGAGCAGGCGTACGCGGGAACCTTCCAGGCCGAGGCGCGGCTCGATGCGGGACTCGCCACGCAAGTGATGAAATTCGTGCCGCGCCGCGCGCTACCCGAAGCGAGGAACGATGAAGCTGCCGCCGCTACCTGATCCCGTGCGCCGGCTGCTGTCGCGGCTGCCGCAGTACCCGGCGTCGGCGGTGTTCGCCGCCGCGCTCACGCTGCAGGTGGGCGAGACGCTCGGCGCCGTTGCGCATCCCGAATTCGCCGGCAAGCTGATCCGGCTGCACGTCAGCGATGCCGGCGTGACGCTCACGTTGCGCGTGACAGCCCGCGGCTTTGCGCCGTCCGGTGCGGCCAACCCCGATCTCACGCTGACGGCGACGGCGCAGGATTTCCTGGCGCTCGCGCTGCGCCGCGAGGACCCCGACACGTTGTTCTTCAGCCGCCGCCTGGTGATGGAAGGCGACACCGAGCTCGGATTGTTGGTGAAGAACACGCTCGATGCGCTGGAGTTCAAACCGTCACTGCCGACACCGCGCGACGTTTTGCGCCTGCTGCGCTCCCGCCTGCCTTAATTCCAATTCCACTTTAAGCGTTACATTATTTTCGGTGTAGGGTGCGCTTGCGCACCGATTGCCGGATGGTGCGCAAGCGCACCCTACTCCAATTAATGCTTTTTTTGATTTTGAAATGGAATAACAAAATGATCCCATACCCGGTGCGATAGATACGTTTTGGTGGCGCGGGCGCAACGCGTGTTTCATCAGGTTACCGGCTCTCAGTAAAGCGCCGCTTTCAAACGCTCATACAGGCCGCGGTCATAATTTTCCCCGTTTATCCGGGACTGACTGATATCGGCGAGCATCGTGCCCAGGCGGGGCAGACTATCCACGCGATTATTGCCGCGCCGGTCCGGAACCAACAACGTCTTCTCGTCTTCGACCATGACAAACCCTGCTGCATCGCCGCGCGGGGAAGTGTCGAGTCCGTCCGGGCTACCGGTTGCGAGGACCACAAACGGGGACGCCGCAATCAGTGCCCGGTAATGCGGGTGAATGTAATCAATCTCTTTCTCCACGGCAGCTCCCGCAGGCGCGCCGTAAAGGCGTTCCAGCGCAGCGACGTTTGTAATCCGATGTTCTTCAATTAGCGAGTCCATGACATTCCCTCCCGCGCGACAAGCTATTTGTTTCGATCCTTCGACTTTGGACTCAAGCCAACCGTGCGTTTCACAAGCTCCGGGAGCACGGCGCGCTCGAAGAATTGCACGCCGACTTTTGCGATGCGCGGCTCGCCGATCAGGGTCCTGGCGCGCGGACCGGATTTTTTCCATTCTTTGTACTCGTCGGGGTAGTTGAGCCCCATCGACTGCGCGAGGAGGTGAACATAATTGAAAACCTTCGTGCCTACCTCGCCCTCGAGCCCGCACAGTGCGCGATGGCACTGGTGGAAGACCGTGACAACGGCATCGGCATGATGTCGATCGGCGAGTCGCAGGGTCCGGGCAACCATGTCTTCCATCGCCGGGAGGACTGTTGCAAGCATCAAACACTGATATCCCGGGGCGGCGTAGCCATCCTCGATGACTTCGATACCGGGGATAAGCCGGAGCAGGACAGGCACCTTTGCATTAACTTCCACCTTTCCGTTGAAGCCCATGTGCTTGTGCAGCAGCACGCGCATCGGCACGGAATGTTTCAGGAAGGCAGACAACGCGTCACGATGCTCGTAGAGCACATTAACGAGATGGTCGAGCGAAAACCCGGTCTTGTATGCCTGTCCCATAAAATCCGTCATGTGCGTATGACACGAGGGGCACCACGCAACGACCTGGTCACGCTGGAAGTTGTTGAACTTCGTCACAGTGCGGTTGGCCATGCCATCCGCAGCGGTCAGGTTCGCGTCCTTCCCGTTGCCGCAGCAGTAATCCGGGCCGCCGGCCAGCCGCACGTCGAAGCCAAGACGTCCCAGAATGTCGACGCAAATGTGGATAATGTCGCCATGCCGCAATACATTGCAACCGTACCAAAACGTAATCCGCCCGCTCATCGTGCGCTCCTTGGGCCCGTTCCCTACAACCAGTTCCCGATTTCCTCTTCCGTCAATTGCAGCTTGGCGAATGCCCGAATCCGATCGAAGTAATCCCGGTCGTTGCGTGTCGAAATTTGCCTGGGACCGCCCAAGCCGCCGGAAGCAATCATGCGAGCGATGCGAACCATCATCTTGGGATTGACGTTTTCGGGGCAGGCAGGCACGCACATCCCGCTGTGCATGCATACCGAGACCCAACCCAATGCTTGAGGGGTGCTGTGCTCTCCACGAAGGATGGAGAGAATGCCTGCGGCCGCGACGCCCGGCTCGGCATCGGTCAGCGGTGCGCTGTATTGCCTCATGGGGCACGCTTCGAAGCACTTTCCGCACTCCGTGCAGTCGCGAAGAATTCTTTCGGTTTCCCCCCGAATGAACTCCTTCAATGCACCGGTCGCCATCGGATGGTTAGCCATGCTTTCCGAGGTTCACGATTGCGCGGTTACGGCTGCAACTGGTTGCTAAGCGCGTTGGCGAGGGCTTCGTATTTCTCGTGAGCCCCGGAACCGATCTCTTCCCGTTCGACTTTCGCGAACCCCGCCTCGATCTCCGCGTACTCTGACTGCGGGATCACGTTGTCCGCCATCCGGAACAGGATGTTGTTTTCCTTCTGAATGTGTTGCCTTAGCAGGGAAACATACGCCAGCGCGTTCATGATCACCTCTTCACGCGCACTCGGCTCTCCCCGCTGAAGATTTTGTGCCGCCTCTCTCAGCGCCCGCGTAAATGCCCGCCCTTGCTCGTGCTCGGCAAGCATGACGGCGATCGGGCCTTGATCTTCGGGGAAGCCATGCCTGACCATCGCCTTGAACAGCACGCCTTCTTCCTTCTTGTGGTGGCGACTATCGGCGTAGCCTCGGATGAAGTCAGCGGCATCGAGAAAGAAACCCGGCTGTATGGCCGAACCGGACGCCAGCTTCTGAGCGCCTTGCTCGAGCGTATCCAGCACACCTTCGATGACCCTGTGCTCTGCCATGAGCATGTCGGTAGCTTTCATGCGGATACGCGCGGAATTTCCAGCGTCGGCTGTGGTGAGGGGCGGCCCGGTTCAGTTCTGTGGCGCGCCCGTAAGTCTTTTGGGCGGCTGCCAGCGGCGCAGAATCGCGTCCGGATTGTCGTTATGGCGCGGATGCGGTGCTTTGGACGCGGTGCCGACGGCTATCCATCCGACGAGGGTTTCTCCGGGTTCGCAGAAGGCATCGCAGATAACGGGGTCTGCAGCCTTCCGGCCGCTAAGCATCTTGGCGCCGAAGCCCATGATATGGAGCGCTGTCAAAAAATTGGAAAGCGCGCCGCCCGCGGCCAGCCATTGCTCATGCGGCGGTACCCGGGGGTGGTCTTTCTCGATGCAAGTTACAAAGGCCACGAGCAGAGGCCCCAGCATCGCGCGGTTACGCTCCACGCCAATTTCTTCATCAGACTTGCCGCTCTTGCGCGCAAAATCGGCGAAGAGCTCTCCCAGCAATAGCCGTGCGTCGTCCGGGATCAAGACAAAGCGGAACGGCAGCAGTTTCTGGTGATCGGGAGCCCTGAGCGCAGACAAAACCGCAAGCCAGACCTGTTCCTCGGTGGGGGCCGGGGGCGCCAAATGTTTGGGGCCAACCGAGTGGCGGGTAAGCAGTTGTTTCATGGCATCGCTGCAGACGGGTTCGCAGGAGGCCTGTTCGGCATACTGGCTCATGCAACGCTCCCTTGTTACTGTCGCGACTAGTGTGGTGCGTCCAAAGTAGCGCGACTTATTTCCGCGAGCTGCGCCGTGCGGTAGCGCAGCCGCCTCGGCTGCTGGCGCGGCGCTTGGCAGGCGAGGGCGCCTGCGCTACCTCGCTCGCTATGTGCCAAGACTTTCGACGCGCTACACTAGCTCGGTTTTCTCGCCGCCGCCGCCCGTGACTGCATCTCGTCGAACTCGGCCCTGGAGATCAACCGATGAGCCAGGGAGCAGACCACGTTGTCCTCGCGAAAAATATGAAGGCGCAGCAACTCGACCAGGTTCTTGCCCTGTTCGAGCGCGGCATCCAGCACGATCAGCCTTGATCTTTCATCCGGAAGACGAAAAGCCAGCCCCAGGAAATTCACGACCACCGCGGCCAGCTGCATGGCTTTGGCGTGTTCATTCTCCATCAAGTCGATCGCCGTGGTGGGAATCTTTCCCTTGCCATGCTCGCCGTCCGCAATCAGCCGCTCGTGCAGCAAGGGAAACAGGGCTGCCTCTTTGCGCCGGTTGTGAGGGGTAAACTCCCGATCAAAAAAATGGAAGAAGTGCCTCAGCTTGGCGTCCGATTCCTTGGTGAATCCGGTTTTCTGAATCGAAAGGATCGCCTCCTCAAAAGCGTTCACCTCCTCCATCAAGGGAACATGTTCATCCCTGAACTTTCTGAGAAACGGATGCAGCGCCGCCGCAGGCACCGGCACCACGCTTGGCGGCGCGTAGGCGTCCGGAGGATCCATGGGCGACAAATCCTGCCCGCCGTCCAGGCCCCTCTCCGGTTGCTTCCGCAGAGGATCGATCCGATTCAGTTTTCGCAAGTCCATGACGGTCAGTTGTTCCTCGGACGGGTCTCGGACCATGCCGTCTTCGGGTCGCGGATCCGCGCACGATCCCAGTACCACACGACTCGTTGATACGGACGCCAGATGTAATGAAATGGCGCCACCAGGAAGTGCACCAAACGGGTAAACGGAATCATTCCCAAAATGACGAAGGCCCAGACGATATGGGCCTTGATCACCAAAGGCATGGCGCTGACCGCTTCGATCTGCGGACTCAACTTCACGATCGACCACAGATACGGCGACAGATCCGCCGCGAACCAGTAGTATCCCCACCGATATCCCAACGCAACCCAGAGCCCGAGGACGATTTGCGCAAGCAGCAGAAGTTCAATCACGATGTCCATCCGGCTGGTCACCACCCGAAGGCGGGGGTGCGAGATTCGCCGGATGAAAAGCCCGGCCAATCCGATCAGGACGCCGAGCCCGAACGTGAAGATCACTATCTCAGCGGCGATCAGGCGCACCGCGCTGCTGTGCCACGCCAGGATCACGTCCGGGATCAGGAAAGCGATCAGATGTCCAAGGAACACTATCAATATTCCCCAGTGAAAAAGCACCGCGAATATGTAAATACCGCCCCCTTCCAGGAACTGGGAGGACAGCGACGAGTACTTGAATCCGGTCGCCCTGTATCGGTAAATGGCGCCGACCAGAAAGACCACGATGGCGACGTACGGCAAGGCGATAAACAGAAAATTGTTGATCAGGTTCATGTCCGATTC
>JACQOI010000379.1 GCA_016202615.1 Betaproteobacteria bacterium
CGCGCCGGTGATGCCAGTCCAGATTTCTACCGCAGTGAGGGCGGAAATTACCAGGGAACCGCGCGGAGTGATGGCGATGCGGTCGCGAATGTTCTCGTGGCCGGGTTCCGCTTTGAGGAGCGCTTCGACAATGCAGGTATCGAGCAGGTACTTCACCGCTTGAAGTAGCGGTCACTCGATTTCGGGGCGAATTTCCACGGACCGGCAGCCTTCATGCGGTCAATGGCACGCAGCACAGCCCGCCCGTAAGCAGTCGATTTCGGGGCCGGCGTTGCTTCGCGTGCTCCGGCGCGGTTGGTTGCCGGTCGCCGCGCGGTCGTTGTTGCTGTCATAATCTTGCACCGAATGTGATTGCCGAGCATTTTACACCCATTGGGCGGCGAGGCTCCATTTCTGGTGGCGATCCAATGTCGCAAAAGCGAGGCCGGCTGGAGAGCTCTACCCGACGGCTTCATGCCAGTGCCCAGATTCATCCCCACCGGCGCGCCAATCCCGAGATGTTTCTTTAGGGTGGCGATCATTGGGCCGGCGGTTCGCTGGCTGCGGTGGAGTACCTGATCGCGACCGCCTTCAGCGTCTGCACGTTGCCGCCGCCGACCCAGCGGTATTCGCTGGAGGGGTAGGGGCCGTAGGCGTACGGAAACATGTAGAACGGCCGGTAGGGGTAGCGATAGCGCGGGTAAAACGGATAGCCAAACCACGGGTCGTAGACGCGCACCGGCGGCTGATAGACCGAGATCACTTCCAACCTGACCACTGCATCGGCGCCGAGCGCCTGCGCTTTCTTGCGCGCGTCCTCAAAAAGCTCGGACTCGCTGCCGCCGACCATGCCTTGCGCTTCGATCAGCGCGATTTTTAGGTGCGGCTGCGCCGGAAAATCGAGCAGGATGGCGACGCGCTCGGTCGGCGCGAACTTTTGCGCGGGATCGAGCAGCGTGACCTGCGTTGCGACTGCCGCACAGCCGGCGAGCGCCGCGGCGAGCAGCGCGCACGCCAATCCGAATCCACTTTTCCGGTGCATGTCGCTGAGACCGTGAACCGCGGCTAATCGTTCGACACCACGGCTGCGTCCTGTAATATAACGCCGTCGGCGCAATACGTGCCGACGGGAACCAACGACGCCCACATCGACCATGACCCAGGCCCTGCGCTGCGACGCTGTTATCATTGGCGATGGCCACCATGGCCTGGTCTGCGTGTGTTATCTCGCTGCCGCCGGGTCCAAGACGCACGAGCTGACGCGGGAAGGCGCAACGATCTTCCCATCCGTTGACGGCGCGCCATGCTGAAGACCACGCCGTTCCACGCGCGCACCGCGCCGCTTTGCCTGAGCCACGCGTGGCGGCGCTGGGCCGGCTACGTCGTCGCGAGTTCTTACGAGCTCTCGCATGAGCGGGAGTACCACGCGATCAGGAGCTCGGCCGCGCTGTTCGACGTCTCGCCGCTGTACAAATATCTGGTGTGGGGAAAAGACGCGGCGCGCCTCCTCGATCGCGTGATGACGCGCCATATCGCGCGCTCGGCGGTGGGACAGGTGCTCTATACGACTTGGTGCGACGCCGCCGGGAAAGTGCTCGACGACGGCACAATCGCCCGGCTGGAGGAGGAGACGTTCCGCGTGACCTCGGCCGACGCCAACCTGCGCTGGCTGGAGGATAACGCCGTGGGCCATGAAGCCGCAATCGACGACGTGTCAGAATCCGTCGCCGCCCTTGCACTCCAGGGGCCCGCCTCGCGCGAAATTCTCCAGACGCTGACTGATACGAATCTGTCCGATCTAAAATATTTTAGGATCACCGCAGCGAAGCTGCGGGGATCCTCGGTCACGATCTCCCGCACCGGCTACACCGGCGATCTGGGCTACGAAATCTGGATCGACGTGGAACACGCGCTTGCCCTGTGGGACGCGCTTATCGAGGCCGGCACGCCGTACGGGATCACGCCCGCGGGGATGCTCGCGCTCGACGTGGCGCGGATTGAAGCGGGACTGATGCTCAGCGACGTGGACTACATCCCGGCACGCAAGGCGTTGAGCGAGAGCCAGAAGTCGTCTCCGTTCGAGCTCGACCTCGGATGGACCGTGAACCTGGAGAAGGAGCGCTTTGTCGGGAAGAACGCGCTCGCCCAAGAGGCGCGGCGCGGGCCGCAGTGGCAGTTCGTGGGGCTCGATCTGGAGTGGGACGCGCTGGAACGGCTCTACGCCGAGGTCGGGCTTGCGCCGCGGCTTCCGACCGCCGCCTGGCGCGCGAGCGTGCCCGTGTATGCCGGCCGCGATCAGGTCGGGTATGCGACCAGCGGCGGCTGGTCGCCGCTCCTCAAGCGTTACATCGCGCTCGCGCATGTGCGTTCCCGCTGGGCCGCTCCGGGCACGCGAGTGGAAATGGAGATCACTGTGGAGCACCGGCGCCAGCGCGCCGCGGCTCACATCGTAAAGAAACCGTTTTTCAACCCCGAACGCAAGCGGGCGTAGTAATGCCGGCGTTGACCCGGCCGGTTTGCGGCAATAGAATTAGGGGTGGACCAGAATTCTGGTCCGTTATTTCGTTTCATCCGGATGGAGTCCTGCCATGTCGAAAACCTTGCCGATCTCGGAAGTGAAAGCGCGGTTGCCAGAACTGGTGACCGGCGTCGCGGAACGCGAAGAAGAGGTCGTGGTCACCCGCAACGGCAAACCTGCCGCAGTGCTGGTGGGCTACGACGAGTACGAGCGGCTTAAGGAAACGCTGAATGTTCTGAGCGATCAACGCCTGATGAAGCAGATCCGCGACAGCGAGCGATACTTTGCGAGAGGCGGCAAGGGGATCTCTTTTGAAGACGTGTTCGGCGAGCCGCTACGCATCAAAAAGCGCGTGCGCGCGCGGACGTGCTGAAGCTTGTCATTTCCCCCGCGGCTGCCGAAACCATCCGTTACCTTCCACCGAGCATAAAGCGCGGGGTCAAGCAGGCGATACGCGCCATTGCCGCCGACCCGGGATGCGGCGAGCCACTCGAGCGCGAGCTTGCCGAATACCGTAAATTCAAGGTGAGGCGGTTTCGCATCGTATATGCGATCGACCGTGGGCGGCGCATCGTCAGGATCGTTGCCGTAGGGCCTCGGCGGACGATATACGAAGACCTCGCGGAGCGGCTTCGCGGCGGGAGCTAGCTCCAACCGAGTGCAGTGAGAAGAACAGGATGGCCACTTCCTACGACGCAATCGTGATCGGCGGCGGCCACAACGGGCTCGTGTGCGCCGCGTATCTCGCCCGCGCCGGCAGGCGGGTGCTCGTGGTCGAGCGGCGCGAGGTGATCGGCGGCGCGGCGGTGAGCGAGGAAATCTTTCCCGGCTTCACGTTCTCGGTATTTTCGTACGTGGTGAGCCTTTTGCGGCCCGAGATCATTCGCGAGCTTGAGCTGCCGCGCCACGGCCTGCACATCCTGCCGCTCGAGAGCACGCTCACGCCGCTGCCTAACGGCGACTACCTCGCGCAGTGGAACGACCAGGACCAGAACCGCCGTGAGCTCGCCCGCCACTCGTCGCGCGACGCGGAGGCGGTTGAAGAATTCGGCCGTCTCATGCACGAGATGGCGCGCGCCGTGAAGCCCGTCCTCGGCATGGTGCCCCCCGACCCGGCCTCGCTCGCGCCCCGCGACCTCGCTAGTCTTGCGCGGCTCGCCCGGCATTTTCGCAGCCTCGGCGCCGGGAAATTCCACGCGCTATGGAAACTCTTGACGATGAGCGCGGCCGATTACCTCGACGAATGGTTCGAGACCGAGGTGCTCAAGGCCACGAAGTCCGCGAGCGGGATCATCGGCACGCTGCTTGGGCCGCGCTCGCCGGGGACCGCCTACGTGCTGCTGCACCACTATATGGGTGAAATCGATGGTGTGTTTCGTGCTTGGGGGTTCGCCAAGGGCGGCAACGGGTCGGTGAGCGCGGCGATCGCCGGCGCGGCGCGGGCATTCGGTGCGGAGATCCGCACGAATGCCCCGGTCGCACGCGTTCCTGTAGAGAACGGCCGCGCGGTGGGCGTGGCACTGGAAAGCGGCGAGGAGATACGGGCCAAGCTCGTGGTTTCAGGCGCCGATCCGCGACAGACGTTCCTTGAACTCGTGGGCGGGGAGCAGCTGCCCGCCGACTTCGTCGAGGCGATCCGCCGGTTCAAATTCCGCGGCTGCTCCGGCAAGGTGAACCTCGCGCTTGGCGAGTTGCCGAACTTCACTTGCCTGCCGGGTAACGGGCCGCATCTGCGCGGCGCGATTTCCATCAGCCCGAGCGTCGATTACCTCGAGCGCGCCTACGACGATGCCAAATACGGGGAATTCTCGCGCCGCCCGTACCTCGACATCGTCATCCCGTCCATGATCGATCCGGCCATGGCGCCGCCGGGCAAGCACGTGATGTCGATTTTCGTGCAGTACGCGCCCTACCACGTAAACGGCGGTTGGACCGATGCGCGGCGCGAGGCGTTCGGCGACGCGGTCATCGACACGCTCGCCGAGTATGCGCCCAACCTCAAATCGGCGATTCTCCACCGGCAGGTGATCACCCCGGCGGACATCGAGCGCATCGTCGGCTTGAGCGAAGGCAACATTTTCCAGGGCGAGCTCACGTTGCAGCAGATGTTTTTCCTGCGGCCGGTGCCCGCGTGGGCGAATTACAAGACGCCGATCCGCGGGCTCTACCAGTGCGGCTCGGGCACGCATCCAGGCGGCGGCGTCATGGGCGCGGCCGGCCGGCTCGCAGCGATGACGATCCTGAGGAACCGCGCGTGAGCCGGGTCGTCGCCTTGATCTGCTGCAACGCGGGGGGTAGCCCGTGAGTTCGCTCGCGATCGTGATCGGCGCCGGCGTGAACGAGCTGGTCGCCGCGCATTACCTTGCGCGGGCCGGCCGCCGTGTTCTGGTTCTCGATGAACGCAATGCGCCGGATGACGCAGCGACAGAGATCGGCTGGATCCCGCCGCGAATTGTGCGCGATCTCGGACTGGAGCGGCAGGGTCTCGCGATCCATCGTCCTGATCCGTGGGTCGCAGTACCGCTCGCCGACGGCGGGCGGCTCGAGTTGTGGCACGACATGGCGCGCTCGGTCGAAGCGATCCGGCGGATAAGCCCGCGCGATGCGGCGGCCTGGCCCGCGTTTTGCGAGCGGATGAAGCGGCTCGCGCGCCTGTTCGAGATGCTCTACACCGCGCCGCCGCCAGACCCGGTAGGCCGTGAGCTTGGAAATCTCGCGCGCTTCGCCGCACTCGCGCTTCGGGTACGAGGGCTCGGCAGGCAGGGGATCGAAGATCTGCTGCGCCTGTTGCCGATGTCGGTTGCGGATCTGCTTGACGACTGGTTCGAAGCCGACGCGCTCAAGGCCGTGCTCGGGGCGGCAGGCATCATGCATCTTCGCCAGGGACCACGCTCAGGCGGAACAGCGTTTCGGCTGTTGCATCATCACGTGGGAAGCCCGGTGGGCGTTTTCCGGCCATCGCTCTCGAATCTTCGGCGCGTGTTGCCGCAACTCCCCGGCATCGAGATTCGCCGCGGAGCCGAGGTCGCGGGAATCACCGTGCGCGAGTGTGGCGTCGCCGGCGTCGTGCTGACGGGTGGGGAGGAAATCCCCGCCTTGCTCGTCGTCTCCGGCGCCGATCCGCGGCGCACGCTTCTTGCGCTCGTGGACCCCGGATGGCTCGACCCGGACGTGGTGCGCGCAGTGTGGCGCATCAGGTGCCGGGGCGTCGTCGCCCGGGTCACGCTTGCGCTTGACCGGGAGCCCGGGTTCTCGGCGCTCGCCGTGGCGCCGTCGCTCGACTTCATCGAGCGCGCTTACGATGACGCGAAGTACGGGCGCGTCTCGCGAGCGCCGTTCCTCGAGGCGCGAGCTGACGGCGCCGGCGCAGACGGCCGGCATCGCGTCGATGTACACGTGCAGTACGCGCCTTACGCGCTCGCCGATGGCGAATGGGATGAGGCGCGCCGCACCGCGCTCGGCGATCTGGTGGTGAAAATCCTGTCGCAACACGTGCCGCACGTTGGCGCGGCGGTCGTCGAGCGAAGCGTTCTCTCGCCACGCGATTTGGAAGACGCATATGGCTTTCCCGAGGGACAGGCGCATCACGTGGAGCTCACACTCGACCAGGCGCTCTGGATGCGGCCGCTACCCGGGTGGGCACGCTACCGCACGCCCATCAGCGGACTTTACCTCTGCGGCGCTGGCACACATCCAGGCGGCGGTGTGAGCGGCATTTCCGGGTACAATGCAGCGAGAGCAATCATTCGTGACTTCAGGCGAGGTAGATGCACCTGATCATGCGTGCGCATTGGTTCATGGTACCGCTGCTGGCCGCGCTGCTTGCCGGTTGCGGCGGCAAAGTACCGCAGCTTGCAAGAATCGGTGCCGGCGACGTCATCGTCGCGTTCGGCGACAGCCTGACTTATGGCACCGGCGCCGCCGAGCACGAAAGTTATCCGGCGGTGCTGGCGCAGCTGATCGGGCGCACGGTGGTGCGTTCCGGCGTGCCGGGTGAGGTAACGGCACAGAGTTTGCAGCGGCTGCCCGAAGTGCTGGACGAACACAAGCCCAAGCTGGTCATCGTTTGCCTCGGCGGCAACGACATGCTGCGCAAGATCAGCGAAGCCGAAACGATTGCCAATCTGCGCGCAATCGTGCGCCAGGTGAAGGCAAGCGGTGCGCACGCGGTGCTGATCGGCGTGCCGCGTCTGGCGCTGCTCACCAGCGCGCCCAAGTTTTACGAGGACATCGCGACGGAATTCGGAATCCCGTACGACGGCGCGACGGTCACCGGCGTGCTCTACAAGCCCGAGTATAAGTCCGACCCGATACATCCCAACGCCCAAGGCTATCGCAAGATCGCCGAAGCGCTCGCTGAACTGCTGCGCAAAGCGGGCGCTGTGTAACGACCGGACGCGCGCACACTGCTTGCGGTTAATTCCATTTCGCAATCAAAAATGAAATAGCGTAGGGTGCGCCGTGCGCACCGGCAGTCATGGTGCGTGGAACGCACCCTACAAAATTATTGTTGTCTTGAACGCAAATTGGAATAAGGCGTCTTGCGAAAACGGCGCAGCAGCATGACTATCCACAGCGTCAGAACGGCAAGGAACGCTCCGAGCAGCGCGAGGAACGGCGCGTTTTCCAGCCTGGGAGGAGCAACACCGTTGGCGCGGATGACCAGCCAGTGCACGCCGCCAGCCATGACCGTGAGCAGGCAGCCGAGCTGGAGCGCATAGGCCTCGAGAGTGGCAAACGTTGTTTCGCGCCGTTCCGGTGCAAACCAGTAAGCCCGATTCGGAATGTTGGTCAGACCCGGCGCGAGCCGCGGCAGCCACGAGATCAGCGCGACCATCAACAGCGGGAAGCCAAGGCTGAAGGCGAGCATGAACAGGCGGTAACCGTCACGTGTCATGTAGCCGTTGGCGAGGCCGGTGGCATCAAAGTGCGAGGCGACGCGCTCGGGCAGTGCGCCCGAAGTGCCGACGACGAAAGAGACGGCGACCATCAGCAGAATCACAAACAAGGCAACCAGCGGGCCATGACGCATCTCGGCTTCCCCGGGATTGAATTGACCGGTTGATGGGGCGTGTGTTCAGGCCGAGATTACGCCGCGCGGTGAGGTGGCCGCAACTATTTGCCGGTGTAAAACTTCGGCCAGCGCTCCTTGACCGCCGCGCTGTCCTCTTTGTAGATGTGGCATGAGTTGAGCTGGTAAGGCTTCTTGGTAATCGGCTTGCCGGCGTTGTGTTTGTCGCGCGCGCGGCCGGTGGCCTGGAACGCGGTGGTGCCGAGCGGGCCGAGCAGCTCGACCAGATGCGTGCACCCTTTGATGCCGCCCAGCAATGCGAGCGTTTTCTTGCGCCAGCCGGCGCCGATGGTGACGCCTTTCAGGGCTTTGAAGTTGGGCGTGATTTGACCGCAGGTGATGTACGGACCGCTGTCGGTCGCGGCCTCGGCGTCGTGGATTAACATGTCGAGATCGATGGTGAGCCGCAGCCACATGTCGTGCGCCGGCTCGCCGGGCTGGCGCGGACGGCCGGTGTCGCGCGCGGTCGTGGCGTAGGTCTTGGTGTCGACGAGATGGCCTTCGATGTCCCACAAACCGTCTGCACGCTCGTAACCGCGGCACTCGATGGCGCGGTTATGCATGAGCTGGCGGGGCGCGGGCGGTGATAACGGCATGACATTGACTCCTGTTGGTTGCGGTAACGCGGATCAGTTTTCGACGGCAGCAGCGGCTTTGCGGAGCGCGATTTTCTTCAGCACGGCGAACTTTTCGGCGCGCGAGTACTTCTCCCAATGCGATATCTCGGCGAGCGTGCGATGACAGCCGCGGCACCAGCCGCTCTTGTCATCGATCACGCAAATGCGGTTGCACGGCGAAGCGGGTTTCGGCCTGCCCGGGCGCACGATGTCCTGCCGCGATTTCACGCCGTCTTTGCCGACATTGCACGCGCAACCCGGGACTGCGTCGGCCGGCCAAGAAAATTACAGATGAACTCGCCGGCGGCGATCAGTTTCCGCATGTCGACGCCGGTTTCGATGCCAAGCCCGTCGAGCATGTAGAGCACGTCTTCGCTCGCGACGTTGCCGGTCGCGCCTTTCGCATACGGGCAGCCGCCGAGCCCCGCGACCGAACTGTCGAACGCGGCGACGCCGCACTCGAGCGCGGCGAGCGTGTTGGCAAGCGCCTGGCCGTAGGTGTCGTGGAAATGCCCGGCGAGGTTTTCGACCGGGATGTATTTCACGACGTCCTCGATCACCGCGTGTGTTTTGCCCGGCGTGCCGGCGCCGATGGTGTCGGCAATCGTGATTTCGTAGCAGCCCATCGCAAAAAGTTCGCGCGCGACTCGCGTCACCTGTTCCGGCCTGACTTCGCCTTCGTACGGGCAGCCGAGGCACACCGAGATGTCGCCGCGCACCCTGAGGCCTTTGGCGATTGCCTCGGCGCACACTTCGGAGAAACGCGCGAGGCCTTCGGCGATGGTGCAGTTGGTATTGCGCTTCGAAAAAGCCTCGGTCGCGGCGCCGAACACCACGACTTCTTCGCAGCCGGCGGCGATTGCGGCATCGAGCCCTTTGCGGTTCGGCACCAGCGCCGGATAGCCGACGCCGGGTTTGCGGCGGATGCCGGCCATTACCTCGGCGTTGTCGGCCATCTGCGGCACCCACTTCGGCGACACGAACGCGGTGGCTTCGACCACCGGCAATCCGGCGTCGGTCAGGCGGTCGATCAATTCAATCTTGACCGAGGTTGGCACGGTCTGCGCCTCGTTCTGCAGCCCGTCGCGCGGCCCTACTTCGACCATTTTGACTTTCTTCGGGATGTTCATCTAAAGCTTCAACGCAAAGGACTCAAAGGAAAAGCAAAAAATGGAACCACAGATGAACACGGATAAACGCCGATAACGTCAAATGACTGCTCCACGAAGAAGATGGGCCTTGAAAGCAAACTTACTTTGCCTTTCGCCCTCTTTATGGCAACAGTTTCCTCTTTCTTATCCGTGTCCATCTGTGTTCATCTGTGGTTCCATAATTGATTTTTTCCCGGCACGCTTGGCGGCTAACCTTTCTTTTTCGTCTTTTTCTGCGAAGCGGGCTCGATCCACGCCGCTTTGCGCTTCTCAAGGAACGCGCCCAGGCCTTCCTGCGCCTCGGCGGTCGCCCGGATGTCGGCGATGGTGTTGGCGGTGTCCTCGACGACGGTCTCGGTGATGTCGGCGTGCGCCACCCTGCCGATCTGCCGCTTCGCCGCGACGATCGCCTGCGGGCCGCCGCAATACAGATCGGCGAGCACGTGACCGATTCTCGGGTTGAGTTGATCGAATTCGACGATGTCGTGCAAAAGCCCGATGCGGTACGCTTCGGCGGAGTCGAACTCCTCGCCGGAGAGAAAATAGCGGCGTGCGTGGCGCGCGCCGATCGCGGCCACCACATACGGGCTGATCATCGCCGGCAAGATGCCGAGCCGCACTTCGGACAGCCGGAACGTGGCGTCGCGCGAGCCGATCGCGATGTCGCACGCGGCGACCAGCCCGACGCCGCCGCCGCGCACCGCGCCGTGCACGCGCGCGATCGTCGGCTTCCTGAGCGCATACAGCGTGTGGAAGACTTGCGCCGAAGCAAACGCCGCTTTGCGGTTCTGTTCCTTGGTGAACCTGGCGCTCTTGCGCATGTGCTCGATGTCGGCGCCGGCGCAGAAGCTCTTGCCCTGGCCCATCAGCACCACCGCGCGCACCTTCGGATTGGCCTCGAGCTGCTTGAGCGTGGTGATCATCTGCGCGCCCATCTCGGGGTCGAACGCGTTATGCAGCTCGGGGCGGTTCAGCGCGATCGTCGCGTTGCCGTCCTTGTCGATATTCGACAGCACTTTCTGAGTCATGTTGGTTCCAGTCCTGGCTTGGGTTGTTGTTTGGCTGCGCTAGAGACGCACGTCTAAGCTTTACATTCGGAACACGCCGAAAGTCGTCTTCTCGATCGGCGCGTTGAGGCTCGCCGCAAGGCCGAGCGCGAGCATGCGGCGCGTTTCGAGCGGATCGATCACACCGTCATCCCACAGCCGCGCGGTCGCATAGTACGCGCTGCTCTGCCGCGCATACTGCTCAAGGAGCGGTTCCTTGAACGCGCGTTCGTCTTCCTCGCTCCACGCCTTGCCGCTTTTCTCGAGCGCCTCGCGCTTGACCTGCGCCAGCACATTCGCCGCCTGCTCGCCGCCCATCACCGAGATGCGCGCGTTCGGCCACATCCACACGAACCGCGGGTCGAACGCGCGGCCGCACATGCCATAGTTGCCCGCGCCGAAGCTGCCGCCGATGATGACGGTGAATTTTGGCACGCGCGCGCAAGCGACCGCCATCACCATCTTGGCGCCGTCCTTGGCGATGCCGCCAGCTTCATATTTCTTGCCGACCATGAAGCCGGTGATGTTCTGCAGGAATACCAGCGGAATGCCGCGCTGGCTGCACAACTCGATAAAATGCGTGCCTTTCAGCGCCGACTCGGAGAACAGCACGCCGTTGTTGGCGACGATGCCGACCGGGTGCCCAGCGATGTGCGCGAACGCGGTCACGAGCGTCGGGCCGTAGCGCGCCTTGAATTCATCGAATTCGGAGCCGTCGACGATGCGCGCGATGATCTCGCGCACGTCGAACTGCTGCCGCGTGTTGACCGGGATCACCCCGTACATTTCGGCGGGGTCGAAACGCGGTTCGCGCGGCTCGCGCATGTCGAGCGGCGCCGGCTTGAGGAGGTTGAGGTGACCGACGGCGCGCCGTGCGATTTCGAGCGCGTGTGCGTCGTTGTCGGCAAGGTGGTCGGCGACGCCCGAGGTGCGGGTATGAACGTCGCCGCCGCCCAATTCCTCGGCAGTCACGATTTCTCCGGTCGCGTCTTTGACCAGCGGCGGGCCCGCGAGAAAAATCGTGCCCTGATTTTTCACGATGATGGTTTCGTCCGACATCGCCGGCACATAAGCGCCGCCGGCGGTGCACGAGCCCATCACGACCGCGATCTGCGGGATGCCACGCGCCGACATGTTGGCCTGGTTGTAGAAAATTCGCCCGAAGTGGTCGCGGTCGGGGAACACTTCGTCCTGGCTGGGCAGGTGCGCGCCGCCCGAATCGACGAGGTAGATGCACGGC